>DHAP01000017.1 GCA_002397465.1 Caryophanales bacterium UBA4951 | reverse complement strand
ACTTTGTATAATCTTCTATTTTGGTTTTATACTGAGTGCATGGAAAAAATAACTTTTGAGCGTTTCCCCGAGTTGAAGATCGAGACATTCACCAAAGAATGCAAATCCGTTCCAAGCGGAGAGGAAATCAAAGATGTTTTCGTGGGCGCCAAGAAACATGAGCCACACATCATTTTCACCAATGACGAATTGCCCCTTTTCTTCTATTCCAAGAAAAAGCAAATCTATGGCTGTCTGAGACTCGACAAAGAGAACACCCTTAAAGAATTCCTTTTCAAAAAGCTCCATGAGATCATCGTTCAATACAATCTGACGGTTGATGACTTATATGTCTATTTTGGGCCATCGCTCACCTTCTCGCACGTCTCCGTCGAAAGATCGACCTTGCTCAAAGTGATGGACATGGGATATGAGGCCGCCGCCAAAAGGACCTCCGGAATCGATTTCTTCGACATCCCCATCATGAACTTCCTAATGCTTCGAAAGCTCGGGGTCCCTTCTGAGAACATCACGCTCAACTCCTATGACACCTATGAATGCGACAAGCTTCTTTATTCCTCGTTAAGAGGAGATGGCAAAAAGAATCCAACCATCATCGAGCTTGAATAGGCTTATTTCCTGTTTTTGTAATACTTAAGGACGACTTCAGGGACCAATGGGGCGATATCGACGCCATTGCCCCACAACTCATTGATAGTGCTAGAGGAGATGAAAGTCTCCTCTTTTCTTGACATGAAGAAGACCATGTCGATATCGGGGTCCGCGAATTCATTGGCGGCTGCGAGTTGGAATTCGTATTCAAAATCAGTCACGGCGCGAAGGCCCCTTATCAGATGGCACGCTCCGACTTTCTTGCAATAATCGACGGTGAGGCCTGGATAATAATCGACTTTGACACCTTTGAGGCCTTTCGTTGACTCTTTCATCATCGAAAGCCTTTCCTCAACGGAAAAAACGCTTTTCTTGGTGGGGTTGACCGCCAATAGAAGCACCACCTCATCAAAAACCTTCAGCGATCTCTTCAAAACGTCGATATGACCATTGGTGATTGGGTCGAACGATCCTGGGTATACAGCGATGCGCATAATGTTATCTCCTTAGGATAAGGACGTGGCTCTTGCCATAATTATAAGTTCTAGAGCTCCCAAATTGCGAGAGGGGCACTTCAATCTCGCCTTCATACTCCGCGACGATGGCAGCCCCATCATTGAGCATTTGGTTCTCCAAAAGATAATCGATGGACTCTTTGTAGCTCTCTTTCAACGCGTACGGCGGGTCCAAAAAGACGATGTCGTAACGTTTATTCTGCATATGCAGGCTTTTTAGGGCCTCCATGAAATCAAGACAATAGACGCGGCCGTTGTTCTCTTTGAGCCGATCGAGATTGTTTCCGATCACATGGCTGGCTTCGAAAGACTGATCGACAAAGTCGGCATGGGCGGCTCCTCTAGAAAGGGCCTCGATGCCAAGGGCCCCACTGCCGGCGAATAAGTCAAGGACCACCGCGCCTTCCATCTTGTCCATGAGGGCATTCGAGAGGGCGGTTCTCACGATTGACTTGCTAGGGACGGTGACGCTTGGCGGGACTTCCAATAGGCGCGAACGATACTTTCCAGACGTGATTTTTAACATTGGCGTTTCCTTTTAAAACAAAGATTTCCTGCGATATGGCGAAAAGATGATGTCATCGATGTTCATGTAGAGGTCCCTCACAAGGGAAAAACTTTCGTTATACCGCTTGACGAGCGGGTGTTCATCGAGGGCTAGCTTAGCCTCATAAAGTTCTTTTTGGGCTTTTTTGGCTTCTTCGCTGTCTTCCTTCTTGTAGGACAAGATGAGCGAATAGTTCGATTCCATGGCGTCTTTTCTTTTAACCAAGGCCATGACTTCTTCATCATCGAGGGCTTCTTTTTCTCTTTTTTCCAGCTCAAGGACCCTCACGTCGTTCTTCATGGCGAGGCTCAATTCCTCAATAGATGACACCAGCTCTTTTTCCATAGTGCTCATTTTAATAATTTTTTCGCTTCTGTGCTACAATACTTTCGCTATGTTAAGAATCGTCAAAGACAACGCCAAATCAATCCATTCCCCTTCCAAAGAGGTTGAAATGCCCCTAAGCGCGGAGGATAAGTCCCTGCTTGATGAGATGCTTAAGTATCTCTATGACAGCCAAGACCCCGCTTTCAGGGAGAAAAACCCCAAAATTCGTGAAGGGATCGGACTCGCCGCCCCACAGGTGGGAGTCAATAAAAGGATGCTCGTCATCACTTATCCGAACTATGATGAAAAAAAGACCAAGACCGAATATCAGTTAGTCAACCCAAAAATCGTCTCCAACAGCATCAAGAAATGCTATCTCGAAGGCGGAGAAGGTTGTCTTTCAGTCGACCAACCCCACCCAGGAAGGGTTTACCGGGACTTCAAAATAACCGTCAAAGCCTACAACGCCTTGATCGGAAGCAACGTAGTCATAAAGGCCCAGGGTTACGACGCAGTCGTCTTGCAACATGAAATCGACCATTTGGACGGCATACTTTTCTATGACCACATCAATACGAAAAATCCCGAAATGGAAATTCCTGGCGCGATTGCAGTCTAAAAAACCAGTGTTTATGCTCTTTATGTTATTCGTTAGATAAAATCGCTTTATTTTTTGGTTTGAAAAGACTAAAATCCTTCCGAAAAGGTTCGAAATCATGGGTAGAAGAACAATAAAGAACGTCAATGAAAAAATAATTGACGGAGTTTTGAAGGAAACGTTCAAAAACGGCATCAGCAATCTTTCCACGAAAAAGCTGACTGCCAAGCTTGGTATTTCCGAACCCGTTCTCTTTTCGCATTTCAAAACCAAGCAAGGCCTTTTCGACGCCGTCTATTCCAAGTGCGCCGAAAACGTTCATTTCTGCAAAGGCCTTCCTGTCGAAAAAGTCGAATTCGAGAAAATCTGGAACGTGATGGAAAATTCCATAAACGAGATGATGAGCCATCCGAAAGAAGTGGTTTTCATGAATGAGTATCGCCATTCCTGCTATTACAACCCAGCTTTGGTGAGGAAACTCGGCTCGGAAGAGCTGTCTTTCTTCGATGCGAGTTTTCATCTCCATTACCCGATGGCCAGCAACGAACAAGCCGAGATTCTGACCGACAATCTTTTGGAACAATTCATAATGATTGCCGCACATCTTTCAAGAAAAGACTGGCCTGACACCAAGTCTACCCGCAAGATTCTTTTCATGAGTGTCATCTATGGTTTATATGGCCCACAGCTAGAAACTTCCTTCAGCGACGAGACGAACCAGAACAATCATATTTGAACTACACGAAGCTTTTGACGTAGAATAATCGAAGTTATGAGCAAAAAAACATTTGTCGTCACGGGGCTCCTGCTTCTTTTGTCCTTGTCTTCATGCGGCTCCAACGCCATAAGAATGGACTCTGATGATTACGTCAAAACCATCGACAGTTATCAGGATGGTTTCAAAATCCTTCAGTTGACCGACATCCACTGGAACTACACGACAGACTTCGCCAAGCAAAGCGAATATCTGACTGCCATTGTCAAACTGGCGAAACCAAACCTCATCATGGTAACGGGCGACAGCACCCTCAATGCCAACAAGGAAATCGCCGATAAGCTTTATGATCTCATCGACTCCTGGAAAATCCCTTATGGCATCACTTGGGGCAACCACGACCGTCAAGGCACCTGGAATCCGACTTGGATCAGCGAAAGAGCCTCAAAAGGAACTTACTCTTTATATGATGAAGTTGAGGATTCAGTGACTGGACGCAGCAATTACGTCATCAACCTCCGCAAAAACAACGAATTGAAATGGCAGATCTACAGCCTTGATAGCAATTCATATGCCTATGACGGCGGAATCAAGTACCACTACGACTACATCCATGATGACCAAGTAGACTGGTATTCGGCTCAAGCCGAGAAAGCCAAAGACGAAAAAGGCTCTTACGTGCCTTCCGTCTTCTATTTTCACATCCCGCTTTGGCAGTGGTATCACGCTTATAAATCCACCGCCGAAACCAAAGGTCTTGGCGAGATCCATGAAAACGCCACTTATGTCGTCGAAGGCCTCAACGATGATGACCCGATGCCTTTCTGGCCAGGAAGCCAGTCATCGAAACTGTTCTCGACGGCCACCAAGAAGAACGCCAAAGCCTTCTATTGCGGGCATGACCACTCCAACGATTGGGGTGAGCTCTACACCGAGGATGGCGGAACGGCCTACATCGGATATGGCGTGAAGAGCGGACGCGAACTTTACTATGGGGTCAGCGATGCCGGATACGACATCACAGGTGGGGCCGTCATGACGCTGCATGACGACGGTTCCTACGATTTGGAGCATCTCTATGTCAACACCGACGACTATGCAGACGTCCATAGCGTCTCCATCAGCGTCTCCAAGGAGGGCAAATAAGATGATCAAGCGCAGCTTCCTTAAGACTTTCGAAAGCGTCTTCTATTTCTATTCCGCCATTTGCTTCTTCTACTTCATCAACGTTTTCTCCGCCGATTTTCAGGACTTCTCCCATACCGTGAAAATGTTCCCGGTCTATATCTCTTTGCTCTTGCCGGTTTATCTTCTTTTCATCACCCATTTGGCTCTTTATCCGCAAAGCGAGAAAAAGCTGGTTCTCACCTATCGCGTTAACGGCATCGTCTTCTCTGGCCTTTCCTTATTTGGGGCCATCATGTTGATTGTCTATGCCACGAATGGAACCTACAATGGTTTCCTTCAGGGTGGAATCACCTCTTTGTTCCCATTAGACATGATCATTTTGAACTTCGTCTTTGCCTTAGCGGGCGGATACCTCGTCTATCTCTCTTTCAAAAAGAAACCAGAAGGCCCCTATTTCCCGTCTAGGCACGGGACGGCCAGGAAGATCTTCTCTTCCATTTTCCGTCCTCTATTGGTTCTATTTGCCATCTATCATTTAGGATCGTTCATCTTTGGTCTTTACGACGCCAATTATGGCGGAACCTATGAGGGTTACATGATCCCCCTATACATCCTGATGCTCGTGCCAAGCCTCATGCTCGGCTTCTACGAATGGGGCTATAAGGATGGAGGGGCTTTACAAAACGAAAAGAAAAGGACCGTCCTGTCTTGGAGTCTCTTCGGATCGACTTTGCTTTTGTCCATCCTCATGGTGGTCTTCCTCATCATTGAGCCTGATTACATCCTCGAGGAAGCCATCGCGTTCTATCCGCTGGACTTCATGGGCAGCTACAACATCGCGCCTATTATCCTCTCGCTTCCCGCTTTGATCGCCGAAGCGGTCGCCATCATCGACCTCTATATGCAAAAAAAGAGGAATCAAGCGAGATAAAGCGTTTTCATTTTTCACTTTTATCCACTCATGCTATAGTTAGGTCGCTGGTTAATTCGTTCATACAATAATCATGCTTATCTTGGAGGCCATTTATGGCTAGATTCGATTCGCCTATTAACATTTTCGCCCTCGGAGGTTTAGGAGAGGTCGGAAAGAACACCTACTGCATCGAAAGCGAAAGGTCGTTGATTTTGTTTGATGCCGGCGTTCGCTTTCCTGAAGCCAACCTTCCTGGCGTCGATTACGTCATCCCTGACTACACATATTTAAAAAACAACCGTTCAAAGATCAAAGCCTTGTTCATAACCCACGGACATGAAGACCACATCGGGGGCATTCCCTTTTTGATAAGGAGCGTCTACATCCCCGTGATTTACGCCCCGCGTCTCGCCGCCGCCCTCATCAGGCACAAACTCGAGGACGCCAGAATCAAAGACAGCGTCAAAATCGTCGAGTATGACTCTGATTCAATAATTCATGTCGGAGACGATTTCACTGTCTCGTTCTTCCGTGTCACCCACTCGATCCCGGACAGCTTCGGCATCTGCGTCGACACCAAGGAAGGCCGTATCATCGACACCGGCGACTTCAAAATCGATTTAACGCCAGTCGGACCTAATTTCGAGCTCGACAAATTGGCTCGTCTAGGCTCAGAAGGCGTCGATTTGTTGATGGCTGACAGCACCAATGCCGAAATCGAAGGATACACCCCTAGCGAAACCAACGTCAGGGCTGGCGTCCAAGAGATTTTCGACAAGGCCCCTGGCCGTATCATCGTCTCGACTTTCTCAAGCAACATCAACCGTATCCAACAGGTCGTCGAAGTGGCCGTCGAACATAAACGCAAAATCTGCATCTTAGGACGCAGCATGGAGACCGTCGTCGGCATCTCGAGAGAATATGGCTACATCAAAATCCCCGACACTTCCTTGATCAGCGACGAAGACGTCAGGAACTATCGTTCAAGCGACGTCTGCATCCTCTGCACCGGAAGCCAAGGCGAATCAATGGCAGCTCTTTCAAGAATTGCCAATGGCGACCATAAAAACATCAGAATCATCCCAGGCGACACCATCGTCTTCTCGTCGAACCCAATCCCTGGCAACGGGGCTTTGGTCGACCGTCTCGTCAATAACCTCGTAAAACAAGGGGCTGACGTCAAGCAGAACTCCTTGGCTTTCTCGCTTCACTCATCAGGCCACCCTTCAAGACAGGAACTCCGCTTGATGCTCCGCTTGGTCAACCCGAAATTCTTCATGCCGGCCCACGGCGAATACCGCATGCTCAAGCTTCATGGGGAAATCGCCAAGACCATCGGAATCAAGCCTGAAAACGTCTTCATCTGCAATAATGGCGACCAGCTCGTTCTCAAAGACCACAAGGTCACTAGAGGCGGACACGTCCAAGCCGAAGACATCTACATCGACGGCAATGACCTCGATGGGCTTTCCTCATCCGTTATCCTCGACCGCGATCAGCTAAAGAGCGATGGCATGGTTGCCGTCTTGTTGACCGTCAACAGCCGCACCAACAAAATGGTCGTCCCTCCGATAGTCTATGCCCGTGGTTTCAACGCCGCGAGCGACTCCCACGTCATCCGTCACTCCCAGATGCATGCCGAAGAAGCCTTGAACGGCCTCATGAAGGGCAAGTGCACCTTCTCGGAGATCAAAGCCACCATCAAAAACGAAGTCTCAAGCTACATCTACCGCAAGACAGAGAGAAATCCGATGATCATTCCTGTCATCATGAACGTGAACGAATAAGATGCTGATACTCGCTTCCTCCTCCCCTAGAAGGCAGGAGCTCCTCAAAAAGATCACCAAAGATTTCATAATCATCGTCCCCTCGGTGGACGAAAGGCTTTTGGATTCTTCCATCAAGGCCAAAGACATGGCCCTAGAAGAAAGCCGTATCAAAGCCTATGAGGTCTTTTCCAAGCATCCAGACGACGAGGTTTTGGCCTCGGACACCATCGTTTTGCTAAATGGCAAGATCCTTGGGAAGCCAATAGACGAGGAAGATGCCATAAGGATGCTAAAAGAAGAACAAGGCAAGAAGCAAATCGTCCTTTCCGGATATACCTATCTATCAAAAGGAAAAGAAGTCAGCCGCAGCGTCTCCACCGCCGTCTATTTCAACAAACTGAGCGATGAGCAAATCATCGATTACGTTAAAAAATACCAGCCTTTCGGAAAGGCCGGCGCTTACGGAATCCAAGACGAGGCTGGTCTTATCGACCACATCGAGGGCTCGTATTACAACGTGATGGGGTTTCCCATCGAAGACATAAAAAAACATCTTCCTCAGTTGGGGAAGATGCTGTTGTAGACTTTTTCGGCATTGTGTTTGACCACCATCGTGAGCTTGTCGCTTTTTTCGATGAATCCTGCGACTCCGGCTTGTTCGAGCTTGGCTTGGTTCACTTTTGAGTAGTCACGGAGAGAGACGACGATCCTCGATCCGACCAGCTCATGGCTGATGACGTTATTCTCCCCGCCGAGGGCTTCGAGGTAGAGATTGACCTTCTTCTCGATTTCCTTTTCGGCCTTCCCGTCATGGATCTTGTCGATAATCAGGTAGAAGAGGCAAAATACCAAAACGGCCAAACCAACGACCCAGTAAAGGTTTTCTAAGTAAAAATCGATATAGAGATTGATAATTTGTAACTGCACGAGGGTATAATAGCACAAGAGGTCAAAAGAAAGAATTATGAGCAATGCCATCGAAATCGAAGCGAAAGCCCTTGTAAGCAAAAAAGACTACGAGAAGCTCGTCGCCCTGTTCCCCCAATACTCCCCGTACACTCAGACTAACTATTATATCGACAACAAGGACAACCTCCTCCGCAAGGAAGGCTTCGCCCTCCGCGTGAGAGAAAAGCAAGGCACTTACGAAGAAACCCTTAAGACGCCTTTGTCGCAGGGGCTTTTGGAGAAAAACTGCTCCTGGAATCAGGAGACCTTCCAGAATTTCAAAGGCAAGAACATCTTCCCGGAAGGCGACATCAAACGTTTCCTCACGATGCTCGATGTCGATACCTCGACTCTGTTCATAAAGACGAGCCTTACTACCAAGCGTATCGACGTGCCATATGAAGGAGGCAAGCTCTCGCTCGACGAGAACCACTACTCCGACATCGTCGACTACGAGATCGAGCTTGAGTACAACAACGAGCCCGATGCCGAAAGGCTTCTCAAGGACCTCCTTGAAAAGAATGGCATCGTCTTCGTCCTCAACAAGAAAACCAAGGTCTCAAGAGCCTTGGACGCCGTCAAATAAACAAAACAAAAAGAAAAAGGCTCAGTCACCTGAATGGCTGAGCCTTTTGCTTTCTCTATTTCTTGATGGGAAGTTTGCCTTGGATGTCCAATGAGGGATCGCAAGTCCCGAAGTTCGGGCATTCTCCGGCGCTGCAGGCCATTTCGGCGATGCGGCGGGCACGGGGGATGAAAGTCCTGATCTCTTCAGCATTATAGCCGACTTGGACCCGGTGGTCATCGACGATGATCGGGCGGCGGAGGACTGAGGGGTTCTTTCTGATGAACTCGATCAACTGGCTTACGGTCATGTCATCGAAGTCAATGTGATTCTCGCTGACGATTTTGCTCCTTGGCGAGATTATGTCATCGGTCCCGTCTTCGCTTTTGGAGATGATCTCCATGAGATCGTCCTTGCTCAGTTCTTTGCCGAAAATATCTTTTTGCTCGTATGGTATCTTTTGGTCATCGAACCATTTTTTTACTTTGCGGCAGCTGCTGCAACTTGGTGAATAATAAATCTTTATCATAAGCATTTGAATTGTAGCACCCGTGTCAAGTTTGCGCCCTATTTTTTTGCCAAATAATCGACTCTTTAGACATTGAGTCAATCTTTGGCTATTCTTAGGTCCTTTCTTCTTATCTTTAGTTCCCTTATTTAGCGTGATAGCCTTATAATTACGCCAAGAAGGTCGCAACAATGGAACGCATTTTATCAGGAATCAAACCAACCGGGGAACTCACTCTCGGCAACTACATCGGAGCCTTAAGGCATTTCAAGGACTTCCAAGACCGCGGGGAGGTCTTTATCTTCATCGCCGACTTGCACGCTTTGACGATGCCGATCGAACCAGAAGTCTTAAGAAACAATTCACGTGATATCGCCGCTTTTTATCTTGCCTCTGGCTTGGACCCTAAAAGATGCACCATTTTCCTTCAAAGCAGCGTCTCGGCCCATGCCGAGCTTAACGCCATCATCCAGAACTACCTTTACATGGGTGAGTTAAGAAGGATGACCCAGTTCAAAGACAAATGCAGCAAGATGAATGACAACCAAATCGGACTTGGCATCTTCGCCTATCCGGTCCTGATGGCTGCCGACATCCTTCTTTATGACGCCAATATCGTCCCAGTCGGAGAAGACCAGGTCCAACACGTCGAATTATGCCGCGACCTCGTCAACCGTTTTAACAACCGCTACGGCGACATCCTCGTCATGCCGAAAGCGGAAGTCACCAAAGTCGGAAAGAGGATCATGTCCCTTTCGGATCCCAGCAAAAAGATGAGCAAGAGCGATCCTAAAGGCGATATTTTCTTGAAAGACGATCTCAAAACCATCCGCAAAAAGATCATGTCCGCCGTGACCGACTCCGGAAGCGAGGTCAAGTTCGACCCTGAGAACAAGCCTGGCATTTCTAATCTTTTGACGATTTACGCCGCCTTGAAAGACACCACTCCGGAAGAAGCGGAGAAACAGTTCGTCAATTCAAGATATGGGGATTTCAAGAAGGCAGTGGCCGATGCCGTCGAGGAAGAGCTTGCGCCATTCAAAGCCAAATACGAGGAGATCATCGCCAACAAGTCATATGTGAGCGTTCTCCAAGAAGGGGCCAAGAAAGCCAGCCTCATTGCCGACAAAACGCTCCACCGCGTCCAAAAGGCCGTCGGTTTGCTTCAAATAGATGAATAGAAAGCTCATTGCCGTAGACGTAGACGGCACTCTGATAAATGACCAGCTGGTTCTTTCCAAAAAGAGCACAGACATTCTTTTGCGTGTCCAGGAAAAAGGACACATCATCGTTTTGGCGAGCGGCCGTCCCTGGAGGAGCATGAAGCCCTTCTATGAGCAACTCCATCTGACTTCTCCTATCATCGCCTATAACGGAGCTCACGTCTTTGACCCCAAAGAGGCTAGCTTCCAAGAACTTAGGAAACGCTTCAAGGCTGATGACGTGAAGGACATTTATCTAAAGATGGGGCCTGCCGCCACTTCGTTCATGTGCGAAAGCGAGCATATGGTCTATTTAAAGAGGAACGATTCTTATCTGAACCACTACTTCCCTTATGAAAAGGAAACTTCCAAAGTCGGGGACATCATTGAGAATCTGGATGAGGACACCTATACGATGATCTTCCGTTCATCCCATCAAAACGTTCCCTGTCTTAAAGCGATTGTGGAAGAACATGACGGAATCTTGTTTCGCCCTTGGAGCCATTCCTTCTATTCAGAGGCCTATATCAAAGGCGTCAACAAAGGCTCAGCCCTCATATATGTCATGAAAACGCTAGGCATCTCAAAAGAAGACGTCATCGCCTTTGGAGATAGCGACAACGACGATGAAATGTTGTCTTTAGCCGGCCTTCCTTTTGCGTTAAAAGACTGCAAATCCCCAATGCTTTTGCAAAAATATAGAAAAACCAAAGCCACAAACAACCAAGACGGCGTTGCTTTGACTTTGGCTGATCTATTGTTGAACTAACCTCTGACCCCAAGATCTTTCTTGAGTTCAGAGACCATTTTTTGCGCGCGTTCCTTTAAGCCTGCATCGTCTTTGGCGACGGCTTCGACATAGAATTTGCATTTTGGTTCGGTGCCCGAAGGACGGATGGCGATCCAAGAGGTGTCATCGAAAATCAGTTTGACGACCTCAGCTTGTTCTAGCCCAGTCGGCCTGGTGGTTCCATCAGATGAAACGATGGTGCCCTTTTCGTAGTCTTGGACTTCTTTGACTTTGAGACCGGCGACTTCCATCGGTGGGTTGGCGTGAAGCTCATCCATGATTTTCTTCATGATGGCCGAGCCTTCGCTGCCTTCGAAATAGACGGAATCGGTTATCGTCTCATGGAAGCCGTATTTGAGCTCGAGGTTTCTATAGGCCACGTCGAGTGGGATCTTTTTCAAGAAATAATAAAGGGCCATTTCGCAGTATAGGAGTATCGCTTGGATGCCGTCTTTGTCGCGGACGAATGGCTGAATAAGGCAGCCGTAGCTCTCTTCGTAGCCAAACTCAAAGTGCGGGCCTTTCCCTAGTTTCTCGTAATGGTCGATCCTGTCGCCGATGTATTTGAAGCCGGTGAGGAACGACTCATTCTTGATGCCATAACTATGGGCGATTTTACGTCCTAAGTCCGAAGTGACGATGGTGTCATACATCACGCCGTCTTTGGAAAGGGTTCCCTTTTCTTTTCTGGCGTTGAAGATGTAGTCCATGAGAAGAGCGGCCGATTGGTTTCCGGTGAATCTCTCGTATTTTCCTTTGCTTGAAAGATAGCCGACTCCGCATCTATCGCCATCGGGGTCAGTCATGACGATGATGTTGGCTTTGACTTGCTCAGCCAGTTTGATCGGCTCTATGAATGATTCGGCCGTTTCGGGGTTAGGCGAGAGAGTCCCGCCGAAATTCGGGTCATGGGTGCACTGCTTAGTCACGGGAATGACGCCGTATCCGCAGTCTTTGAAGACCCTCATCGCGTTCTCGTAAGAGGTGCCGTGCTGAGGAGTGTAGACGATCTTGAAGCCTTTTTTAGGAAGATCGGGGTTGATTTGGACCCCTTCCACTTCTTTGACGTAATCGTCATCGATCTTTTCATCGAACTGAGATGTCGTTCCCTGAGTAGGAGCCAAAGTCGGCTCAACCGTCAACTCGTCAGGAAGGGAGGCGATTATCTCGACGAGGCGTTTGATCTTGTCGGGAACCAACTGACATCCGTTTTCGTCATAGACCTTATATCCGTTGTATTGCTTTGGGTTGTGGGAGGCCGTGATCATGATTCCGCCTGCGGCTTTCACGTATCTGACGGCGTAGGAAAGCTCTGGGGTCGGACGAAGAGAATCGAAAATATAGGCTTTGATGCCTAACTCGTTGAGCAAACGTGCGCTCTCGAGGGTGAACTGCCTTGAGAAGAAACGGTTGTCGTGGCTGATGGCAACGCCCTTGGTCTTGGCGTCTGGGAACTTTTCTAGCAAGAACATCCCAAAGGCGATCGTGGCTTTTTTGACCGTGAATTCGTTCATCCTGTTGGTGCCAGGTCCGATGACTCCGCGCATGCCGGCAGTGCCAAATTCAATATCTTGGAAAAAGGCGTCGTCTTTGTCCTTTTGGGACATTTTCCGAATGGTCTCTTTGTCTTCTTTGCTTACCTTTGGCGAATTGACCCATCTTTCGTAGTTCTCATTCACGATGCTTTTCATCCTAAATTTACCTCCTACTTGGTAACTTCCTTTTTAAGTTCGGACAAGAGATCGGATTCTTCCTTGCTTAGAGGAGAGACAAATGTCTTGCCCTCCAAATCCTTGAGCTCAGACGGCATCTTCCCGAAGGAAATGCTTGTGGCATGAAGGAATTGATGCGAGAAGCCGTATTTTGCCTTATAGCGGCGATTTGCGGCGAAATCCCCATATTTTCCGTCCCCAATCAAGGGATGATCAATGTAGGCAAAGTGAACGCGGATCTGATGAGTGCGGCCAGTGACGAGTTCGGCATCGACGAGTGTCGAGTCGAGAAACGTCTCTTTGCTGACGTATTTGGTGAGGGCGTTTTTCCCGCCTTTTTCAACCGGGGTAACGCTAACGAGTCCGCTGTCGACGTCTTTCTTCAAAGGGGTGTCGATCTCTCCCTTTCCTTCAAGGATACCACTAACCAAAGCGGTGTAATGTTTTGATATCTCGGTTCTGTCTTTAAATACTTCTTCAAGCTGTTTAAGCGCGGCGTCGGTTTTGCCAAACACAACCAAACCGGCAGTGTTGCGGTCCAACCTGTGAGCCGGGGAAGGAACGAAGATGTGCTCGTTAGGATCAAATTCGTTCTTGTAATACAAATAGTCCAAAACCTTCCGTGCAAGGGTGTTCCTTGTCTCGTGCTCATCCCCTATCACAAGCAAGCCGGATGGCTTGTCCACTATGAGGACGTTTTCGTCCTCAAAGACGATTGGATAAGGAAGCATGCACTTGGTCGCTTCGCGTGGCTTAAGAAAATCAGCGAGTTGCTCATCGCTGACGTATATTCTCATGACGTCCCCTTCTTGGAGGATGTAATCTTTCTTGACCCAATGGCCATTGGCCTTGACGTCTTTCTTCCTGAAGGCTTTGTAAATGTATCCCAATGGGGCTTCAGAAAAGAAACGGCGGACGAATTTTTCGGCTTTTTGTCCCGAATTTGCCTTGTCGATGACGATTTCTTTCATATTGAAAGAATTATATCATAAAGACCGATTGAAAAAGCGAGTTCACTCACCTATAATTTGCGTTGCCACGTTTCAACGTGGAGGAATACCCAAGTGGCTGAAGGGGCGGGCTTGGAAAGCTCGTAGGCTCTTAACCGGGCGCAAGGGTTCGACTCCCTTTTCCTCCGCCAATGGCAAGAATACCCCGTTTCATCGGGGTTTTTTCTTTGCCATTTTCTGAAAATCACAAATAAAAAAAGCCCAGAGATCGCTCCCTGGGCAAGATTAGCGGATGCGTTAGTCTTTTTTGACTTCGGTTGATTTCACTTCTACGGTAGAAGCGTTATTCGCCAAAGCGGCTTGCTTGTCAGCGTCGGCCGAAGCCGAGATGACTTGAAGGCGTTGCTGGCGGCGGAGATTTCTCTCTTCGTCGATGTCACCCTTCTTGGCGTAATGATTAAGGAACAAGACGGAAATGAAGGCCGCGCCGATAATCAATATCACTCCGAACCAACGATAGTTCATTTTCATGACGCTTTCGAAGGAACTCTCGCCTAAAAGAATCCAGTTCTCGCTGTTTTTGACAGGAAGATGATCCCCGACGATTCCAAGAATGCTCATGAATAGTCCGGCGGCTGCGATGACGCTGGAAATAACGATCCAGGTTATCTCGCCTTTGCTGATTTTGCTTTTCTTTGCGACTTCGTTCTCCATATATATCCTTTATTAAGCCTTTGGGGCTCCAGTTTTCGGGTCCAATTCAACGGCATCAGATCCGTCTTGAGCAGCGACCGGGGCAGCTTGTTCAGTCGGTTTGATCTTGTTGCCATTGGCTTTGGCTTGTTCGACTAATTCATTGATTAGAGGGACGTAGAGCTCACGGAACGTCGGCTCCACTTCTCTGACATATCCAGCGATTCCATCTTGGGTCTCCTTGATGACATCGTTGAAGCTCTTTCCCATTGGGAGGTCTCTACGGCCGGTCATGAAGTCAACGAGCATGAAGACTTTGTCTTGGACACTGTTGAATCTTTCGTCGGTGATGTGAGAGTTGGCTTTGATGACATTGATATCCTGAATGGTCTCGTTGATGTCATTTCCGATAAAGCGGCTGGCTGCGCTCTCTTCGCCTTTGTTCTCACGTCTCGCCTGATTGTAATCGGCGAATAGCTTGGTGAGTTGGGCGGTCAAGCACATATAAGCAACGCCGCGATAAAGTCTTTCTTCGGCTTGGTTGACGGCGGCGGCCTTAGAAACGTCGATGTTGTTCTTCTTGGCATCGTTTTCAATGCCAATCAACATGGCTTGGACGTTCTCATGGATAGGCAAAACGCCACGGAAAATGGCTAAATGCTGGGCATGATCGACTCTTAAGCCATCATCAGCCAATTTAAGGATGGTTGATGAATCGCCATAAACTTGGTCATAGAAGTCTCTGATGGTCTTCTCCAACTTGGTGCCATTGTCACCGCTGTTGGCAAGGATGTTCTTTAACGGAGTTGGCTGTTCAAGTTCAACAAGGATGCTTCTTTTCTTTTCGCTGAACAAATTGACGTCATAGGAATCCTTGGGGAGTGTGTACTCCATTGTGTCCCTAACCACTACCTTATAGTGGATCAACGTCGTCATCACTTCTGAAATCTGATTCATTTGTCTAATTTGCTTCCTTCCTTTGTTTTCTCGGAGATCTCGTTTGTCTCCTCAGATGGGTAGATATAGGTCTCGAGATCATAGAAGCGTTTGATGATGTGTTTCGCGTGCTTCTGAACGGCGTCGGGCGAATGCTCCATGCAGAAACTCTGCTCTTTGAAGCTTTCGAACATCGAGATATCGTTTCCGCTATCCCCGACAACTAAGACATTATCGCGATTGAGGTGGTTGTAATCAAGATAAAACTCAATTCCAGAGCTCTTGGTGCACCCCTTTGGGGTGATCTCTATCGCTTGGTCAACCCACGAGAATTCGGCGTCTGGGTAACGGAGGCGCATAAGCTTGTTCGCTTCCATGGCCTTTCGCTTTGCTTTGCCACTGATCCCGAAGAAAAGCATGGCTTTATAGACCTCGCCTTTTTCCAGTTCCTCGTAATAAACGCGGTCGCTTCTGACGATTGGCTCGCGGTAAGTTCCCTGAAAAGTCTGATAAACCGTATAAGCAAGTCCTGCCATTCTTCCAATCCCGGAACGTGGAATCACGATATTTCTATGCTTTGTGAAGAGCATGACCATAGGCAAAGCGTACTCACGCTGGGCCTCTTTCAAAATTGTTTTAAGACTTTCTTTTGCGAAAAACGTTTCTTTGATCAAAGCACCATTCGATAGAACAAAAGTACCATTGCAGCCTACCACATCGACATTTCGCTTAAGATTAGCCCCTACTTTTTCGCCAAAATAGCGATTTCTGCCGCTGACTAAAAGTAGCCGCCCACCATCATCCATGAATTTCTCGATGAATTGGCGGTTATCCTTCCCTATCATTCTGATTCTCTTTCGAGGATAGAACAAGGTTCCGTCTAAATCCGTTGCAATAACCTTTTTTAATCCCATGGCATTGTGTATTTTACTACACTTTCCTTTCTTGAAAAATCTTTAGTTGCCTTTTGCCTTAACTGATGGAGTCAACTTCGCTTTTTAATCTCTTAACCGTTTTTGAAAAAGTGTCGATGTTTCCGTTAGAAGGCTGAAAAGCCGTGACGAAATCCAAGCTCTTTTGATTTCGCAATAAAAAGATGACATCCGCCACCGAAAACACGGAGGTAAGGCCTTTATAAGAGGCCTCATAGGATTTTTTGAAAAGTCCCTCCTCAAAATGTTCGCCCCCGGCAGCCTCCCTGAGCCTAGCCCTAGCGATAGACAGCTGCTTTCCTGTAAATAAATAGTAGACAGTGATTTTGTAGCCAAGATCTTTGGCTTTTTCGAAATATGAAAACTGAGAGCCGTTGGAAAGGTTCGTTTCCACGTAAAAGGAAGAATCAGAAGCAAGACCCTTATCAAGTGACAACAAAGGGAGGCTTCTTAAAAACGAATTCTTAAAAGCGGAAGAAAACGTGCTCTTGCCAGATCCAGTGACACCAGCCACCACTATCAGTTGCTTTTCATTCGCTTGGTTCTTCACCATTAGAAACTAGAACTCCTTTTTTGGTATGTCTCTCTAAAAAGCCGTTTGAATATTCATAAGTCAATAAACCGTCTTCAACATAAACGACAGGAAGCCCCAAACCAAAATTCCTGGCCTTGGTTTTCTTATAAAAAGACTGACCAGTTTCTTTCGTCAACGACAGAAGGTATTTCTTAAACTTCGGAGAATCAAGTTTGCCTAAGTACGAAGTATGAAGTTTGCCCTTCTTTTTAACGTTGAGGTAATAGTATGAATTCCCTTTAACGGTCTTTTTCGAAAGAGTCATTTTCATACGAAGATTATACAACTATTTATAAAGGTTGTATAACATTGTAAATAGAAATTAAATTACTTTTGTATTTATGGATATTATTTTAGTTTTGTAAATTGGTTTTTATTAGTGATAATTGGCTATAGATTAAGATTATTTTATGGACTGTTGTATCTTAGTGTTCCGTGCGTTTTGCTCACCGATTCATCGGCCTATCAAGCTAGAGAACACTGCTTAATTTACCTTTATGAATAAAAACTCCTAGGT
>DHAP01000053.1:31182-66820 GCA_002397465.1 Caryophanales bacterium UBA4951 | reverse complement strand
TCGTGTGCAAATAGGAACTTATTTCTTTTTTCGAAACCGGGATAAAGGAAGCCAAAACCATTTTTTCAATTCGCTCACTCTTGTTTATTTTTTGGCCATTCAAGACCAAAAAGCGCTTATCGAGTTCTTGATAGCAACGGGCCAGGGTTGTAAGAAAATTAGCGACAAAAGGCAAATAATCATTCTTATTTTCATGCCAGCCCAAAGAAGATTGTTCAAGTGCTTGATAATAAGGGCCCCTGTCCTTGTTAATCTCTTCCTCAAAAGAAACATAACGCGTGATATCGAAATCGGCTTTGTTCAGCAAAAGAAGAGAAAGAAGACGAGAAACGCGACCGTTTCCATCATCGAAAGGATGGACGCAAAGAAAATCGAGAATAACGCAAGGGATCAAAAGAAGCCGGTTTATTTGGCTGTCACTGACAGCTGAACGATAAGCCAGGACCAAATCGTTCATCGCTTGTGGCGTGAGCAAAGCCGGCACGGGATTCCATCGCACTCTAGTCGAGCCATCTTGAAGCGTTTCCGTAACGACATTATCGTCTTTTTTCCATTCACCCCGATTGGCGATTTGGGCCCTGCTTCCCATCAAACGATGCAAAGAACGAATTGTTTCTTCATTAAACTGGATGTTCAAACTATTCTGATGAACAACCGCTAAAGCGTCCTGATAACCTTTGATTTCTTGCTCGGTATGATCGAGCGGGAAGCTGTTTTCTAGAACAAGCTCTTTGATTCTTTTGTCGGTCGCCACAATTCCTTCGATCGCGTTTGATCCCTTGACGGATTGAACGATGGCGATTTGCTTCAGGCTTTCATAAATGGAGGGATATTCCTTTCGGGTGGCGCTCTCTTTCCCCTTCATCGTGAAAATCAGGCTTGCCAAAGAGAAAAAATTAGGGGAGAGCTCGATTGTTTTAAGAAAGGAATAGTTGAAAATACGCATAAGTTACTGCATATATTTTAGCTGTTTATATTCAGTATTCAAGTCGTTTAAAAACATTAATGCATATTTATTCATATTTTATATTCAGTATCATTCGAAATAAGACACATAAAAAATTGATTCCTGAAAATGCTCCGGTCCCTCAGCGAACCACCACAATAGGTGTCAGGAGATCACCACAAAAAAAGCCAATATAGCGCTTGACCAATTAAACCCCCTAAATGTGACGAAGAAGGCGATTGGATCATCTTCTTCGACGCATAAGCCTATGCTGAAGTTTCACTTTGAATGCGAAGAAGCGTATAGCGGTCTATTGAAAGTTAACGAGTTTCCTCCTTCAATAATTTTGCCAATATTTCGTCTTCGCAATCGTCATAACATTTATCCAAAATAATCGACTGGAGATCCGACAAATTAATGTAATACCGCCCAATTAAGGCGAGAGAAGAAAAATCGTTAACTATTTCGTAATGATACGAATTAATAATCAAGTCACCATTAACAAAAGTATCGTGAAGACATTCTTTTGGAAACACTTTTTCAAAGAAAACATCTTGAACTGAAAGAACGAGTTTTCTATTATGCAAGTTAAGAAAATACAATTTGGAAACGATTTGGCTCAGCATGGTTTTAGCGCTCATTCTCCAGTTGATGCCGTAATTTTTTTCTTTTGCAGTAGATTCTGATTCTAGTCCGAGTTTCCGCCTTTCTTTATAAGCCGAACCACAAGTATCTAAAGCCTGAATTTCAAGGCACAGATATTCAACCCCTTGACTGGAACTTTTACTGAATACCGTAAAATCAAAAAATCCGGCTTTTGTTTTTTTCCGACTTATATGAGATATCAGCTTTGCCATGAATGAAAGGTAAGCAGTCTTTTATTGCCAAATGATTGGCCATGAATCGCTCAGGACAAACAACAACATAGTTACCAGCGTTCAGTATTGAGCAAATTCCAATGCTCACTTTTGCATCGTTCTTTCGATGTTTGCCGCAAACTTTATGAGTATATGGGCAAATCTGCTTTTTCGCTAGTTCTTGGGGATTGCAAGTTGCGGCGACTTGGCCAAAAAATTCGCCAATTTTAACCATCAGAGCACCTCTTCTCAGCAATGGCTACATTGTCAGGGTTTATTTCGAATGAAACCGACTTCCTATGAAGCGCTTTGGCCATGAAAGCCATGCTACCTAGACCAGCGAAAGGATCTAATGCGACTCCATCCGGAGGGCAAGTGGCGAGAAGTGGAATCCGACATAGTTCAGGTGGGAAGGAGGAGGAGAATTCTTTTGACAAGCGCCCACTGCTCGCGTGAATACACCACACATCACTCGGAATAGGGCCTTTTGGATTATAAAAAAGGAAATAATAGCCATTTCTTTCAAGTTCTTCAGCCCGACCAGAGATTTTTATGTTATTGGAATGAGTCGTCTTCTCCACTCCCCGAATAACCATTCTAAAGTCATCAATGTAGCCATCTTTCATCCTTTTTAAAACTCTTTTGAGAGCAGCTTTCGCCTTTCTTTTTTCGCGATACGATAAAAATGGTGATTCTTCTATTTTTTTCTGATAGACAACTCCGCTTACGCCAGTGCGGCTTTTCCCACTCGCCTTTTTGACGAGAGGCTTAGTCTCTCGAATCGCTTCATCTTCAAAATAATAATTATTCGCTTCAATGGTAAAATGGAAAACCATTTCATGAGAGGGCCTTAAGCGATTAGTTCGGCTCGAAAGACCACCGTTAGCCTTCTCCCATATAACTTCGTCTTTTAGAAACCATCCGTCATTAGCCAAAGCGATAGCCAATTTGGCGGGAACGTTTTGCCAAGTTTGATCGCGAAAAGTGTCTCCAATGTTAAGCCAAAGAGAACCTGTCGGTTTCACTAATCGCTTTAAATCTCGGAAAATGGCAACGAGATTGTTTATGTACTCTTCAAGATCTTCTTCTTCACCAATCAAGGAGCCCGGATAGATTCGTTCGTGCCAATAAGGCGGGCTCGTGATAATCGTATCGATTGAAGCAGATGGAATATTCACGATTAGTTTTCTGCAATCACCGCACAAAATAACGGGCTCTTTATAGTCGATATGTGCAAAATCTATGTAAGGAGTATCCATAACAATATGATAGATGATATCGGATAAACTTAAAAGTTTATTATAACAATATATCATAGGTTTTGCTTTTGTTCTGGGCGTACGGTTATTTATAGAGCAAATGTGCACCCATTCATTTTCGTTCGAATGCGAAAAGAGAAGTCCTTAGTCATTGCCGGAATCGCTCGCACATCTTGTACCAAGCCGGCCGGCCCAAGGAAAGCTGACAAAAGAACAAAAATCACTACTGGAGATCGCCGCCAAAACCGTGACGGTCCTCACAGCGAAGCCGGTTATCGATCTTTGAAGCGGTTATGAATCCGAGGGATACAGGACAATCAACGATGCTGCGCACAGAAAATGTGCGCTTTTCAATATCGAATTGTGCAAAAAAAGCCACATAGACGCTTGTCTATGTGGCTGTTCTTTCGAATGTCCAATGCCTACCGTTGCATAGAGGACAAATGGGCACCCAAACCTTTTCGGACCCATGCATAGATACAAGAAAGTAAGTGACTATCGGCGTTTTGGTTCGTACCCGCGTAGACCCTCTATACCATTTCGGACCCATGCATAGAAAGGATTTTAGTTACTTGTCCTCATCATCTGCCTCATTGTATTGGGTATATTTCTTGATTTCGTCTAGGACCTCTTGGTTTCTTCTCATTATCTCAAGCGACTGAGTAATCCTGTCGATAGTATTCTCGAACAATTCATAGTGTCTAGGAGAAGCTTTGTAATCGTAATAGACTGGCTCATTCGTCACAAAGAAGGTAGACCCGCTTTGCACAATAATTCCGCCTATCACCTTGCCAAAATACTTCTTTCTATTTTGATTAATTGATTGGATATAAGCATACAAGGCCTCTGCCTTTATTTTTGTGTCTTCAACATTATGATCGATTGGCTTGGTGTCATAAATCCCAATAGTCCCGTCCTTGTATCTTACGATCCAGTCAGGTTGGAAAGTTGAAAGGCCATTGTTATACGAAATACCAAAGTTAGTTCTCATGACTTCAGGGCCGTTTTGCCAAAACCAGTCAACCGCGCCGTCGTGCATGGAAAGGAAGTCCATGAAATCGGTCTCCAGTTTATTAGGCTTGTTGTTAATGTCTTGCAAGAGAACATACAAAGGCTGATAAAGAGAAAGCTTTGAATGGTAATCCTCATGGGTCACACTTGAGAAGGCCTTTTTAGGGCTGATTTCAAAATCGTAGGTAGTGCCCTTTAGGCCTTTATTGGTTTCAAGATCATGTCTAAAAGCCAGCGTTGCTGTATCTAAGATCTTAGAGAATATTCCAACATTTGAAATAACTGTTTTCTGAACGCCTATGACTTTTTCGTCTCTCTTGAATATGCTTCCAAGAAACATCGAGAAAGCATCGAATATTGCAACATTGACTGATGGCTTCGAACGTACGTAAGCCAATCCATTCAAGTGCTCTGATATTAGCGAATAATAAGCCTTCTCCAAGTCTGATCCGGCGATTCTAACCTTCGCGGTATCGGTTTGATACGTCTTCTCCTTGTCTATCTGGACGGAGTCGATCGTTTTTTCGGAAACAATCTCATCTTCCCCGAATTGAGGAATAACAAGACCTTTTATATCGAATAAGGTCATATTGGGTATGCTATATTTGTCGGATTCCTGAAGTCCAAAGAACTCCATGAACGCCTTAACGAAGTAATCCGAGAACTTGGCGTTGGCGGCGTTGTAGTCTTCCTTTCTCGAACGATAGAAGGATCTGAGATGAATCTTTGAATACGCAGGCCTCTTCTTGTCATCAGTTCTGAAATAAGACCATAAAGTCTTGATGATGTTTGGAGAATATGTCTCTTTCTTGGTTTCTATTCCTTTGATGTTGGAGAAAACGTATCCAGTGTCGAGGAGCTCGTCGCCATAGCTTTTTGCTTCGGCTGTTCTAAGGATTCTTCCGACCGTCTGAATTTCAAAGATTTCTGATTTTCCTTCTCTAAACTTAACGAGTATCTGAGCTCTAGGGCAGTCCCATCCAGTGGCGATGGCCGTCTTGAAGATCAAGAATTCAATCTTGTTGTCTATGTCGCGGATTCTCACTCTATCGAAATCATCGGAATCGTCGCACCATGAAACCAGCTTTCCGTTTTCTTGGGTGACGCCCTTTTCGCGGAGGAAGTCTTTGATGACGATTTTCTTCTCGTCTCCGGCCTGAACGTTAGGTATCTGAATCAAAACTAATGGATTGACCTTTGAGCCTATCTTTTCATATTCATTTTTTAGTTTCTCGCGCATCTCATACGCTTTTTGGAGTATCAGCGTTTCTGAGTCAAACTCATCGTCCTGAATCTCCTTGATCCCTTTGTTGACGACTATTTGCTCCTTCATCATGCCCTCGTCTATTACCTTTTGAGGGTCCACCACCACCGTAAAGTCCTGATTGGTGATTATTGGCGTAGCAGACATCTCAAGGGTGACGTCCGGGATGATGACTTTTTCCTTGAACTCGGAAATCCTAGTGCCGCCTTTGGCGCCTATGTGGGATTCATCGACGACGAGGATTATCTTGGTTCCCCTCTTTTTGGTGTTGTCGATAACGTCGATGAAGCTTCTGCCTTCCTGATCCTTCATCAGATTGTTGATCCACTCGCCGGTTTCTTTGTCTTGATCGACAAGCTTTTCCCAGTTGGCGAAGACTATCTCGTGCTTTTTTATGTAGCTTCTTGATCCAAAAAAATCGTCTTCGAGCAAAGAGCAAACCGGATTGCCCTGAAGATACTCTTTGACGTTCAGAAACGATTGTTTCTGCAGCTGGCCTTTGCCGATGGAGCACCAAACCACGCAAAAATCCAAGTCAGGGTTTTCTTCGGTTAACTCTTCGAAAAGAGAAGAGGCCATAAAGGTTTTGCCGCTGCCAGTCGGAGATTTGAAGACAATCACTTTGCCTTTTCTCCCAAACGCCAAATTGAAATCATCTTTCAACTCATCAACGGCGTCTCTTTGATAGTCCTTTAATTCGTATTTCATGGTTATTCTCCTCTCTTGATGTCTTCTACGATCTCTTTATAGATTTCGTATATTTTGGTTGGAATAGGCTTCACTTCAACATCAGTTAAGTCAGACAAATCAAAAGGCGACAGGTCATCGTCGGTTGAGAAAATATAAAGGATTTTCTTTCCGGTCTCCTTTTTGATCTTTTCTTTCATCTCATCGAAAGGCTTTTTAGAGTAAAAATCGTTATAAATGAACATGCGTTTATCGCCGCAGTCGGAGTATTCGAAGTAATTGGTGGCTTTATCCTTAAGAATAAAGCAATCTTCTAATATCGAAAGAAGGCCGTTACACTTCTCAACCAAAGAGTACTTGGCTTGATCCCTGTTTTTAGAATCATTTACAAAATCAGTTTTGAAGTAGAAAAGATTTGCTTTTATTCCGTCTCCATATTTTGATCCGTCTTTGCGGAAACCAGACATTACCGTTTTTAATCTTGGATAAGTTATAGTTTCGCAAATACTATTTTCGTTGTTCGTGCAAAGGATGAAGCGTCTATGACCGCCATCTTCTTTATTCAGTTCCATGACTGCTTGCCCTGTAGTTCCAGAACCAGCAAAAAAATCTAGCACCGTGTTACAGTCACTCGGGAAAAGTCCAATAATATATTTTAAATAATCAACAGATTTGGGATATGAGAAGACCTTATCACCAAAAATGGAAGAAATTTCTTCTATTCCTCTTTTATCAACATTAGATATGATGGTCGAGAACGGCTTACTCAAAACATCTGTTTCATCATAAAAAATCTTTTCATAAAAAATGATTTCACCATTTTGTTTCTTGTATTCGACCAAGCCATTGTCAATGTTATCTTGCATAGAATTCTTGGCCCATCTCCAACGACCTTCTTGCTTTAAACTATTGACTGGGAAATAGGCTTGCGAATTTTCCTCTTCTTTTGTAGAAATCAGTCCTTTCTTATTAATGAAAAGAGGGTAATACAGGTTGGGTCTATCTTCTCTTCTGTCTTGGTCGCCCCACTTTCTTAACAACTGGGTTTTGTAGTACATGTTTTTTGCTTTATCAAAAAACTTGAATTCTTTCTTGTCACGGTGCTTTTTCTCTCGATTAGGAATAAAAGCTTGTGCATTTTTGCTATAACATAACAAATACTCGTGTTTTACTGAGTACGTAACACTATCCTGCTTTCCGCCAGAACCTTCTTTAACAAAACAACAAATAAAATTTTTCTCACCAAATATCGAATCACAAAGCAACTTCAGATTAAACACTTCTCTGTCATCAATTGACATATAAATTGCTCCTCTATTTGTGAGCAAATTACGGGCTAATTCCAACCTTTTTGCCATAAAAGAAAGCCATTTGCTATGTCTAAACCCATCGTCAGCATTAACATAGTTGTCATTATAGATAAAGTCACCATGACCAGTGTTGTATGGCGGATCAATGTATATGACATCAATACTATTTGCCAATATAAAATTCAAAGCTGTTAAAGAATGAAAGTTATCCCCTTCAATTAATAGATTGTCATTCTGACCTAAGATTATTCTCTTTGAGGTGTCTTCATTAAGAACCGGAATTTTGGTCTTACACGCTTCAACCACTGCTTCCGGATTTTTCTCTTTGTCCCACACCAATCCATATTTCTTTGTTCGCTTCAAATCATCTTTTAATTCAGTAATCTTTTTTATTAATTCTTCTTTAGAACTATTTGATAAATCTTGATCCATAAATCACCGACAATGGTTCAAAAAACCACGCCTTTCTAATTTCTATTAATTATCGCATATTTACTCACTTTTTCCTATATTTTTCTTGTAATCCGTTAAGTCACAAAAGTGTACTTTATTAGACTAAACGCCTCAGAAATAAGTTGCTAAGTAGAGATATTTATTCAATACATAATGCAGGAGGTATCGAATAAATATGGAATTTGGATACGTAAGAGTTTCTACTTCAACTCAAAAAATAGATAGGCAACTAGAAGAGATGCATAAGCTCGGCCTTAACGACGAGCGAATTTTCATCGATTACCAATCAGGAAAGGACTTCAAAAGAAAGAATTACCAAAGGTTGCTTAAGAAGCTAAAGAAGAACGACCTTGTCGTGGTTAAGTCAATCGATCGACTGGGCCGAAATTACACGATGATCATCGACGAATGGAGATACATAACGCAAACCAAGGAAGCCGACATCAAAGTGGTCGATATGCCTTTGCTGGACACAAGGACAGAAGGCAAGAATCTGGTTGGAAAGTTTATCTCTGACGTCGTTCTTCAGGTTTTGTCCTTCGTCGCCCAAAACGAAAGAGAGACGATGAAGCAGAGGCAAGCCGAAGGGATAAGGTGTGCTAAGGAAAGAGGGGTTAGGTTCGGAAGGCCCGAAACCATCCTCCCGAAAAACTTCGACGAGGTTTGTAGACTTTACTGCAAAGGTCTGATAACCAACTATGCAGCCGTCCGAACACTAGGAATGAAGAGAGGAACGTTCTTCAAGTACCTGAAGATGTATAAAGACGGCAGTTTAGTCCAAAAAAGCCAATATCACACTTGGCCGAAGAAACTGCCCAAATGTGCCGAAAAAGGCGATTGAATCGTGGTATTCTATGTATGAAAAAGGGATAGCCGAAGCTATCCCACTTTAATGACTTCCTATGAAGCCAATGTTTTCGTTGGTGACCCGTACGGGATTCGAACCCATGGATGTATCCTTGAAAGGGATATGAGTTAAGCCGCTTCTCCAACGGGCCAAATATAAGTGGCGCCCGCTAAAGGACTTGAACCTTCGACCTTCCGGTTAACGGCCGGGCGCTCTAACCAGCTGAGCTAAGCGGGCACACTTTTCGCGCTCCTAAAAGCGCAAGGAATATTCTAATGATTTAGTGGACTCTTTGCAACAAGAAGACTGACTATTTCTTCTCGGATATTTTCTTTTCGATAGAAGAGAGCAAATCACCGACGGTCTTGAATGAAGAAAGCTCGTCCGTGGAGAACTGGATGCCATACTTATCTTCGAGATCCAAGCACATTTCAACGACATCAAGACTGTCTAAGCCAAGATCCTTCAAAGACTTGTCATCTTCGACTTTATCAACGTGAACGCGTTCAGCGAACATCTTTCTTATTTCGTCCATTTGAGCGATAGCCATGAATAATACCTCGTGCGCTTATTATAGTTAATGGATTCAAAAGGTTCAACGCCACAAAAAAGGGGGCGTTAACCCCCGTATTCTCATAAAGAAACTTCTAATTGCCCGCTTTGATGCCTGGCCTTTGTCACGGCCACGCTTCCGTCTTGTCCGACAGAAACGTTTTCAGCAACTTGATTAGCTGTTTTGGTGAACATTGGAATAATGATGCCGGCAATCGCGGTGAATGCGGTTAAAACCAATATCATGCCCAATAGCTGTCCTTTTAGTTCTGACATGTTTCCTCCTTTCCTTAGTCGATATATCCGATCACAGTCGAGCGGGTTACGCTGATGACCATGGGCGAATCAGAGATAATGAGAGGCTTGTATTCACGGTATATCTTGAAGATAAAGACGTCCCCGACCTTTGGAGTGGTATCGCTGACGGCCACTATATCAGCCTTGGCCTCCGTTTTGACGAGATTGATTATTTCGTCGGTGATGCCGGAATTATGTGAAATTTGCCTCGCTGCCGTGAGACTTGTGGCGTCAAGGAGGGAGTTGATTCCTTGAATCAGCGTCAGATCCCCTGCGTAAGCCATGACCTGGACGACGAAGAACAAAGACAATAAGAAACCGAGTTTATATGCCATTGAGCATCTCCCCTATCACCACGATGACACCGACGACGATTAACATCATGGTGAGGCCGCTATCCAATAAAGGAAGCATGCATGAAGTCCCAAAACGGTCTTCCTTTCGCTTGTTCTCGCTTTTTCTCTCGTTGCTCGACAGTTCGTCAAAGAGGGTAAAAAATTGCCGTAGGTAGGCATCGTTCCCGCCCTGATCGACCATTTTGTAGATAGAGATCATGACTTGTTTGACTTCGATGGACGGAAATTCATCGGCGAAATGAAGAAACGGCATAAGGCTCTTGTCATTATCTATCGAGAACAAAAGGGTCTTTATCTTTTCGGCAAAGAGCTCAGAAGCGTAAATCTCCACTTCTTCCAAGGCGTTATAGACGGGGAAGCCATTCTCCACGAAGATGGCGAAATAAGAGAAAACGCCAACAAACTCCGCCAACAGCGATTCCTCTTGTTTCTTCTTTTCGCGTTTGTGGTGCGAAAGGAAGAACATGGAGGCGAACAATGACAATAGAAGGGACGAAAGAATGACGCTGATTTGCTTCGTCATGAAATAAAGATAAATTCCGCCGCCAATCATCAATGCGTCGACTAATGCGACTGCGATTATCTCGTTTCTTGGATTAAGCCCAACCTTTCTGGTCTTCTCCAACCATGACAATTTGGTTTTCTTATTTCTTTTTCCCAATTTTCATCCTCTCCTTTCCTTTTGAAAACGGCTTCTCCTCGCTGAACAAAAAGATGAAATAGGCGAAAGAGGCGATGGCGATAAGGAAATACGCTACCGAAGTGAGCAAATACGGCAGCGACTTAGACAAAGAATCGTAAAAACCATTGAGTCCTATCCTCACGAACAGAAGCACTAAGGCGCTCATAAACCACAAGGAGATGAATTGGCCAAGATAACGGATTTTCACATCATGGATTTCATCTTTGAATATCTCATTGTGGCCGACTTCTTTTATCAATGGCTCCGCCAAGTCCAAGAGATCGCCACCTTGATCTAGATATAAGGAAATAATCGAGAGGAACATCCGATAATACGGCTCCACGAAATAAGAGGCCAGATAGTCGATTCTCTCATTCACCGAAAGATTTGAGATAGCCTTCAGCAAAGATTCTTCTTCGTCCACCGCGCCGAGGGTGGCGCTTTGATAGGCGTCGTCCAAGGAGCCACTGACCGACAAAGAGACGATGAACCCGTTGACGAAGCGGTAACACTCATGGCGCTTCCTTTCTTTCGCCTGGAATTTCTTAAGCATTGGGGCAAAGACGACGATAAAGACGATTGAATAAAGGAGGAAGATGCCGATCCCAATGTAAAGATGACTGGAGATGGCATAGGCCAGCCCTCCAAAGAGCAAAGAGATGATTATGGACAAGAGGTAAATCATGCTTTTTTCCTCTTATATATAAGTTCCATTTTTCCGTCTTTGCCCAATTTTCCGATGCTGTCGAGATAACGATGAATCTCACCGTCTTTTCCTTCTACTTTTTTGAGATATGCATAGTTTTGAAGATGTTCGACGACATCGAACATTATCTCGTCATGGAAGAGCCTCTCATTCGATAGTAAGGCCAATCTGACAACCCTCTCAGGCATATTGTTCAAATCCTGGGCATGAATGCTTGTGATGATGGGATGGCCGCTCATGGCGGAGACTATCGCGTCCAACATCTCTTCGCCCCTCCCTTCGGCCACCATGATGTAATCGGGGTCGTTTCGCAATGCGTTTCTGACCAGCGAGGAGAAAGAGGCGTCCTTGATCCTTTCGTTGACCATCCAGACGGTTAAATCGACTTTGTCATTTCTTAATAAGTCCAACTCCTCAACGTTGTCGATGACGATGACCCTTTTGTTGGCTCCCAGCTTTAACAAACACCATTTCTCCAGTTCGGTCTTGCCGCTTCCGGTTTGTCCTCCGATGACGAGGCTCTCGCCTTTTTCGAGCAAGGAAAGAAGGATGTCCTCGCCTTCTTTTTCAAAAAAATCCGGATCATCATCGATTTTGCAGAGCTCAGAGGCGATTCTTAAAGAAAAGGAAAAGGTCTTCTCGTTGTTCTTTCTGACCAACGAGCTATAAACGGCGTTAAGGCGATAACGCCCAAAGCTGACGTCGAGGATGGGCGAGGCGAAAGAGAACTGTTTCTCGGAGAGGTTGGCTATCTGACGGAGGAAGTCCCCTACTTCGTCCCTTCCAACTGATATCTCGCTTTTGAGACGCCCTCTTTTCGAACTCACAAAATATAGGCAATCTCCGTTATATGAAATATCCGTGAGGCTTTCTTCTTTGAACAACGGGGAGAGAAAAGAAGTCTCTAGATAATCGATGGCGTCACCAAACATAAATATCCCCTTTTTTCACCTCGAAGGCCTTGTTTGCGTTGAAGTCATAAGCAAGGTAAAAAGACGCTTTGAACTTAAAATCCACCCTTTGTGGCAATATGCCCTCCTCTTGATAGGCCGAAAACGTGTAGGAAATGCTCCAGCTGTTTTCGTCAACATACCCATATAAATTCTCTTTTAGATGACGGTTAAGACTCGATACCAAGTATTCCTCGTCAAAACAAGGCTGATAGACATAGCTAGGGTAATCATAAAGACTTGGAACCATCACGAATTGTTCCATGAAATAGGTGTCGATGCTCTCAAGAGCCCTGTGAACGTGCCCAAGGTTTCTCGTGTAGCCAAACATGGAGACGGAAAGGGTGAGGACCAAAGACCAGATAAGAAAATTGATCATAGGACCTCGCCTACGTAGTAGCCAGAGTGTTCTCTTCCACCATAGATATTGGCGCTTTTGTACATATTGACCCTCCAACGATACGTGTCTTTCCCAAATTGCCCAGCCTCGGTCATCACGAAATCCATCTGGGCCTCGAAATAGGAATGCTCATCGGTGAGATATGGAAAGAACAGTTTTCTAACGATGACATCCCTCTCGGTTTTCTCGCTTAGTTTATGAACCTCTTTGAGGTTTGGCGAAACGGCGACCGGCTCTGCCAATTGAACCCCATATCCACCATAGGACATTTGATGGGACACCAACTCCAAAGGAATCTTTCTATAAAGGGTTCCCCTATCGTTTTCCAAGCTTCCATAAGCTTTGAAATATTCGTAGCCCTTGTTGATGCGGATGTAGATCTCTTTATGGGCTGGCTTCAGGAATTTGCCAAAGCAGTCCTTCTCTTTCAAAATGATCCTTTTCAAATCGTAGTGGTTGGCTATGGGGTCGCTTTCATCCTGCTGAAAACCAAAATACTCAAAGAAATAAGTCTCGGTTGACATGTCTTTTAAGGTGGGGTCAAGGAGTTTGACGGAACCTGAATCGCCATATATCGTCCCTTCAAAGCCGAGATCAAGGCTCTTGCTTCGGACCGGATAGAAAAAAGTGTCGGTCTTGACGTCTCTATAGGAACTCCCACTATAGCCTTGATAATGGTAGATAAGGCTGAAGTGATGCCTATATCCTTCGTGTAGCAAATAAGAAGGGAACTCTTTCGAAAACAAAGGCTTTTGCCCTTTTTGGTAGGCGCCCAAGTTAACGCTGTCGAAAATCTGTGTCTCCACGTCCTTCCTTGAAGGGTCTCTTTTGGAATATTCAACCGTCAAAGACCATTTGAAAGAATAGAGCCCTGCTTTTCTCACCTCGAAGTAGCTATGTAGGGTGTTGGTTGGCAGATTTACGAACATCCCTTGCTCTTTTGGATACGTCCAAATGCCCTCCATGTCGATGCTGACCGCCGAGATGGAACTTATGGACAGCACGAAAAGAAAGGCGAGCTTTTTGATTCGTTCCTTCATGTCTAGAAGTAATTTAGGATTTTATTGAAAGTCGAGACACAAGTTTTTGTATATTCTTTGTTTCCGAGGAATTCCATCCACCACCAGTGGTAATGTCTTCCTTTTTCGAGGACGTCCGTATAGAAAACCTTTTTTTCCATGCTGGATAGGCCTTCGTAAAAGTCCACGACTCTGGTCAACAACACCGCAGCGGCATCATCACGGAAATGAAATAGACGCCATGAATCAAGATTCTCAAGGTGTTCATCCGGTGAATAGCCCAGCTCAATCAAAGACGAGCGATAGAGGGCGTTGAGGGTCGTTATACGATCCTTAATCGAGTTTTCTTGGAAACAGACGTCGAATGTTGTGGTTTCTTCCATAATGCTCCACTCCTTTCCTCTATCTCTAGAACGATTTTATCCATTTCTGCCCAAAAATATCAACTGATAAGAAAACAATTAGATTTTATCGAATTAAAAAATTCTTCTAGAGGTTGGAATGCAAGGTTATAATATGGCAAATGATTTTGCTTTGTGGCCCCTCTGCCAGCGGAAAAACCGAAGTAGCCAAACTTCTCCGTCTTAAATATGGAATCGTCAAAGCGATAACCCATACCTCGAGATCGCCAAGAGTCGGTGAAAAAGACGGCGTCGATTATCATTTTGTGAGCAAAGAGGAGTTTGAAAGGCTTCTTGGCGAATCGTGTTTTGTCGAGCACACCTTTTACAATGGCAACTACTATGGCTGCTCCAAAAAAGAGATCAATGACAATAAATGCGTCGTCGTGGACCCGAATGGTTTGAAATCATTCTTGGCGCTCGAAGATAAATCAATCGTGACTTTCTATTTGGAAGCCAGCGAGAAAACACGTGAAATCCGCATGCACATCCGGGGAGACGACAACAAAGACATCGCCCGCCGCATCGAAGGAGACAGAACCGATTTCGCGCCAAAAGAAATCGCACCAACTGATTTTTTGATTGAGACAGACAATCGTGGATTAGAAGAAATAACCGATGATATCTATCTTAAATATCGTTTGTCCCTCAAATCGAGAGGACTAGATTCCATACCGGCTACGAAGTAGTTTTATCAGTTTATCGTACTTTTTATAAACTTTGCGTTTAGGGAACCTGATGGTTTTTGGATACCCTGAGAAATGGAAGAGACCGCGTGGGACCACATAGTCCCCGCGTTTTCCTTTCATGGAAGCCAGATAGACCATCCCCAAGCAAGCCTTCCAAGGCTTATGGGAGAAGAGATAGAGGAAATTGTTCCCGGCTTTCTTGATCCATGGTGCGAATTCTCGAAGGATATTGCTCCTTGTGATGCCAGGATGGGTCAATGTGGCGTCAGCCCCAAGGAGCAAGGCATAGCCAAAAACATTCATGACCGCCCTTTTGGAGACGGAATAGGATTTGTTCCTTGAATGGATGTCTTGCCCAAGATAGCTTTCGTAGCCATCTTTTGGCGTGCTATTGGCGACCGAATTCACGAAGACATAACGCGAGTCTTTGTGATAGAGGTAGAAATATGAGAAGAAAAGATAAGTCCCCACCGCGTTCGTCATGAAAGTCAAAGAAGTCCCGTCTTCGACCACTGAGCCCTTCTTGGGGTAATAGATTCCGGCGTTCAGGACGATGGAGTCAAAATGAATGTCTTTCAGCTCTTCAGACAAGGCTTTGATGGATTCTGGCTTGCTTTGGTCATAAAAGCAGAAATGGAGTTTGGCTTCCGGACACAAAAGAAGGATGTCTTCTTCGGCTTTTTTGGCTTTCTCTTTGTTCCTGACGGCCACATAGACTTCAGCCCCCAAAGAAGCTAAATCCAAAGCGCATTCGTAGCCTATTCCCGAAGTGGCTCCGCTAACAAGCACGCGCAAAGAGAGCGGTTCAGGCAGTTTCTTTTTCAGCCACTTCTCTCTTTTGTCCATCAGAGGCCTTTCTTTTTCTTTGGCTGGCTCTTGCTCTTTTTATAACTCACGATGGCTTCCTTGACGGAATACTCATCGCACTCAGTGACTTGGAACGACAGATTGCCGCGTTTGAATTTGTCTCCGACTTTGGCGAATCTGCCCAAATCGTTGACGATATACCCGCCCACGGTCGTGTAAGTGTCCTGAAGTTTATCGGGATCGACTTGGAACAAGGCGAAGAAGTCATCGATGTTCATCGTCCCTTTGACCTTGTAGACGTTTTTCTTGATCTCGACGATGTCGGGCTCCTGCTTGTCTTTCTCATCATACATCTCGCCGACCAACTCTTCGAGGATGTCCTCTAAGGTGATGATTCCCTCAGTGCCACCGAATTCGTCTCTCACCACCGCGATGTGGTGATGGGTCTCTTTCATCAAAGCCATGGTCGAGGATATGTTCATGGTTCTCGGAACGGAGACGATAGGAAGTATCAAAGAGTCCAAAGAAGGCTTCTCTCCCTTGGTCAATACCCTTAAGAGGGTCTTCACCGGTATGTAGCCGAGAACGTGGTCGAGGTTGCTCTTGTAGACCGGTATCCTCGAGTGACGGAAAACATTGGGGTTCTTCAAAAACTCCTGGAACGGCTCATCGCTGTCATAACCGAAGACCTTGACCCTAGGCGTCATGATCTCATAGCAGGACGTTTCTTTGAAATCGATGGACCTATTGATAAGTTTGCTTTGTTCTTCATCGATGATGCCTTCTTTTTTAATGTCCTCGACCATGGCCTGCAACTCATCGTCATCCGCCAAAGAATCATTCTCGATCGGGGCTTTCTCGATTAACGGAGAGGCTATCTTCTCAGCTAACTTGTTAGAAGGATAGACGAATGGGAAGAAGATGATGAACGAGCATTTGACGAAACGGACAAGGTGACGGGAAAAAGCGAAAGAATGGGCTTTTGCCAAGGCTTTCGGAGATATTTCTCCGAATATCAATAGCAATAACAAAAGCACAAGGGACCCGATGGTAACAGCCATGGACTCGCCGACATACTCCGCCAAGACGTCTCTGGCGAGCAAGCTCATCAAAGAAGAGGCGAGAATGTTCACGAAGTCGTTGCCAAAGAGGATCGTCGCGATCGTCTTGTCATAATCATTCGCATATTTTAAAGCCTTTTTGGAGGCCTCATCACCTAGCAAAGCCTTCTTTTCGAGCCTCAGTTTGTTGACTGAGCTATAAGCCATGTCGGAGGCTGAATATAGTGAAGAGAGGGCCAGCAAGACGAGGAGGACGATGATGTAGACGATATCTATCGTTTTCATTTGCGGATCCCCCTAGGCGAGACGATCTGGTTCTTTTCGCCGATATCGCCCACCAACTCTTCGAGGACGTCTTCCATCGTGACCATGCCAATAAGCTTGCCATTCTGATAGACCAGGGCAATCTGGGTATGATGGAGCTTAAAGCCATCGGCCAAATCGTCGATGTCGATGCTCGGTGAGACGATATAAGGCTTATCGATGTAATCCTTGATGTTGAGATTGGGGTTTTCAAGATGGGCGGCGAGGAAGCGTTTGACGATCAAAACGCCGACCACCTGTCCTTTTTCCTCATAGTACATCGGAATTCTCGAGTAAGAGGTCGAGCAGATTATCTTTGCGAGCTCGGAAGAAGAAAGACCCTTCATGTCGATCATGTACATGTTCTTTTTGGGGGTGAGGATCTCTTTGACTTTGGTGTCGTTGAAATCTAGCGAGTTCTGGATGATGTCGCTTTCATTTTCTTCAAGAAGCCCGTGTTCCTCGTTCTTTTCGATGACCGAGGTGAAATCCTCTTGGGTCAGTTCCGGCTCCTCTTTGTTTTTGGTGGCTTTCTTCACCAAAAAGGAAATGCCTTTGAACAAGAGGGTCAAAGGATAGAAAATGACCATGAAGAACTGAAGGAAATAAACCGTTAGTTTGGCGCAGCGGTTCGGCATCTTCCTCGCGACTTGCTTTGGGATGGTCTCCCCGAAGAAATAGAGGGCCAAAGTCAAAATCAAAGAGGCGATAAGAGAAGTCACTGAATCGTCAAGCGATGGTATCCACATCAAAAAGAGGTCAGTGAAAATGACTGACAGGATTACGGATATCATGTTGATGCCCAAAAGGATGGTGACTAAGGTAGAATCGAATTTCTCATAGACTTTCAGAACATGTTTGGCGGATCTCGAGCCGTTTTTGGCCTCCGCTTCGAAACGATACTTGTTCAAAGACGAGAAAGCGGTCTCGGTCAATGAGAAGATTCCGGACAATATGATTAATATTATTGATAGAGATAAGTAGAGCCAACTAAGAGGATCAGGCAAGACGGTGGTACTCCTTTTCGGGCAGACCGATGTGAGTATTCTATCATAACGGGGCCCTAAAGGAAAAGTGCCTCCACTGGGGAGGCACTTCCTATAAGCGCTTATTCGTCGTCTTCGTTAGAAAGCTGCGGTTTGTAATCCTTCATCTCCGCGGCCCAGTTGTGCGGTTCGACTTTGCCTTGCTCAAGTGAATCCTTTTCGCAGGCATCGGCGATCAGCTGCTTGGCACGTTTCATCGAGAGAGGGCTCTTGACCTTGAAGCAGGTCGGAATCTCTTTGTAGATGTTCTTGTTGCCGGCGTCTTTCACTGGGATTGGGCCATCGGCGTAGGCTTTTGGATCAAGGGCGTAATAGATCTTGAGTCCTTTGCCGGCGATGGTGATCTTGAGATAAGTCTTGGTGTGAAGACGGAAGGTGTCGCCTGAATTGGAGAGACGGCTCTTCAAGCCATAGCTCAAGGCTTCGGCCTTCAATTCGTTGAAGTTGTTCTTGAGGTCTTGCTCAGCGTCCAACATTCTGGTTGGGAACGGGATGCGGATGATCTTGGCTTTGGCCTCGCCATCCTCTCCTTCTTCTTCAGAAACGATTGGGGCTGGCTCGACGGCAGGTTCCGCCGCCTCTTCGACTGGGGCGATTTCCTCTACTGGGGCTGGCTCGGGTTCGGGTTCTGGCTCGACTGGCTTCTCAACCACCTTGACGGGGGCTGGGGCGGCCTCTTGGACTCTTTCCACCACTTTGATGGTCTGAGTCGGAAGGGATTTAAGCTTTCTGTCAAGTTCCTGAGAGATGATGGTTCTCGTCTGCTCACTGGTGAGAATCGATGAACGGACGCTCTCAATCTGTGATGATAAGGAACGGGCGACAACCGCGGCCTCGCCTTCACGTGAAGGGGTCTCGGCACGATATTTGGCCAATTCTTCCTCAACGATCGAGCGGACGTCTTGATGATTGGTCTTGAGTTCGTCTTCGACGATGGAACGGACGTCTTGGTATTGCTCTTTCATGACGTCTTGGACAACCGCGCGGATCTCGTCTTTGCTGATTCCAACACCGGCGTTTCCTTCAGGGATGATGACTTTCATCTCTTCGCGGATGATCTCACGGAGATCGTCGCTGGTGATCATGTCGCCATCATCGCTCGGGGCTGGGGCTGGGGCGGCAGCCTCATCGGCTGGCTTTTCCTCAGGGGTCGGTTCCTCTTTGGCGTAGTAAGAAGAAAGTTCTTGTTTGATGAGCTTATGGACTTGGTTCTCAGTGAGAGGGAGGTCCTCTTCTGGGGTGTCATGACGCTCAAGCTCGTCTTTCACGATGGCACGGAGCTCACGGGCGGTAAGCGGCTTGTCGGAATCATCTTTGGCAGCTGGGACTGGGGCCGGAGCTGGGGCGGCTGGGGCCGTGGCAGTTGGCTGAGGCTGATACATCGGAGCCTGAGCATAAGGATAAGGAGCATATGGGGCTGGGGCCGGGGCATTGGCAACCGGGGCGCCGCAGTTGATATATTGGACGACGGACGGGGCTTGTTTCCCATCTCCGGTATTATAGGAAGGAGGAGTTGGGAGGCTGTCGGTCTCTTCTTGCTCTAATTCGCCATATTGAATGGACTTAAGATCGGTTTCTCCGCCGGCGTTTTCTTCATTCGCGGCGTTTTCTTTGGCGGCTTTCTCTTTTTGAGCGGCCTTCTTTGAAAGGCTCGGGTTGACGTTGACATCAACTAGCGAGATGCAAACGCCGATGAAGCCAAGGATGTAGCCGATGGCGACGATGGCATAAGGCATGACGAGCAAACACGTTCCAAGGATTGTGGAACTCGAGGTTGAGATATAAGTAATAAGATCAGTGGTGAAGATATATCCGGTAGATAAGGCACCGGCGACCATGACGAATCCGGCAAATCCGCTGATGAGCCAAAGGATGTCAACTCCAAGGGCGTTCGGGCGGCGTTTAACGATAAGGGCGACCAAATGCCAGATCCAGAAGACGAGGAATAAGGCAGCGACCACAACAAGAATGATGTTGTAGGTCATCGACGTCGCGGCGTTAAACGTGAAGATGCTCGTCATGGCGGGCATGAAGCCGTTCATCAAAGTGGTGAAGAACTCAGAGGCTCCCGCTGTGTAAGCAATCGCCGAATCGAGATACATGCTCGAAAAGGCAGCCAACGCGACTCCGATTGCAGTAAGAACCAGGGAAACGATGGTAAGAATCAAAGAAGATTTTTTCATAATCAATTTTTCCTCGATGATATTGTAATCGCTTTTTAAGCCATTTAAAGGTATTTTAACTAAGATTTGCGGGGTTAATGATAAAATACCCGGCTTTTTGGGCCTTATTTTGAGAAAATCTTCAGCGCTGAGTGATGTGTCACGATTTTGAAATTGCCTTTCGGCCCCATTTCGCCATCGAGGCACCATGGCATGGAGTCGCTCTCCATTACCTCGAAGGAATCTGAGGAAATCACCTTCAGATTGAAGTTGAACAAGTAATGAAGAAGCCCGTTGAAAAAGCCCGGTTTTGTGAGGAACAGTTCCATTTTTCCGTCATTGAGATCGGCTTTTTCATTCACCAAAAAACCACCCATGTATTTCCCGTTCAGAACCATGAAAAACGGGGCTCTTCCTTGGTAGACGTGACCATTCGCCTTGATGGAGTAAGAGAACTCCTTGGCCTTGAGGGCCTGTTTGGTCGCCTCGACGTAATAGGCGTTCTTGCCGGCGATCCTTTTTTTCTTTCTGCTCGTCTTGTAGGCGATGTCGCTGTATCTTCCGATTGAGCAGGTGTAGGCAAAATACGATCCGCCGATCTCCCCCACATCGAAACTGGAGACGTGACCGTTCTTAATTATTCTGATGGCCTTCTTCAATGAACGTCTGATTCCAAAGTTCTTGCCGACATCCCCCATCGTCCCGAAATTCATGTAGCCGAGGATTGGCCTCGTCTCATGTTTCATCAGATGGTTGACCGCGTTGTTGAAAGTGCCGTCCCCTCCGACGATGATCAAAACGTCGTAATGGCCATCACAGGCCCCTTCCTCTAATCTACCGGCTTCATCGGCCGACATCGTGCAGACGACATCGAACGGCGAAAAGAAGGAATCAAGCTCTCGACGGATAAGTTTGATTTCTTTTGAAAAATCGCGATGACCTGAGGTATGGGAATATAAAAGCAGGGCTTTCATGCGCTACAGCAACTATATCACAAACTTACTTGTCTTGGTGTTTGATCGCCGCGCCGATGAAGCCTTTGAACAAAGGATTCGGGCGAAGCGGCCTGGAGGTGAACTCCGGATGGAACTGGGAAGCGATGAAGAAGTCATTGCTCGGAAGCTCGATTATCTCGCATAAGCCACTTTGAGGATTGACGCCAGAGAAGACCATTCCGGCCTTTTCATAGGCTTCCTTGAACTGGTTGTTGAACTCGTAACGATGACGGTGTCTCTCTTTGATCAGTTTCTCGCCATAGCACTTATCGGCCAAAGTGCCTTTTTTGATCTCGCAATCATAAAGGCCGAGTCTCATCGTGCCGCCCATCTTGATTCCGGCATACTGGTCACGGAGCAAATCGACAACTGGGTATGGGGTCGTCGGATCGAATTCCGAGGTATTGGCTTTTTCTAAGCCCATCACGTCTTGGGCGAATTCGACTAAGGCAAGTTGCATGCCAAAGCAAATCCCAAGGAACGGGACGTTATGCTCACGGGCGTAGCGGGTGGCTATCTTCTTGCCTTCGCTGCCTCTTTCGCCGAAGCCGCCCGGCACCAAGATGCCGTCGTATCCTTTGAGGGTCTCTTCGACGTTTTCATTGGTGACGTCATTGCTTTTGATCCAGCCGATCTCGACGTTCTTGCCATGGTAATAGCTGGCTTGTTTCAAGGCTGAGCTGACGGAAAGATAGGCATCCTTTAATTCGACGTATTTGCCGACGAGGGCGATTTTCACGCTGCCGCTGGCATTTTTGATGGAGTCGCACCACTTCTGCCAATTTCGTAAATCGGCTTCTGGGGCTTTGATCCCGAAATGCTTAAGGACGAAATCATCGAGTCCCTGCTCATGGAGTTTGAATGGAAGGTCATAGACGACTTTGAGATCGTCGGCCTCGAAGACGCCGGCTGGCGGGACGTTGCAGAACAAGGAAATCTTGTCTTTTGAGCTTTGTGGGAGCGGAACCGCGCATCTTAAAACGATGGCGTCTGGCTGAATGCCAACCCCAAGAAGTTCCTTCACGGAGTGCTGAGTCGGTTTGGTTTTGCTCTCTTCGGCCGCGGCAAGATATGGGACGAGGGTGTTATGGACGAACATCGTGTTCTCGTAGCCGAGCTCAAGCCTTGTTTGCCTGATGGCTTCCAAGAACGGCAATGACTCAATGTCTCCGACCGTGCCGCCGATTTCGGCGATGATGACATCTGCGCCTGAGACCCTTGAGGCATCCAAAAGACGGTTCTTTATCTCGTTGGTGACGTGAGGGATGACCTGAATGCAGGCTCCTAGATAGTCCCCGCGTCTTTCCTTTTCGATGACGCTTGAATAGATTTTGCCTGAAGTGATGGAGCTTTCCTTGCTTAAGGAAAGATCGGTCCATCTTTCGTAATGGCCTAGATCGAGGTCTGTTTCAGCCCCGTCGTCGGTCACGTAAACCTCACCATGCTGATATGGGGACATCGTTCCCGGGTCAACATTGAGATACGGATCGAATTTCATCATGAAAATCTTGAGGCCCCTGCTCTTGAGCAAAAGACCCAACGTTGAGGCAAAAATGCCTTTTCCTAACGAAGAAACGACGCCACCTGTGACGAAGACATACTTTGTTGCCATAAGCAAAACACTCTCCCTTGGAAATTCAAAAAACAACGTATTAAATTTTAATGCATGTCGGCCATTTATCTCAACAAGAAAGATTGGACACTAGCACAATTATTCGCGTTTGGCGCGGAAAGTCTTGATTAATTCTTTTTCTTTTTCGCTTATGCGATAGGAATCCATCATTTTTGAAAGCGTTTTCCTCACTAAGGCATCCGGGTTTTCTTCTTTGGAGAGGAAACTCATGACTCCGGAAAAATCCTTGATCGCATAAGTGGCCAAAAACCAACTCTGACCCATGTAGACGTAATAACGTTCATCGAAGTTGATGCCGCCTAAGGCGATTTCCTTAGTAAGCCCACCGCTGATGAACTTCATAAGATAGACATAGGCAAACCGTTTCGTGTATTCCTTTTTGGAATTGCTCCACTTCATAAAGAAAGGCAAATAATCAGCGATATTGGCTTTTTTCATCACTTGGGGAATGGCGTCAGTCAGCATCCAGCTTTTGGCGTAGACGAGGTTTTTGTCCAAGAAAGCGTATTGTTCTTTTAATGATCGGCATCTTTTAAGGGCGATGAAGAAATAAGCCATCGTCAGTTCAACGCTTTCGGAAAGAGGAAAGCTTTCAAGGTTTAGTTCGTTATCGTCGACGTGAGCGAAAGCGACTTCTTTCACATGCGGTATCTTCAAAAAAGACGTCTTGATACATGGCCCTGCCATTTTCGTGAACTTAAAAGAGGCTGGATCGTATCCATCACCATAAAGTTCATTCTTGAAACTTTCTATGCAAGACATATCGAAATTGTCTATCCGAACCCGTACCTATTATATAAGAAAATCCGAGTCCTTGGGAATACCTTGGACTCGGATGTCTTTTGTAATGATGGTGACCCTGCCCGGATTCGAACCGGGGAACCAGCCTTGAGAGGGCTGTGTCTTGACCGCTTGACGACAGGGCCATTGGCAAATAGCCGACGAATATTTAACCATCTAACCGCCCCCATTGCAAGAAGGAGCGGTCAAATGGAAAACTTTTTTATCTGGCGACGGCGAATAGGCGTCTTGAAACCCTCTCTTTTCCGAGAATGTCGATGACCTCGTGGAGGTTTGGCGAGTCCTTGGATCCAGTCAGGGCGATCCTTAGAATCTCGGCAGCGTCGGAGACGCTTCCCTTATAGGCTTCCGGTTTGGCTTTGTAGTCTTTGTTCGAAAGGGCGAAACCATGGACGCCGGCGATGACCTTCAAGCCATTCCACCAAGTCGACTCATCGGTGTCATAGGACATGTTGAGGGCGCAGTCGCTGAGGAAGGCGCTGATGAGAGCGTGGTCGAACTTCGGGTTGAAAGGAAGCCCGCCATCGTAGATCTCCTCATAATCGTCATCGTAGAAGAAACGGGTCAAGGGTTCGATGTCCGAATACTTGGCGTAGTCTTTTCTTGGGTTAGGACGGTCTTTCTCGATGTTGAGGATCGAGGTGAAGTACTTCTCGTCGCTGAGAATCTTGAAATAGAGGCCCTCATCGTGGCTCTTGGCCCAGGCTTTGACGTCAGAGGCAAGAGAGACGGCATCGGTTTTGGCGATGATCTCTTTGGAGAAATAGTTGAGTTTGTCGATGTCGAACAAAGCTCCGTCGAGGCTCATCTTGTCCAATGAGAAGACGAAGTCCTTGATGTTGAGGTCATTCTTCTCGATCGTCCATTCCTCGAAGTTGGAGTTGGCGATGCTCATCAAGTAGACGAGAACGGCCATCGGAGGATATCCCGCGTCCATGAAATAGGAGACGGCGGCTTCCGGGTCTTTGCGTTTGCTGAGTTTTCTCTTGTTCCCATGGTCAAGTTTCATGATGACTGGGAGATGGGCGTATTTCGGAGCCTCCCATCCAAGGGCTTTGAACATATCAAGGTGGATTGGAGTGGATGGAATCCATTCCTCGCCGCGGGTAACCAAGGTGGTTCTCATGAAATGGTCATCGCAGACGTGGGCGAAATGATAAGTCGGGAGTCCGTCGCTCTTCAAGATGACGACGTCGACGTCGTTGTCCTGAAGCTCGATCTTTCCGCGGATGGCGTCGACGAACGATGTCTTCTTGTCGTGGTCGCCCCTGCTCTTGTAACGGATGACCCATGGGGTTCCGGCTTTGATGAGTTTAATCTCCTCGTCGACCGAGAGGTTACGGTCTCTCGCGTATTGTCCATAATATCCCGGAAGGACTTTGTTCTCCTCCTGAAACTTTCTGATCTTCTCCAAGTCCTCGGGCGAGCAGAAATCCGGATAGGCCCTGCCGCGTTTGATGAGCTCTTTGATTACTGTCCTATAGATATCTTTTCTAAGCGACTGCTGATAAGGGCCATACGAGCCTTTGTCGCCATTCGCGGTATATCCTTCGTCGGCTTCGATGCCAAAGAGCTTGAGCTGGGCCAAAAGCTCGTCTCCGCTACCTTCGATGGTCCTCTTGGTGTCGGTGTCCTCAAGACGGAAGTAAAAGACGCCTCCGCTTTGTTTGGCGATGGTGTAGCTGACCAAGGCGGTGAACAAACTGCCTGTGTGCAGGAAGCCAGTCGGGGAAGGCGCGAAACGCGTGACCTCCGCCCCAGTCTTCAAATTCCTTGCGGGGTATTCTTTTTCTAGCTCGTCGATGCTCTTCTTGACGTCGGGGAAGAGAAGTTCTGCCAAGTCGTTGTAATCAGCCATAAAATGCCTCTTTGTTTCTATCGAGTGAATTATAGGCTAACGGTGTTATGAATTCCACTTGCCAATAACTAAGTCGCCTTCTATAATAACAAACGCGCCTGAAGCGCGATGCAGGTGTAGTTCAATGGTAGAACATTACCTTGCCAAGGTAAATACGCGGGTCCGATTCCCGTCACTTGCTCCAGAACAAAAGAAAAGAGCTCCGCAGCCGCGGAGCTTTTCTTTCATAAATTCACTTTTGCCTATTTTCCACCATATTCGTCTTTGTCATGGTGGTTGGTGTGGTCTTCATCTTTATCGTCGTCGTCTTTCCCTTCATTATCCTGGGCGTCGATCGCCTCGCTGGCTTTTTTGGCGTCATCGATGCTCTTTTTAAGGGCCTGAGCCTCGCCTTCGCTGAGCCTTTGGGCGTCTTCAAGCTCTTTCAAGGTCCTTTGGGCCAAGCTGATTGAGTACTTGGCGAAGGCCCCTTTGTATTTCTGAGACAGCGATTCCATCACATAGAAGTAATAAGGGATGAACGGGGTCAAAAAGATGCCAGCCCCGGCAAAGCCGATCAAGAGCCAGTCATAGACCGAGCCGCTCCAAAGCATGGCAAGCGCCCCACCGCCGAGGAACCCGACGATCATCAGGACCAATAAAGGCCATAAAGCGGAATAATAATCCTTCCAGAAGTCTTTTTTGACGAGCCTGATCCCGCCGACCATGATGGCGTTCGCGGCCCTGACGTTGTCCCCCACCACGATCATATGGATATAAGGGCTCAGTCCGTAGTAGGACATGTAATGCATGAAGAAATAGAAGCCGACCCCAAACTGGACGGCCGTCACGGTGTTCGAATAATAAAGGAAGGCGGTGTTAGAGCTCAAATATTGGCTGAGGTTATTGATGTTGCCACCGGCCTCGATTTGCTCCATCACGTAATTAATGGCGGTCACGAATGAATCAGAGACGTTCATGGCGATGAGATAATAGACGCACGCGACGATGAAGGAAGCCAATAGTCCCCAAAGAAGCGAGAGGAAGAAATGGTAGACTATGCGGTAGCACCCGAAGAAGTTGGGGGCGTAATAAGACATATAGAACCTTGAGAAGGTCTGATTGTTCATCGGGGAGCCCTTTTTGATATAGGACGAGCTCATCTCGTAGGCGAAAAGGAACGGCACCAAGACAAATGGTATCGTTATGTATAAGGTGGCTGGAAAGAAATACCCCACGGCCAAGACGATGGCCATGACCATAAAGAAATTGAAGGAAGTCGGAAGGATCTTCTTCCATTCTTTCTTGTATCTGCCCCAAGCGATGTCTTTGATGCTCTTTTTGGCTGTTTTGGCGGTTTCCTGATTATTTTCCATTTTCTTTTCCGTTGAGCTCATGAAGGTCATGGATGATCTGCCACAATTCGCTTTTCACGAAGGGTTTGACGTCCTTTTTCTCATAGGCTCTGACGACTTTCTCCAGCTTGCTGACTGGCACGAGAATGCTGTCGCCTTCCTCGCTAGGATAGGCGTTGACAAAGCAGTTGTCATTAAGCAGGACTATTCCGACCATGAATGAGGAATTGATACCGCTTACGATGGAGAGGCGTTCAAGGATGAAACGGTTTTCCCTTAAGGGATTGATGACGTTTTCCTTCTTCCCGCCTTTTTTGTAATGAACCCAGGCATTGTCTGCCGGTTTCACGCTGAGAGCCCCCTCATAGTAAACGTCGGTGATGACGTAGATGAACTTGTCTCCCCCTAGTAGGTGGTTGATGGTGACATAGTCATCATTGCCCACGCTCATCTTGATGTTGTTCAAAAGATAATAGTCCCCATTGCGGGCAACTTTCATCACTTTGTTGTAAAACATGCGTCCGACGTTATTGCGCCAGACGATCCTCTTGATTGGGGTATAGAAAAACAAAAGCAAAAACAAGAGGCCGGCAAAGACGGCGGCGACGATGAATATTGTCAGTCTTACTTGCTCAGGCATGAAGAGAATTTCTCCGCTGCCACCAAGGCGACCATGACCATGTTCTTAAGGCCTTCCTGTCTCTCTTCAGGGCTCATTTTGCCTTCTTCGACAAAGGAGTCGCTGACGGTGCAGACGGCCAAGGCTTTCTTTCCAAGCTCAGCGGCCACCGCATAAAGGGCATAGGCTTCCATCTCGACGCCGAGGACCGAAAGGTTGGCCCATTTCTTCCAGGCATCCGGGCGATAGTCATAGAAAACGTCACTGGAGAAGATGTTGCCGACATGGTAGTTGAAACCGCCGGCTTTGGCAGCCGTCACGGCCGCCTCGAGAAGCGAATAGTCGGAGATGGCGCTGAAAGTGCCACCATATAAGGAATGCTCGCCCATCCAGTTGCTGTCGGTGCAAGCGCCTTGGGCGATCACGATGTCACGGAGTTTGACGTCTTTCTGATAGCTGCCGCAGGTTCCGATCCTGATGATGGCCTCAACGCCATAAGAGGTGTAGAGCTCATGGGAATAGATGCCGATTGAAGGCATGCCCATGCCGCTGGCCATGACGGAAACAAGCGATCCGTCCGGGGCTTTGCCAGTGTAGGCTAAGGCTCCGCGGATGGAGTTCACGAGTTTGGCGTCCTTAAGGAACGTCTTGGCGATCCATTCGGCCCTTTTTGGGTCTCCTGGCATCAAGACGACTTTTGCGAAATCGCCCTTTTGGGCTTCGATGTGTGGGGTTGGCATTTTGTTTATCTCCTTATTATTGATATTTATTCATCGCCGTCATCCACATCGACGACGATGGTTTTCGAAACGGTGTCGGCGAAGCTTCGCTTGTTTTTCGATAGGCAAAGAGCCAAAGCCTCGACGAGATAGTATAGACCCAAAGTGAAAATGACCAAGAAGAAAATGGAAACCGACTTGACGAGCACTTCCTTGACGCCGACCTCATCGCCGTTTTCTTTTAGCATCTTCATCTTGAAGAAACGGAGCCCCAAGGTCTGCCCTTGATAGAAATGAGGAACCCCAACCCTATAAGCCAAAGAGAAGGAAGCGACGACCGCGCCCGTCAAGAACATGACGAGGTAGACCGAGAAAGTCCGCCAGTCAGAAGGATTATGCATGGCCCCGATGAAAACGATGATCGAAGGTATCATGATGATGATGGAACCAAGGATCAGGATCGCGATGTCAAACATCCCCGCCACGATGCGGTGACGAGGTTTGCTTAAGGGGAATGATGGGACCTTGGCCTCACCTCTGCTTTTTGCTTGGGCGTTTGTCATTGGCTTAAGAATAACACGCCATAAGAAAATGATGAAAGACTAAATAGTCTTTTATTGACGCTCTTGTATATTATGAGCCATGGATTCCAAAACACGCTTTCTATTGATAATGATCTCCCTACTGGTCATAGCCATCGTCGTTTTCTTCCTAACTGGCCTAGTCAGGGTGAAAAAAGGCCATATCGTCATCGTTTCGAGAAAGGGGAAGTTTCTCAAAGCCCTAGGCAAAGGCACTCATTACTATCTTCCGCTTTTCTATCAGGTCTCCAACCCCCTCCCGGAAACCGACAAGAACATGAGAATAAAGTTGAAGGACGGGCACGTTCTTTTCTTTGACTACCATATCAATGACCCGAAGAAATACTATGAATGCGGCCTGAAGATCAAAAACGTCGCCATCGACATTTGCGATGAGTCGCTTAAAAACAACGGCTTTGACAAAAACCTCATCCAAATGATGGGTAATCTAGGCGTTATGGCCAAAGACGTTAAGGTTATTGAACGGTAACCGACTTTGCTAAGTTTCGAGGCTTGTCGATCGGCAGGCCTTTTTCTAACGCCACATAATAGGATAGGTATTGTCCAAACGTCACTTTGGCGACGGCCGCAAGATACGGTTTGACGTCATTGATGACGAAATTGTCGTTTTCGGCCTTAAGGGCCTTGGTGGAGACGATGAAAATGCTCGCTCCCCTGGATTTGAGCTCTTCGAGGTTGTTGCGTAAGGCGGAGGCGGAGATCGGGTCGCTGATGAGGCCGATGACCGGCGTCTCTTTTTCAATCAAGGCGATAGGACCGTGCTTAAGCTCGCCGCCGGCATAGGCCTCGGCGTGGATGTAGGATATCTCTTTGAGTTTGAGGGCGCATTCAAGAGCGGCTTCGTTGTCGTAGCCCCTGCCGACGAAGAAAGCGTCTCTGGCGTTGACCATCTTCTTGGCGATTTCATGAATCTCCTCTTTGCGGGAGATGATGTCCTCGATCGCGGAGGTGAGGTTGCGGAGATGACGGATGGCATTTGTGGATTTGGTGACCGCCGCGACGAGCATTGCCAAGATGGTGACTTGGGCGTCATAGCTCTTCGTCGAGGCCACGGCCACTTCAAGGCCTGCGTAAAGAAGCAAAGAGAAGGTGGCTTTCCTGTCGATCGTCGAACCACGCGAATTGGTGATGGCGATGTTGGTGAGCCCATTCTCGTTGATGTATTTCTGGCAAGCGATCAAATCCGCGGTCTCGCCAGACTGAGACAAAAGGATGAAGACCGGTTTTTTCGCGGTCACGACTGGATAATATGCCCATTCGGAGGCGATGTAGCTCTCGCTTCTCTTTCCGAGGAAATGCATGTATTCGACGCCTAACATGGAAGCGTAATGGCTGGTCCCGCAGGCTAAGAAAACGATGTCGTCGCTAGTGGCGATAGCCTTCACGATCCTAGAGTCAAAGGTGAATTTGGTGCCGTTATAATAATTGTCGATCAACCTTCTGATTATCGATGGCGACTCCTCGATTTCCTTCAACATGAAATGAGGGTATCCGCAGAGATCGAAATTGCATTCCTCGACGTTTCTTTCGACGTAGGAAGGAGCGATTTCTTTGCCATCTTTGTATAAATGGACCTCAGACGGCATTATATAGCCATAGACGTCATCGTCGACGTCGATGAACTTATTGGCATATTTGACCATCGGCACGGCATCACTCGCCAAATAGTTGGCGTCTTTGCCGACGCCGATAAGAAGCGGCGAGCTTCTCTTCATGAAATAGAGTTCATCATATCCTTTGATCAGTATCGCGCACGCGAAGGAGCCTTCGATGTCGGCGATGCTTTTCTTCATGGCCATCAAAGGGTCGTTGCTTTGAAGGAAGTAGAACTCCAAAAGGTCGGCGACGACCTCGGTGTCGGTCTCGCTTTTAAAGACGTAGCCTTTGGTCGACAGTTTCTTCTTCAGGGCCTTGAAATTCTCGACGACGCCATTGTGGACGATGTAGAAATACGACTTCATGGAGACCTGCGGATGGGCGTTGATGGTCGAAGGAACGCCATGGGTGGCCCATCTCGTATGGGCGATTCCGGCGTCAGCGCCGCTGAAATGAGGCGTTATCTTGTCTAAGTCATCGACGCGCCCGACTGTTTTGTATAGTTTGATCTCGCCGTCTTTTGAATAAGCGAGGCCTGCGGAGTCATATCCGCGGTAATCAAGGCTTCGAAGTCCGTTCAAAAGATAATCCCTGAAGGATATCTTTCCGACGCCACCGACGATTCCGCACATTTAATGGGCCTCCTTCAAAACGTAGCTCTCAATCGAAGAAGCGACGCTTTCGCATAATTGATCAGAGGGTGCTTCGACCATGATTCGAAGCAATGGCTCGGTTCCGCTCTTGCGGACAAGGATCCTTCCGTTTTTGCCTAAACGGCCGTCCTCGCTATCGATGATTTTCTTGACCTCTGGCGATGAGGCGGCTTTCTCAAGTTTCTCGCTCGAGGAGAAATGGACGTTTTTGAGGACCTGTGGATACACGACGAATTCCTTAAGCTTGGCAAAGACGTCTTTTTCTTCGCAATAAATGCCAAGAAGCTTAAGCGAGGAGAGCAAGCCGTCGCCAGTGTTGAGCTCATCGAGGAAAATGACGTGCCCTGATTGTTCTCCGCCTAGAGACAATGAGTGTTCCTTTAATTCGGCTTGGACGTATTTATCGCCAACGCCGACGATGTTATATCCGATGTTGTTGGAGTCGAGGACTTTGCGAAGCCCGAAGTTGCTCATGACGGTGATGACGACTTTCTCGTCCTTTAACGTCTTGCTCTTCCGCATGGAAAGGGCCGACAAAAAGATCAGGGCGTCGCCATCGATGAGGCGTCCATCAGGAGACAAAGCCATGAAACGGTCGCTGTCGCCATCGAAGGCGAAAGCCAAATCGTATCCGCCTTTGGCAAATTCATCTTTAAGCGATTCGAGATGGGTCGATCCGCAGTCTTTGTTGATGTTCACGCCGTTCGGGGAAGCGTTGATGAAAGTGGCGTCCAGTCCGATCTTGCTATATAAAGACGGGGCCACGTAGCTAGCCGAGCCATTCGCGCAGTCGACCAAGACCTTGACGTTCTCAAGGTTGAGGCCCCTGCTCTTTTTGGCAAGCCAATCGATATATTCCCTTTTTAAGGAATCGCCTTCATGATAACGGCCGATCAAGCCGTCGTCAGGCAAAGGGAGATCGTCTTCAGGACGGTCCATGTATTCTTCGATGACCTCTTCGATTTGGTCATCGAGTTTCTCGCCGATGGAATTGAATATCTTGATGCCGTTGTCTCCATAAGGATTATGGGAGGCGGAGATCATGACTCCGAAGTCAAAGCCTTCTTTTTTGACGAGGTAAGAGATGGATGGGGTGGTTGAGATCCCCTCATCATAAACATCGCCACCGCTGGCAAGGATGCCAGAAGTGACGGACATCCTGAGCATGTCGCCTGAGACACGGGTGTCTCGGCAGACGAGTATTCTGTTTTTCTTGCCGTTAGGGTATTGACCAAGGCATCTTCCGATTCGATAAGCCATCGTGGCCGTCAAATTCTTGTTGGCCACGCCCCTGACGCCGTCCGTCCCAAAATACTTAAGCATGTTGTTGCTACTCCCCAATTTGACCTGCGTTTGATTTATTGTCGCCGTTCGAAGAACTCGAAGAGGCGTCATAAGCCATATCGTCCTCGAACACTCTCAAGAAGTTATCGGGGGTCACTGGAGTGAGCTCGCCCTGGAAGGCGATAGAAATTCGTCCCGTCTCCTCGCTCACGATGACGGTGACGGAATCGGTGTTCTCGCTGATGCCTAAAGCGGCTTGGTGCCTTGATCCGTATTTGCCAGTCAAAGGACGGACGGTCGAGGCGAAGAAGACCGAGGCCCTGGCGATTTTGTCGTCTTTGATGATGACGGCGCCGTCATGAAGTCTGGTGCCTTCGTAGAAGATGGTTTCCAAAAGTTCGGCGGAAACCGGGGCGTCGACATCGACGCCGCGCTGCTTGATGATGGTTCCGATTTTGCTATCGTCTAAGAGGTTGTCTTTCTTCATGAAGGTGATGAGGGCACCTCTTTTGAGCCTCGACATGTCGACGACGGCGTTATAGACCTTCATGTACATGGACTCGCGGTCGAAGATGGCCTCCGGAACCGGGGCGCTCTTGCGGCGCGGGAATAGCTCAAAACGAGCTCCGGCCTTGTATTGGTTAGCGACCAATGAACGATATTCCGAAAGATTGGAGAACAGGAAAACAATGCAGCCGATAAGCAAGATGGCCGCCACAATGCCTTTGAGGAAATCAAGGTTGAAGATCCAAGAAATGATATAGACGACCTCACAGCTCACGACGTAGATGATCGGGATCCAGCGTTTCACAAAGACGAAGAGAACGACGTCGGCGACCGCGAGCAAAATAAGCCCGAGGACAAAGCCGACCACGACATATGGGTTCGAGAAATCTACCATGATTTATTCCTCCTTGTTGTCATCGCCATTCCAGCGATGAGCGAAACGAGAGGCGGCACTCGCGGCGATGGCGCCGACGATGTCGTCAATGAAAGTATTGCAGACTCCGGAGTTCTTTCCGCCTTTGTTCAGGCGGTCGATGACCCCGTATTTCTTTTTGTCGATATATCCGAAATTGGTCAGGGCGATGGAACCATAGGTGTTGCAGATCCCATAGGCCAAAACCTCATCAACCCCATATAGCGCATCATCGTGCATCAAAAGGGATTGGAGTTCCTTGTCGTTCATCTTGTTTTGCTCGGCCATGCAGTCAAGCTCGATGGCTGTCATGATGGCGTACTGGGTCTCCCTTTTGGAAATGACCTTTCTCACCGAGGCGAGCAATTCATCGCTCTTCAAGTCAACGTGGTAGTCGGCCTGAAGATACCTTGCGCAGTCGGCGATGTCCTCAAGGCTTACGCCCCTGCTTTGCAGCAGCTTTATGCAATGTTCGCTATAGTCTTCCATAATGTCTCTTTTTGTAAAGCCATAATATAATAGCAACTCCAAATGAGCAAAGAAAGTGCTAAGAGGGGTTATATAACCCTCTTATCAAAAGCAAAGAATGGGGTTTTATGGAGTAATCGGTTTTCTAACTCCGCAAAACCGCATTATTTGGAATTAAACAAAAACTGACCTCTTTTTTCTTTTCCGCAAAACCTACTCACATAAAAAGAAAAAGGGCCCCGCAAAAGGCCCATATTTGCTCTGGAGCACCTGGCGGGAATCGAACCCGTGTAACCAGCTTGGGAAGCTGGTGTTCTACCATTGAACTACAGATGCGTCAAAAGACGGCTTCCTAATTATACGAAGCCAATTCTTCTTGTCTAGAGCGACTTATTCTTTCCTCATTTTTCCTTTGAGGGAATGGACGCGGATGCTTCCTTTTTGGTTGCCCGCCATCGTCTTGGCATAGTCAATGGCCTCGGCTTGGGTGGCGAAAAGCTTGATGGCGATCTGTCCGCTGGCAAGTTTCACCTGCCACTTCCCATCGCTGGCTCTTTTGGAGATGTGATAGGTCTTGCTTCCGCCTTTCTCTTCTTTCTTCGGTTCAACTTTCTCGACTTTCTTAGCTTCCTTCTTGGCCATTGCTTGACCCTCCCAATTGTGTTTTGGCGTTCCAATTGCCCATTGGCCCACCGCTGTTCTCTTTTATTCTATTACTCTATTTTTCTAATTCAAAAAGAACGTGCTATTTAAAAACTTGTCGAGAAAAAACCAATGTAGGTCGATAATCATCTCAATGAAAATATTCCTGCTTATCGTCATCTATCTCGCTTTTATCTCTTTGGGCCTTCCGGATGGCTTGCTCGGGGCGGCTTGGCCAAGCGTCTATCAGAGCATGAACGTGCCGGTGAGCTTTGCCGGTTACGTCACGATGATCATCGCCGGCGGCACCATCATCTCATCCCTTTTTAGCGACAAACTGTCCAGAAAGTTCTCCACCCAGTTCATATTGGTCATCAGCGTCGCCCTCACGGCCCTTGCCATCTTCGGTTTCTCTTTCTCGACTGAGTATTATCAGCTTTGCCTATGGGCCATTCCCTATGGCTTAGGGGCCGGAGCCGTTGACTCCTCACTCAACAATTACGTCTCGCTCCATTACAAAAGCCGCCAGATGAGCTGGCTCCATTCCTTTTGGGGCGTCGGGGCCACCGTGGGCCCCTACATCATCTCCCTTTGCCTTCATAACTCCTTAGGCTGGGAATGGGGTTATCGAATCGTCGGCATCATCCAGTGCTGCCTTGTCTTGCTGCTTCTGTCTTCTTGGCCGGCTTGGAAGAAGAACGAGCTGGTTGACGAGAAGCGTGAGGAAGACCAGCCAAGTGAGCATATGGGCTTCGTTAAAACCTGGAAACTCAAAGGGACGGTCTTCGCCTTTCTCTCTTTCTTCTGTTACTGCTCGCTAGAGACCACCACCGGCTTATGGTCGGCTTCTTTCTTTGTCATCAACCATGGCGTCAGCACGGAAACCGCCGCCTCATGGGCATCCTTATTCTATATGGGTATCATGGTGGGTCGTTTCCTCATGGGTTTCTTCGCTGACAAGCTCGGCGACAAGCGTTGCATCAGGCTCGGGCTTTCAATCCTTTTCGTCGGTCTGGTTCTCTTGTTCATCCCCGCCGGATATTACACTCCCCTGATTGGCTTATTGCTCGTAGGCTTAGGTTGCGCCCCAATCTACCCGACTCTTATTCATGAGACGCCCAATAACTTCGGCAGGAACCATTCCCAGGAAGTCATCGGCATGCAGATGACCATGGCTTACGTCGGTTCGACCTTCATGCCGCCTATCTTCGGCTTCTTGTCCGAATGGATCGGAGTTGGGCTCTTCCCCTATTATCTATCGATATTCTTCGTGCTCTTGTTCATCATGAGCGAGTCCTTGAATCACTCGATGAAGAGCAAGGCCATAGCTAACGAAAAAGGACCAGCGTGACGCTGATCCTTATTTTTTCAGATGGTGGGTACTAAGAGGCTCGAACTCCTGACCTTCTGTACGTCAAACAGATGCTCTCCCAGCTGAGCTAAGTACCCA
>DHAP01000053.1:0-31110 GCA_002397465.1 Caryophanales bacterium UBA4951 | reverse complement strand
GACCTTCTGTACGTCAAACAGATGCTCTCCCAGCTGAGCTAAGTACCCACAGCTGCGATTGCGGCTTAAGCCGCGAGGACTATTATAGATAGCCTCTTTATCCGGGGCAAGGAAAAAGTTAACGAGCTAACAATTCTCTGGCCATGACGACGCCCATGACGCTGGCCATCATAAGGCCCCTTGTCCATCCTGAACTGTCCCCTAGGCAATACAAATGGGAGATATTCGTCACCAAATGCTCATCCATTTTTATCTTGTTCGAATAGAATTTGAGCTCTGGGGAATATAGAAGCGTCTCATTCGAGGCAAAACCCGGGACCACGTTGTCCATGGCTTTGATGAAGGCGATGATATCCGTCATCGTCCGATAAGGCATCGCGGCCGTGATGTCGCCTGCCACCGCGTCTATCAAAGTCGGTTTGACGTTGCTTCTCAAGAGTTCTTTCTGCCACGTCCTTTTGCCATCGAGGATATCGCCAAAACGCTGGACCAAGATGTGTCCGGCCCCAAGCATATTGGTGAGTTCACCCACTCTTTGGGCGTAGAGAATCGGCTCATGGAATGGCTCATTGAAATTGTGGGAGCAAAGAATCGAAAGATTCGTGTTGGCGCTCTTTTTGTCTTTGTAGCTATGGCCGTTGACGACCGCAAGGTTGTTATCGTAATTCTCCTGGGCGACAAAGCCGCCTGGATTTTGGCAGAAGGTCCTGACCCTGTCCTTGAATGGGCCTGGATAGCCAATGAGTTTGGCCTCATAGAGGACTTTGTTGAGTTCCTCCATGACTTCGTTTCTCACTTCGACCCTCACGCCGATGTCGACCGGTCCGGGGCCATGGGCGATGTCGTATTTTGAGCATATCCTCTCCAGCCAGTCCGCGCCCCTTCTTCCAGAGGCGATGACGATGTCGTTCCCGTATATGGTCTCTTCTTCTTTGTCATTCAACTTATGAACCCTGACGCCTTTGCAGCCGTTCTGGTCGAGCACGATGTCATTGCACTCATAACCGAAAAGCATCTCGACGCCATGTTCTTTCAGATAGTTCTCAATCGCCAAATACAAATCACGGGCTTTTTCAGTCCCTAGATGTCTTATTGGGCAGTCCACGAGTTTGAGTCCAGCCTCGATGGCTCTTTTCCTGATCTCTTTGACCTCCGACTCGTTTCCTAATCCTTCAATATGTTTGTCGGCCCCGAATTCAAGGTAGATGGAATCGGTGTAGTCGATGAGTGACTGGGCATTGTCCTCTCCGATCAACTCCGGCAATTCCCCGCCGACTTCATGCGAAAGCGAAAGCTTGCCGTCGCTGAAAGCCCCAGCTCCGGAGAATCCGGTCGTTATGGCGCACGGATTGCAGTTCGCGCAATGGCCAAGTTTGGCCTTTGGGCAGCTTCTTGTCTCGATAGGATGGCCCTTCTCGACGATAAGGATCTTCTTCTTCGAGCCCTTCCTGATCAGTTCCAACGCAGTGAAAATACCAGCCGGACCAGCGCCAACGATTATGACATCATTCATTGTTTTTCCCTTGTTGAGGATACTACTCTCCGAGTGAGATGTTGAGTTTTATTTTCACATCCCATTCTTCCATGGCCCGCCTTTGCCTAAATAGAGAATAAGATATAGACTTTGCAATATGGAAATCATCAAAGTTTTATCAAGCGAATTATCGATCCCTGAAGAGAAAGCCAGAGCCGCGATCTCATTGCTGGACGAAGGAAACACCATTCCTTTCATCGCCCGTTATAGAAAAGAAGTCACGGGGGAGATGGATGACGTAACCCTCCGCAATCTAAGTGAGAGATATGAATATCTGAAAGGCCTTGAGGAACGGAAGAAAAGCGTTCTTTCGTCAATCTCTGAGCAAGGGAAGCTGACTCCCGAGCTTGAACTAGCCATCGAAAACGCCCAAAAACTGACGGAAGTCGACAATCTCTACCGCCCCTACAAAAAGAAAAGGAAGACCCGTGGGAGCATGGCCATCGAAGCTGGCTTGGCCCCGCTTGAGAAATACCTCCTCGCCCAGAACGGAAGCCTGGCAAGCCTCTATTCCGAAGCCGACAAATACATCAACGAAGAGAAAGGCATCCCCGACCGGGACGCGGCATTAAAAGGAGCCTATGACATCTTGGCCGAAGAGATGTCAGACGTCGCCTCTTTCTATGACTTTGCCAAATCATACATCATCCGAAGCGGCCGGCTTACGAGCAAGCAAACGAAAGAAGACGTCGAGAACAAATATCAGACATACGCCTCCTTCTCTTCCTTCGTGAAGGGCATCAAGAACTATCAGACTTTGGCCATCTCCCGCGGCGAAAAAGAGAAATGCCTAAGCGTCTCCTTTGCTTACGACCACATGACAATCATCAATGAAATAGCCAGGAAATACCTACTTAGAAACTCGCCATACGAAAAGGAAATACGCTCAGTTTGCGAGGATTCCTATAAGCGTTTGATCGCCCCTGCCGTTGAAAACGAGATCAGAAACGACCTCTTCGCAAAGGCCGAGGACGCCAGCATCATCATCTTCAAAGACAACCTTAAGCAGCTTCTTTTATCCGCACCTCTTAAGGGCAAAAGGGTTTTGGGCTTTGACCCGGCCTTCATCAATGGCTGCAAACTCGCCAGCGTCGATAGCTCAGGAAAACTTCTCCACGTCGGAGTCATCTATCCGACGATCGGCGGCAAAGAGAAGAAAGAGGAAAGCGAGAAGCTCCTTCTCTCTTTCATCAAGAACGACAAGATTGATTACATCGCCTTAGGGAACGGAACCGCCTCAAGGGAAAGCGAGGCTTTCATCAACGACGTCATCAAAAGAAACGGCCTCGAGGTCAAACTATTCATCGTCAACGAGGCCGGTGCCTCCGTCTACAGCGCCTCGGTGTTAGGCGGGGAGGAGTTCCCTTCCTTAAGCGTTGAGAAGCGAAGCGCCATCTCCTTGGCAAGAAGGCTTCAAGATCCTCTCGCGGAGTTGGTGAAGATCGACCCCTACTCCTTAGGAGTCGGACAATACCAGCATGACTTGGACCAGAAGAAACTCTCATCGGCCCTCCACGGAGTCGTCGAGGATGCCGTCAATGAGGTCGGCGTCTATTTGAACAACGCCTCATCCGCTCTGCTTTCTTATATTTCAGGCATCGGACCCTCTCTAGCCAAGACCATCGAAAAATACCGTGACGAGAATGGCCCCTTCAAATCGAGGGAAGAGCTGAGGAAAGTCTCAAAGCTCGGCCCCAAGGCCTATGAGCAATGCGCCGGGTTCTTGAGAATCATCGACTCCAACCCCCTCGATAACACCTCGGTCCACCCTGAAAGCTATAAGACCTCCATAGCCTTATTGGCCAAGCTAGGTTTCTCTCTCAGCCAGCTTAACTCAGAAGAGGCCAAATCATCGTTGTCTAACATAAAAGATTATCATTCTCTGGCCATTGAGCTAAACGTCGGCGAACCGACTTTGAAAGACATCGTCCAAGAGCTCATCAAGCCAGGAAGAGACATCAGGCTTGAGGCCGCCAGCGCTACCTTGTCCCAAGAAGTGACGGACATGAAAGAGCTTAAGGTCGGGCAAGTCCTTATGGGAACCGTCCGCAACATCGTCGATTTCGGAGCCTTCGTGGATATCGGCGTCCATCAAGATGGTCTTGTCCATATCTCCGAGCTTTCCGACAAGCCGGTTTCTTCGCCTTTGGAAGTCGTTCACGTCAATGAGATCGTCAAAGTCAAAGTCATATCCATCGACCTACCTAGAAAACGAATTGGCTTGTCAATAAAGCAAGCAAACGTTGCTAATCCAAATTGAAATAAGACTTTTTTACCTAAATTAAGAATTTTCTTGCCTAGTTTCAAAATCAACGGGCAAAGGAAACGAATGGTCTTGTCTTTTGCTTAACCTATGAATAAATGAAATATAAAGAGGCTTTTGTGACATGATAGAAATCGCGATTGTCGAAGAGGACCCGCAGAAGCCAAGACTCTATCTCAATGTCTTGAAAAGAGAAGCCAAATTCTCCAAGTGCCTTTTCACATATCGTTTTTCACCAACGCTTTTTCTTTCTTGGAATCGCCTATTAATTTCGATTTGGTCTTTATGGACATCATGTTTCCGAACATGACTGGCATGGAGGCGGCGGTCAAACTCCGGCAAACCAATCATCGGGAATCCCAACGATTCCCTTTTGGACAGCGGATGGTTTTATGACACCAACTTCCATCTCAATAACAGCGGTGCCATTCTTTTCACCAAATCGTTGGTCAAAGACCTGAAAGTGGTATTGAAGAACACCTCGCCCACCACTATCGATGATCCAACCATGCCAGTCGTTCCTCCGGATGCCGAGACATCAGGAGATGATTCCGACCTTGGATGTTTCACGTTTGAAGAAACGTCATCAGACGCTACAATCGTGGGGATTTCCGATGAGGGCAAGACCAAAGATAGCCTGGTTGTCCCATTCACATACAATGGAAAAAAGATCACTTCGTTTACGTCAAACGCCATGACTTCGGATTCTTTGAAACAAGTAACAATCCAAAGCAATATCCGTTTCATCGAAGGTGCCTCCTTTGATGAGCTTCCGTCTTTGAAAAGGATCGTCATCATGAATTCAAGTCCAAGCACGCTGGCGGTAGGCCAATCATTGTTACAGGGAACAAACGCGAATATCTATGTTCAAAAAGACGTCTTAGCATATTATAAATTGAATTATTCCTGGTCAGCCTATGCCGACAGGATTTTCCCCTTAGAATAAGCAAACAGTTTCAAGGTTTCTATTCTAGGGAAGACACCATGTCTCATGTCGTTATTGATTCTCTCGAATTTCTTTTTGGATGCTTCCGCGAAAGAGCAACCGTATCGAAATTAGCAAAAATAGCAATTGGGCCAAATAAACGATCGTAAAAAGAACGAATGGCCTCCAAGATAAATCAATGAAGACAATAGAGCTGTCCAATAGAATGGTGCCCTCAAATACCATCTCCAGTATTGGCCCTCCAATGGCTAAGATGATCAAGCCGATCGCGGCTTGAAACGCGACGCCCAAAAGCGTCCTCTTTACGAAATACTCATAAAGACTTCGGCTATCGGGATTGATGGCTCTATAAAAGGCGATCCGTCTCCGCAACTGGAGAAACATGAACAGCCCAAACAAAACCGAGGAGACAAAGGCAAAGACAAATAAAAGTTCAGAAAGAAGCAGGCGTGATGAAGCAACGTCTTTTTGAGCAATAGCGGGATATTCTTGACCATCTTTTGATAAATATGGGTTTTCTTCACCGAGATTCTCATATGTATAGCCAGTTTGGTTTCTCAGGCGGCTTCTTTCACTGTCAGTCGGATAGAAACCAACATATTGTTTAATCGGCTCATTTGATGAGATAAAAGTAAAAGCGCTTGAGATGCCATAGTCAAGAACCGCATAGACGCGTTTTGGATCATAAGACAAATCAGTACGTCCCATTTGCGATAACAGTTGTTTCTTTGCGGAAACATTACGTTCTTCGACGTCCTGATAGACTCCGACGAGAGAATACGCGGTCGAATTTCCAGCGAGAATGGAGTCCCATTTCGTCTGAACTTCCTCCAAGGCCTTCTCATCATCTCCAGTTACTCCAAGTGTCTCCTCGAGTGCAGAAAAACGAGAAAGCGATATCACCAAATCATTATCTTTTTCAGCCCATTTCCCGATAGAGATCGCAGGGAGAAAGTTTTTGTCCAGAGATGATTTTATGGAAATCAAGGAAAGACATTTCACTTCTCCATACGATGATGAGGAATCTGAAAGCCTAACCCCGTCAAAGCTGGGGATGAACGAGTCTTCGGTTAATGGAAGACCGCTTTGAAAAAGATCGCCGCTTTGAATGACGAGATAGGGATAATTGTCAAAAAGATAGTCCTCGTTGAATGATGGGTCACTGCCATTTTTTCCATAAGCGAAGACGCCAAGACTGCCCAACGTCGATAGAATGAGGAAAAAAGCCATCCAAGGCACCATGAGTTTATTAAGGAGCGAGAAAAACAGAGACGGCTTGGTCTTTGTTTTGGCATCCAAGATATAATCTTTGGGCTCGTTAATGATGCGTCTTTCTTCTTTTAGAGCAAGCTGACCATTGGAAAACAAGAGACGTGGATACCCATCGAAAAAGCGGTCGTCTTCTTCCTTGTGGGTAGCGAAGATCACCAGGGCGCTCTCGGCAAGTTCCTTGAGGAGAGTATTTGCCTCCAAGGTATTCTTTGGGTCAAGACCAGATGTTACCTCGTCGCAAAGAAGGATAGAGGGGTCTTTGAAGAGGGCCCGGGCGAACGAGACTCTAAGCTTTTCCCCATCACTCAGTGTTTCAGGAAAGGCGTGGGAGATGGCGAAAATCCCTAGTTTGTCGAGAATTGTCAGCGCCCTTTCCTTATCGCGGCTTTGATAAGGAAGGAGTATGTTGTCGAGAACATCATACTCATCGAATAAAAGAGGCTTTTGAGTTATCAAAGCAATCGAAGACTCTTCAAGTCTCCTTCGATTTTCCTTGGAGACTGTTTGGCCATTAATTCTAATGGTTCCCTCATAATCGAAATCAATCCCGAAGATCATAGAAAGCAAGGTTGATTTTCCAGATCCATTGGGCCCTTCAAGAAGATAAAGTCCATAATCCGGCAGCCTCAGATTGATATCCGAGAAAATTGTCTTGTAGCCAAAACGTTTTTGAACATCGATTAATTCGATCATTTTCTTTTCCTTTTGAGTCGAACAATAGACGCCATGAAGAAAACGGTTCCCAAAGCAAGGAGAAGGAAGCAATAGAAGGATGGGGTCTCCAAACGATAAAACGATTGGTTCCAGCCGGAATAGTACGAAGAAATGAAGGATGGGGTAAAAACGGAAGTCTCTTCAAGGCCGCCCTCGGATAGTGACTCGGCGCGGTAGACATTATTCGCCAATGAGCGAAACGGAAAATATAGCGCCAGACACATAATACTTGATAAAGCGAAAGCGGACCCGTTCCATACCATCTCGCCGTCTTTCATGGAAAACTTCTTGAGAAGATCATGCCTTTCCTGTCTGTTTTTCTTTTCTTTATCGGTTTGAAAAACACAAAAAATCACTGCAAGGATGCCAGTGAAGGCAAAACTAGCGATGGCGAAAGAGAAAATTACTTCTCTTCGCTGCTGCCGTCCAGTCGGGACTGGCGTATAAGCTTTAAGAAAACTGTTTTGGATTTCATTCGTAGGAAATATCGCAAACTGATAAGAGAGAGCCATCGGAGAATAAGAATCAAAGATTAGATAATTCAAAAGAAGGCCGCTTGAGATGTGGGCAGCCCCATCTTGTGAGACGGCGCATTTGAAATGCGATGATGTGGTCATGCCAAAATGAAGTGTGTAATTAATGGAGACGTCTTCAGCCCCAGGATAGGTAAGATAAGGCTCGGCATCGTCATCCACCACTAGCGGAGCCGCGTCTTTCGACGAAGAAGACGAAAGCTCAAGATGATAGTCGCCCAAAGATGTGTATGTCTCAATAGCCGCATAGCCGTAGCGTCCTCTTAGCGGGGTCCCATCCAATCTTTTTATGGATCCCAATCCACCTAATGAAAGGAGCTTTTTCAGGCTTTGAGGAGAAAGAAAATAAATAGACTTCCCGTTTTTTGAGGCGTCAATAAGCAAAGGAGGAAGGGAATTTATCTCTTTCTCATAGTCGTTTGTAGACATAGTCTCGTAATGTAGGCTTGAAGCGGCACCGCTAGAATCAAAAAGCGAAATATCCACGCCATCATTGATAAATGGCACATCATCAAAGGATTCTTTTCCCCAAAGAGAGCCATTCAAAGTGGAGCTTGTGACAAAGACCGTTTTCTCGTCCCAACTGGATAAGCTGATTCTGTCGCTTTCATTTGAGAGAGAACGTTTCAGCAAAGGATCATCGCTGAAAGGGAAAAATGCCGGGTCATTTACGACATTCGAATAGGGTTCAGATCCGACAATACCTGATTTGCGGGCTTCGCTGTCAGATTTTGGAAGGAAGGCCAAAGATGCGCTAAATGAAACCGAAGCCAAAAGAACGAATAGAGATCTAAGAATAAAAAAGGTCGGATGTGATAGGAAGGCACTTTTGAGCAAAAGGCTCCGTCGTGGCCCTTGTAATCTTATTAATTTTTCTGGCGTCGGTTCAGACTTCGGCTGCCTGTTCTTGCTTAAATCATTGAGATTGATGATTCCTTCCCCATCTTCAGGTTCGAAACCTGATTGGTTGTTTGTAATAATTACGCCTTTTGAAGCGCCTTCTCTGCGAAGGAACGAAAGCAAGGCGGAACAGGTCGTTTTGTCCAGCGACTTGAACGGTTCGTCCAAAACATAATATGAGGAATCCTTAAGAAAGGTAAAAATCAGTTCAGCCTTTTTACGTTCACCACCGCTTAGAAAAAAGACGGCTTTGCCCGAATCAACGAACGAAAGAATATTGCAAAGTTCTTTATATCGTTCCCCTGCTAGCGCCTCTTTTCCATAAAAAGCTGAAATATTGTCACAAAGGCTGAGGTTTCCAAGGCAGTTGGCATGACGTTCTGAAAGATAGGAGAATGAATCACCGCCCCCCCTATTCACACTTCCCCCATCGGTGACGATGTAACCCAGCAAAGCTTCAAGAAGAGTGCTTTTGCCTGACCCCGATTCTCCAACAATAAATGTGAGGCCCTTTTTGAAAGAGTATGAAAGTGACGAGAACAAAGTTCTTCCGTCATACGATATAGTTAAGTTGCTGCAGCTAATCATTTTTCAAAAGCCATGTTCCAAATGGAATATAACGAGGATTTTCCTCCTTAATTCTATACGCTTTGCCCAAGTTTTAACAACCAAACATGAGCCGTGTTCGGTGACTATCATAACGATGTCTTGTCTTCATGTTTAAGTGTTCTTTTTTCTTGGCTAAACGCTTCCTACTGTTAATGAGAACGAATCTTTCTATTTACGAAAGACAATTATGTTCAATGAAAATGAAATAAAGAAAAGCCCCAAGGAATCATACCTCGGGGTTATCTTTTACGTTGGTGCCGCCTAACGGAATTGAACCGCCAACATGTTGATTACGATGGGATCTTGAAGAAATTCGGATCCGCTTCATTTCAAGACGTTTTAGGAAATTTCTTCCAATGGGAAGTCGGTTTCTCGTGGGTTATTGTTTTAGGATGTTTCAATCCGTTTTCTCAGTTTTCCCACTTCTGGGTATAAAATGGGGAGTAATTTTCTCCCCACCATGAAAAACGAAACCTGATATAGGCGATTAGAATTCCTTCATGTCATCCTCTGCCCGGTTGACGATGATGAAGCTCCCGTCGTTTATGGCTTTCAGCCTCTCCAGGAGTTCCGACACGAGGAGAGAGAGCTTCCCTTTGATTGATGAGGCATAGCCTTTGTCAAAATAGAGGGGTTGCTCATGGGAGTTTTCGCTGAAGCAGCCGGAATAGAGTGACTCAACCTCCCTCTCGAGTCTGGCGACTTCAGGGTCGCGGTCAATCACCGGGACCCCAGTGATGAGTTTGATCCCCCCAAAGGGTCCTTTTTCGGCCGGCTTCCCTTTGTTTGCGGGAAGGATATCCTTGAAGATTGGACCGTCGAGGTATTCGAGCTGAACGTATATTATTATTTGATTTTGTTTATTCTTTTCCATGATTATTGCTCCTAATGGCAACGGCTTCTTCTTTGTCAATCGGGTAGTAACTCAAGAAACATCTTCAAAGGAAAAGGAACGGACCGATCGATCTTCCAAGAGTGCAGAGGGCATCAACCATCCTCCGAATTGCCTTGATTTGAAGAGGCTCGCTCTCGTACGTCATTTTCCTTGGCCCCTCTTCAAAATTTCAAGTAACTGGTCGACATCAGTTTTGTCTAGGTCTTTGATGGTACGCTGCAAATTAATTGCAACTTGCTTTTGGCCTTGATTAAGGCCGCGAAGGCTCAGGTCAATCGATTTCTCGGTTTCAGCCCTGGCGATGCGGAGGGCCTCCTTTTCTTTGGGATTGAGATTGTAGTTTTCTAAAACGGAAGAATAAAACTTGTCACTCACGCGGCGCTCTCCCGATTCAATGGAGGAGATGTAGGAAGACGAAACTCCAAGACGATCAGCCATGTCTTTTAAGACCTGATCACGATCGATCCTGATTTTCCGAAGCTCCTTACCGAATTCCGTCGTCATTGTTTTGCCTCCTTGGCATCTCAATTATGCCGCAAGAAATAGGTTTGTCAAACTTTTCTGTGTTATTTATTCACATTTTTGTTAATTAGAAGTCCCTCCATGCAACCTTGAAAGATCAAGCCGTCAAAACGCAGAAAACCTACTGACATTGAAGAAGATTGTCATTTTGGGGAGGAAAAGATGAGAATAACGGAAAATTAACTTAGCAAGCTAAAACAAAACCCGAATCTATTATTCCGAAAATATACAAAAAAATCCGATCCAGTCAAAGGAATCGGACTTTCTTTTTTGTTGGTGCCGCCTAACGGAATTGAACCGCCAACCTACTGATTACGATTCAGTTGCTCTACCAATTGAGCTAAGGCGGCAGCCCCAATAATATAGACCAAAGGGGCCGTTTAGACAACAAGGAAGGTTAGGCGCGGCGTTTCTTTATGATCCATTGAACGAAAACGCTGATTTCATGGAAGATAAGAGGAGTCAAAGCCAAGAGGAAAACCCAGAGGTATTCAATCGGCTCATCGGAGAGCTTGTAGACGCTGAAGAAGGTGTTGACCCCTGGAGTCTCGATGACGAAGAACTGGAGGCCCATTCCGAGGAAGAAAGCCACCCACAACATCTTGTTGGCGTCTTTGAAGACTCTGACGAAGGAATGTTTGACGTCGGTCATGCCAAGCATGTGGAAGAGCTCGCTGAAGGATAGAACGCAGAAGGCCATCGACTGAGCTTCCTCAAGGGCGGTAGCGTTTGAGTTGAAGTAGGCATTGATGTCGGAGATTGAGAAGGCACCTACGCTCCAAGGCTTGATGAGGAAGGCGAGGAGGGTGGCGATGCCGATGATGGCGCCATAGCCGAACGTGATGGCGTATCCGCCATGGGCGAAAAGCGATTCCTTCGGGTCACGGGGCTGATCGTGCATGATGTCATCAGGCTTCTTGTCGGCGCCCAAGGCGATGGCAGGCAAAGAGTCGGTGATGAGGTTGACCCAGAGAAGATGGATGGCGATAAGCGGGGCTGGGAGGCCAAGGGCGATGGCGACGAACATGGCCACCACTTCGCCGATGTTGCTGGAAATTAAGAAGAGGATGGTTTTGCGGATGTTCGAATAGATGCCGCGTCCTTCCTCGACCGCTTTCTCAATGGAAGCGAAATTGTCGTCGGTCAGAACCATGTCGGCCGCGCCTTTGGCGACGTCGGTGCCGGTGATGCCCATGGCGATGCCGATGTCGGCGGCTTTCAATGACGGGGCATCGTTTACGCCGTCTCCGGTCATGGCGGCGATGTTGCCGTTGGCCTTGATGGCTTTGACTATCTGAACTTTGTTCTCAGGCGAGACGCGGGCGAAGACACGGGTCGATTTGACCTTCTCCTGAAGTTCTTCGGGCGAGCAGGCGTCGATTTGGTCGCCGGACATGCATTGTTCGGCTGAAGTCGCGATGCCTAATTCTTTGGCGATGGCAAAGGCGGTGTCTTTGTGGTCGCCGGTGATCATGATGGTCGTGATGCCAGCCCCTTTGAGGGTGGCGACGGCTGGTTTGGCGGCTGGACGCGGTGGGTCGACCATGCCGACCAAGCCGACGAAGATAAGATTTTCTTCTTTTAGATCCTCACACTCTCTCATGGAAAGAGCTAAGACACGAAGGGCCTTTTCGGCCATCTTGGTCGCCCCGTCTTTGATGTTCTGGACATCGGATTCTTGCAAAGGCTCGACTTTCCCATCCTTTAATATATAGGTGCAGTGTTTGAGGATTTGGTCCATGGCGCCTTTGGTGTAGACGATGGTCTTCTTTTCTTTCTTATGCTGGGTCGACATCATTTTGCGGACTGAGTCAAAAGGAAGCTCGTTGATTCTTGGGGATATTTTCTCAAGCTCCGATTTCTTCATTCCGAAATCGTTCGCGAAATTGACTAAGGCCACCTCGGTCGGGTCGCCATAGACGCCGTTTTCGATTGAGGCATCCGAGCAAAGGCACATGCCTTCAGCCAAAAGCCCAAGCTTGTCTTTTGAGAAGTTCTCTTTCTCAATCAACTCTTCGTTGGTGTAGGCCGCGACGACGGTCATCTTGTTTTGAGTCAAGGTTCCGGTCTTGTCGGAGCAGATGACCGAGACGGCGCCTAGAGTCTCGACGGAGGCGAGGCGTCTTACGATGGTGTTGACCTTGATCATCTTCTGCATGCCCATCGCCAAAACGATGGTGACGACGGCAGGAAGCCCTTCAGGGATGGCGGCGACCGCTAAGCCGACGGCATCGAGAAGATCGTTGGTCCATTGATCGGCCAATCTACCAGCCAAGCCATCGTATAAGAAGGAAACGCCGAGCATCAAAACGACGATGCCGACGGTAAGATATCCAAGGAATTTCGAGAGTTGGGCGAGCTTTTTCTGAAGCGGGGTCTCTTCTTCCTCTTCGCCCGAAAGCATGCTGGCGATGCGGCCGATTTCGGTGTTCATGCCAGTCCCGATGACGACGCCCTCTCCACGGCCATAGACGATTGGGGTTGACATGTAGGCGACGTTCACGCGGTCACCGACTCCGACTTCTCCGGTAAGGACGATCTCGGGGTCTTTCTCAACCGGAAGGCTTTCGCCGGTCAACGAGGATTCATCGGCTTTCATCTGGAAGGCTTTAAGAAGCCTCAAATCGGCTGGGACGCTTCTGCCTTCTTCCAAGACGACGATGTCCCCAGGGACAAGCTCTTCAGCTTTGACCTCACACAGTTTTCCGTTTCTTCTGACCGTGGCGGTCGGCGATGAGAGCTGTTTGAGGGCTTCGAGGGCCTTTTCGGCTTTGGTCTCCTGGACCGTTCCGATCGTGGCGTTCAAAACGATGACGCCGAAGATGATGATGACATCGGCGAAATCCTCAAAGGTGATTCCCCGTCCTTCTTTCTGGGCGCTGAAGATCCCCACGACGATGGAGATGATGGCGGCCGCAAAAAGAATGATGGTCATCGGGTCTTTGAATTGGCCGATGAAAATCAAAAACGCCGATTTGCGTTTTTTCTCCTCCAGCTTATTCGCGCCGTATTTCTCCCGGCGTTTGATTACTTCCTCATCACTCAGGCCATTTTCCTGATTGGTGGACAACTCGTTTAAAGAATCGGCGATGCTTTTGTTCTCAAACATAAGAGAAGACTTCCTCTTCCAGATTAAATCTGGCAGTAAGGTCTCGCGAGGCATTTGCCCATCCCTTCCGGCTGAGAGTTGTTCTCAGCGTCTTGACGGAGGTGGATTGACCGCTACTCCCCTTCACTAGGCAAAATCATAACACGGTTAACGGAAATTAAGGAACTTAATATTCACTTTTCAGACGCAAAACCGTGAAGTAGACGCAAACGCTCATGATGCCTTCGCTGATCTGAAGCAAATAAGTCTCTCCGATCAAGCTCAGTGAGGCACCGGAAAGATAGCTGACCACAGGAGAGGTGAAAGCGCCGATCACGGATGTGATCATGAACAAGAGACACCAATTGCGAACCCCTCTATAAGATGAGTATCGGCCGGAAATGTATTGCCTTGTCCTGACATAGGTCATGACGCCTCCAAGCAAAGACAAGACGTTGAAGATGAAAAGAAGGACCACGAAGAGAATCACGTACCAGTTTTGGCTGATCAGGCCCGCGATGACGTCATACCCCGAAAGAAAGAGGGAAAAGACCGTGGAGAAGGCTTCCATGAAAACAAAACCGAGCATGCCGTTATAGGCCGTGTAAGTTCCTTTGATGTTCCCGACGAGAATGGTCACGTAGACGGCGGTGAAAAGCAAAAAGTTCCAAACGGATGAGAGGCTGATGCCGGCGGAAGGGTTATTGGCGATGATGAGTTCGGCTAATTCAACGCCGAAGTTCGCCAGCATGCAGGCTGTGGCCAATGAAGCTAAGATGATGGCGATGTATTTTTTATAATGGTAGGCCCATTTTTGTTTGAAGATTTGGAAAGACATAGCCGTATTATCGCTTAATGGAGCCTTTAAATAAAGGGAGATTACAAAGACGGGGTTTAAGGCTAGTGAAGTAAAAGGAAAAGAGGTTTATAGTTAAAATACTTTGCATAGGGAATATCTAAATGGGAAACGTTAAAAAAGTCGTTATCATTGGCGCGGGGCCGGCTGGTTTGACAGCCGCCTATTATTTGTTGAAGGAAGGCAAGGGCGAATTCCACCCGGTCATCTATGAGGAAAGCGACGCCATCGGCGGCATCTCCAAAACCGTCGAATACCATGGCAACCGCATCGACATCGGCGGCCACCGCTTCTTCTCCAAAAGCGACGAGGTCATGAACCTTTGGAATGAGGTCATGCCACTTCAGGGCGCCCCATCGAGCGACGACAAAATCCTCGGACGTGAGATCAAGCTGAACAAAGAGGGGCCAGACCCCGAAAAAGAAGACCGCGTGATGCTCAGAAGAAACCGCGTCAGCCGCATCCTCTATCTTCACAAGTTCTTCGACTACCCGATCTCCATCAAATGGCAGACCTTCCATAACATGGGCTTCGCGAGAACCATGAAAGCCGGCTTCGGCTACATGGGAAGCGCCATTCACAAAAGAAAAGAGCAATCACTCGCCGATTTCTACATCAACCGCTTCGGGAAGCCACTTTACCAGATGTTCTTCGAGGACTACACCGAGAAGGTCTGGGGGAGGAATCCTTCGCAAATCTCCCCTGATTGGGGCTCACAAAGGGTAAAAGGCCTTTCTCTATGGAAAGCCTTCACCAACGTCATCACCAAGCCTTTCAAAAAGAACTCCAAGAAAGTCGAGACCTCGTTGATCGAGGAATTCGAATACCCGAAGAAAGGCCCGGGTTCCTTATATGAGGAAATGGCCAAGCTCGTCCTGGAGATGGGCGGAGAAATCCACATGGAGGAGGAGGTCGTCAAACTCAATCTCGACGGCGACAAAGTCACTTCCATCGTCACCAAATCCAAAGAGAAAGAAACGACAGTCGAAGGCGATTACTTCATCTCTTCGATGCCTTTGAAGGACCTCTACTTCGCCTTCGGGAAAGATAACGTCCCTGAGAAGCCATATGAGGTTGCCACCAACCTCGTCTACCGCGATTTCATCACGGTCGGCCTTTTGATGAAGAAACTCCTCATCAAAAACACCACGAAGATCAAGACCGTCAACAACATCGTTCCCGATACCTGGATCTACATCCAAGAGAGGGAAGTCAAACTCGGCAGGCTCCAGATCTTCAACAACTGGTCGCCATACATGCTTAAGAACCCGACCGAGAACGTTTGGATCGGACTTGAATATTTCGCAAGCGAAGGCGATGAGCTTTGGAGCATGAAGAAAGAAGACTTCATCAAGATGGCCATCAAAGAGCTTGCCAGCATCAACGTCATCAACGAAAGCGACGTCCTCGACAGCACCGAGATCAAAGTCAAGAAAGCCTATCCGGCCTACTTTGACACCTATAAGGACATCAAACTCGTCCAAGATCACCTCAACACCATCGAAAACCTTTATTGCGTCGGCAGAAACGGCCAGCACCGCTACAACAACATGGACCACTCCATGCTGACGGCCATGGACGCCGCGAGAAGCATCATCGATCCCAAGAGCTTCAAGAAAGAAGACATCTGGAACGTGAACACCGAAAAAGACTACGCCGAAACCAAGAAAGAGTGAGCGGATGTCCCTAAAAGGCATCAGAAGCAAGATCATCGCCTATTTCCAAGAACTGAACCGTCACTGGTATCGGATCTTCTTTTATGCGCCGCTATTGCTTTTGCTGATCAACATCCTCTATTTCTCGCTTTGTTATTCATTGACGACCTATACAAGCTACGTCGGCTATCGGGGGAACGCCGAATATGAGGCCGCCATCATCTTGCTCGTGCTCGCTTTCGTTGGAACGGTCGCTTTTTGCATTTACAAAAAGGCTAAAGGAAAACTGAGCAATCACGCCTTGGAGATGTCTTTTCTTTTCCTTAGCTCAGCCGTCCTTTTGTTCATATCGGGCCTCAGATGCGTCAACACCAACTGGTATAAACATGACTGGAGCCTCTACACGAGCGGAACCTACGCCGGCCACTTCTCAATCGTCTATCAAATATTCAACTACGGGAGTTGGCCCGATGTCGTCTTGACGAATCAAACCTATCAGCCGAAACTTTGGCACACCTTCATGGCGGCCTGGATGAAACTGATGGAGGTTTTCATCCCCACCCCGGCTAACAACGCCGTCATCGCCGACGCCTACAAGAACGGCTTCACGCTTTATACCCAATATGAGTACATCCTCATGGAGTCCACGAGGATCATGACTTCCTTCGTGGGGATTCTTACCATCTATGCCGGCTACTACATCTTCAAAGAGGTCAAATTAAAGAAAAACGCGTTGACCATCGCGACTTTGCTTTTATGCGTCACTCCGGTTTTCTGGTATCTGCCCAACTACGGGAACAACGATTCATTCGCTTTGTTCTTCGCTTTCGTCGGCCTTTATTTCGCCCTTCGTTACCGCCGAAACCATTCCTGGTGGTGCATCGTGGGCTCAGCCTTAGGCATCGGCTTGGGAATGGAATGCAAATTAAGCGCGGCCATCGTGGCTTTCCCCGTCGCCCTGCTTTTCCTCTATGAACTGATCAAGACCTATAAGAAAAAAGACGGGGCCTTCCTCTACGAGAAGAAAGATCGGACGACTTTCTGGCTGCAGATTCTCGTTTTTGCCGTCATCGTCTTCCCCCTCGGGTTGGCCTATACCATCTACGCCAAAGTCAAATTCGACATGCCGATAGGCTACGTCTTGGACCTTGAGAACAAACTCGATGGGACTTATAAGGAAAACTGGATGCACATCAAGGAGAGCAATCCCTTCCTGCGTTTCTTCATGTTCCCGGCCCCCGACTACTTCTTCGGAAGCATCTTCAACCAAAGAAAGAGCCTCGATTGGGGCGGACAGGATTTCAACATCTGGACGGCCTTCATCAAAACCTCGCTTTGGGGAGAGAGCTCTTATTCCCCCGATTCTTTTGCCCTCGCCTTGATGACGATCGTCTATTACCTTGCCATGCTGCTCGGCGTCTTCTTCCTCATCTTCCTTATCATGGGGATAGTCCTTTACATCATGAGGAAGTATAAGGACAGCGAGACCTTCTTCTTCATTCTCGTAGCCTTTTTCTCAAGCGCCATATCCTATGCCTATTTCGCCTATAAATACCCGGTCGGCTGTTCGATGAACGCCCGCTACTGCATGCTCATCTTCATTCCGATCTATATGTGCTTAGGAATCGGCTTCGACGAAGGGTTCCAGTTCCTAAAAAGAAAATTCCCCGCGGAGGAAGCAAGCCATGATCGAGCCTAAGTTTTATCTAGGGCTGCCTCCCGAGGCGAGGATGATCAGACAAAAGGTCTTCATCGACGAGCAGCACTTCAAAGAGGAATTCACTGGGGACGACGAAGGCTGCTGGTGCCTCGTGCTTTTCCATGACGAGAAGCCCATCGCCACCGGAAGGATCCAGGAAGTCGACCCTGAGACATATCGGGTCGGAAGAGTCGCGGTCCTCAAAGAATACCGTGGGAAGAAAATAGGAAGCTACCTCTTAAAATTCCTCGAAGTGAAAATCAAAAGCCTCGGCGGAAGGAAGGCCATTTTGGCCGCCCAATACGACAAGCGCGATTTTTATCTGAAGCAAGGCTACAAGTTCGCCGATGACGGTGAGGTTTTCTATGAGGAATATTGCCCCCACATCAACATGGAGAAAATATTGGTGAGGCCGAATAAATCTCGTTATCAGAGATTTCCCAAATAGACATAATCAAGGTATTTTTCCGCGATAAGCTTCAACTCCAGGAGGCTTTTTTCTTCTGTCGGCGGAATCTTTTCTTTGTATCTTGGAAAATACCTCGATAGATGAAGAGGGATGCCTTTGTCCAAAGAGGCAATCCACTTGGCTTCCTCTTCCATCATTTCAACTGAATCGTTTTTGCCCGGTATCACAAGGCTCGTCAATTCGACATGGCATTTCTTGTAGGCGTGCTCAATGAAGGCTCTCACCATTTCGAAGGAACCTCCGACATAAGAATAGAATCCTTGCGAAAAGCCCTTCAAATCGATATTCATCGCATCGATATACGGCAATATCTCATCCAAAACCTCAATAGAGCATTCCCCGTTGGTGACCAAGACGGTAAGGAGGTTTTTCTCTTTGGCGAGCTTGGCCGCATCCCTGACGAACTCATAGGAAACCAAAGGCTCATTGTAAGTGAACGCGATCCCGATGTTGCCATTCGCCTTGAGTTCCAGCGCCAGCTCAATGAGCGAGTCAGGGCTGACTTTAGAAGAATCGTGTGAGAGGTCGAACTGGGAAATCTCGAAGTTTTGGCAGAAAGGGCAGCTGAGGTTGCAGCCATAAGATCCGACTGAAAGGATCTTGCTGCCGGGATGAAAACGCCGAAGGGGTTTCTTCTCAATCGGGTCGAGGCCCGAAGAGGTGATGAGCCCATAGTTCAAAGGAACTATCTTGCCATCGACGCATCCTCTGGCCTTGCAAAAGCCGAGGCCACCTTCTTTTATCTCGCAATGCCTAAAACAAACGGGGCATTTATCCATCAATGTCTCACGACCTCGAAACGATACATCGTGACGGCTTCCGCCTCATCGATCCCGGCCTTTCGTTTGCAGGCGGAAATCTGTTTCTTCACGGTGTCGATGCCAGGGAGATTCGGGAGCAACAAGGCTCTCCTATTCCCTTTCTCGACGATGAGGCCGTATTTAGAAGCGTTCAGGTATTTGACCGAATTGATTTCCTCATATGGGGAAAGGACATCCACCGAGACATCGATATAAGGAAGATCGGATGTGAGCAATGGCGGGAAACGCGGGTCCTTGCTTGCGGCGGAGATGGCGTTGTTGATGATTTCCTCGGCGATGGAGCCTTGTAAAGGCGTAGTCGTCCCAATACAGCCCCTAAGCTCGCCGTTTTCATGGATGGAAACAAAGACGCCAGCCTTTTCGTGGGTCATCTCATCTGGGAGGAGAGGAGAGCTCCTGACCACTCGTTTTGAGGTGATATAGGCTTCGATTGATTGACGGGCCAAATGGACATAAGGGTCTTCGTTGAGGACCTTTTGCCTGACTTGGAAGGCTTGTTTGGCCAAATAGAGATCGCGGTAGGCCCTCGAAGGGTCGTTGCCCTCCACGAAGAACTCCGAAACCCCATATCCGATTCCAAAAGGAGATTCATGTGACAAAACCTGGCTTCTGATGGCGGAACGGTCAAGGGCCCCTGCCATGATGCAGAAACTCCGATGCCCGCATTCCTGGGCTTTTTCCAACAAGGCGGGATCGTATGAAAGCATGTCACCGAACGAGGCCTTCGCGAAGGTCTTCATGATGAGATCGTCATATTTAGGGCCCGCTTGGTCATAGCCATAAGGGCCATCGGCTTTTTGACAATGGGAAAGATCGCCGCTGGCGATATAGACGCAGCGCCTAGAGAGGTCGTTGACGGCCTTCTTGATGATCTGGCCCATGTGATAATGCTCGACCAAAGGGAGGCCGCTTAAGCCAAGGCGGACGACTTTGTAATCGCGGTAGTATTTGTTGATGAAATATAAAGGCACCATCGTGCCGTGGTCGTTATTCAAAGAGGGGTCTTCCTCGCCTTCGTAGCCGGCTGGGAAGTCCTCGCTTTTGGCATAGAGGGCGATTCTTTGGGTCAGCTCCTTATCGTAAAAGATCCTGAAAGAAACCTGGGGGCAGCGGAATCTCATGAAAGAGCCGCTTCCGACATCCCCATCTGCGAACTGGAAGTAATTTGAATAGGCTTCCGCGTGCGGAGAAGAGATTATGATCGTGTCCGGCTTGATGGCGGCGATGTCTTTCGCCACCTTGTCATAGGCCTTCAAAGTCGAGGAAATATCATTCTCTTCGCCATGTCCGATATCAGGGATGGCCAAAGGTGGGTGAGGTAATACGAATGCAGCCAAAATTGACATAGAGACATTTTAGGCTTTTTGAAAGAAAGAAGGAACATGGAGCATATCGCTACTTGAAAAGAGAAGGTGATGATATAAAAGAAACAGGAGAAAACAATAATTATGAAAATCAATAAATTGACGTTGGCCTACATGGATGGATGCCCCCACTGCCTCACCGCCCAGCTCGCCTTGAAGAAGTATGGGGTGACTTATGAAAAGCTCAACTGGAGCCTAGACTCCAATGACGCCATCTTTGAGGAACTCGGAATCAGCAAAGTCCCGGTTCTTCTCTTCCCTAGCGAAGACGGAAGCAAAAGGCTTGAGGGCGAAGACGCCATCAAGGATTATGCGATGAAACTCAAAGAAGGCCTTATTTGATTTTAAGGCGCTTCTTGCCTTCCCATTTCTTGAGGATTCTTGGGTAATATTCCCGCCACATCTCTCCGACGTGTTCTTTGGAATAGAAAGTCGCGATGTTCTTGGATTTTTCGCTGTATCTGGAATAGAAGGATTCATCTTCTTTAAGCTTTCTGGCCAAAGAAGAGAATTCCTCGACGTTTTTCCCAGCGGCGTAATTGTCGAAAAGGATCCCTTTATAGAGTTCGAGATCCCTCAAAAGGATTGGCTTTGAGGAGTTCGTGGCCTCCAAAATCGACATTGGGAAAAGCTCATCGAAACTCGGCATGAACAGCACGTCGCACATATTGAAGATGTCATTCATTTCATCGCGTGGGATGATGCCAAGGAAATGGACGTTCTTCGGCGGGTTGTCCATAATCGGCTTCAGCTGGTCATAGCCATCGGTGATTTTGCCAAAGCTGAAACCTCCGGCCCACACAAAGGTGATGTCGGGGTTCTTTTTGGCGACCTCAATGTAATCGAGGACGCCTTTTCGGGTCTGGACCTGGCCACATCCCATGATGACAAAGGCCTTTTCGTCGATGCCATACTTTTTTCTCAAGGAGGAAACCTCATCCTTGCTCAAAGGATGGAACTTGTCTTTGCTGACATAGTTGGGGATATAGGTCACGTCTTCCCTTTTCATCCCAAGTTTCACGAGGGGGTCGATGAAAATCGGATTCACCACCACGATCTCGTCGGCCTTCTTATACATATGGATGACGTATTTCTTGAAGATGCCGAAGAAGAGCTTCGGGATTTTGATGGAACCGTCCAAGGTAGTCGGAAGGAAATGGACGTAGATGACGTTCACGTGGTGTTTGTTCATTCTGAAAAGGTATTGGGGGTTCACCGTGTGGACGTGATGAATCTCCGCATAACCCTTTTCTTTTCCGGTCAGCACTTTGAAAATGTCACTCTGTTCTTTCACAAGGGTGACTTGCTCCATATAGGCTGATCCGACGCCCTGTCCAGAGACCGATGTGGCGCTAGAAAGCATCCTGATCGTGATTGGTTTGTTTTGCATGGAAGTATTCTAGCATAGAAACGAAACGTCTCGATTTATTTATTTATGATGACTTTGGCCTTAACTGGATAAATCGAATCCTTGTTGATGATCTCTCCGACCTCATCGCAACGGATCGTCCCCGATCGAGGGTTCTTGATGGAAACGATTCTGCTCTTCACGTCCGCCTCGACATCGCTATATTCAAAGGCCAGATCGCAGTTTTCCATCGTGCAGTTGATAAGCTTAAGCTTCTTGCAATAGCAAAAAGGCTGAGTGCCTTTGATGTGGCAGTTGATGAGAGTGAGGCCCTCGCTATACCAAGCGAGGTATTCGCCATCGATGGTTGAGTCTTTGACGGTGACGTTTTTGCTATGCCAGAAAGCGTCTTTAGTCTTAAGAGTTGAATCATCAATCGTCATGTCGTTTATGTACTGAAAGGAATATTTGCCTTCGAAATTCATTTTCTTGATATTGATGTCATGGCCCATGAAGAAGGCGTAGACGCTGGCTAATGAGCAACTGTCCATATTGATATAACGGGAACGCCAACCAAATTCGTCGCTCACGATATCGGAATAGCTTATGTCGACTCTCTCACATTCCCTGAGCCCTTTGATTCCTCGTATTTCCGTGTAGCTTATTTTGCCATTCTTGTCATACCAAAGAGGGGCTCGGCATCCTTCATCCATCTTTGATGAATTCAAAGAGAAACCTATCGCGTGCCAAAAGGGGTATCTCAAAGAGAAAGAAGAGCCCTCGACGATGACATTACGAGTTTCTTTTAAGGCCGACTCGCCATCTTTTTTTCCGGCGAAGGTCACATCTATCAGTTTTGCGTTCTGAAGATTATAAAAAGCCCTCTCCTCGTCATAGGTCCCACCACGGATTACTTTCATAATTCCCTCCGAAAAGAAGCATAGACCTTGGAGTTGGCTCCAAGTCAATCTTTATGATCACAAAAGAGTGATGTTGTGCATTTTGGCGTACTCGATGTTCTCTTCGTCCCAGTAAGAGGACTGGACTTCTCCGATGTGGGCTTTTCTTAGCATGAACATGCAAAGCCTCGATTGTCCGATGCCTCCGCCGATCGTAAGAGGAAGCTTGTTTTCGATGATGGCCTTTTGGAAAGGCAGTTCGGCCCTTTCCGAGGTATGCGATTCATCTAATTGGCGTTTCAATGATTCCGAATCCACCCTGATGCCCATCGAGGATAGTTCCAGTGCGACGTCTAAAAGAGGGTAGTAGACCAAGATGTCACCGTTAAGCGACCAATCATCATAATCAGGAGCCCGTTCATCATGTTTCTTGCCGTTAGAGAGGCATCCGCCGATTCTTTCGATGAATATCGCCCCGTGTTCCTTGGCGAAAAGACGTTCTCTTTCTTTTGGCTCTTTATCAGGATACAAAGAAAGGAGTTTCTCAGAATCGATGAAGGTTATTTCTTTTGGAAGAATCTTCCCTATATAAGGATATAGGCCATAGACATGCTCTTCGCAGGCTCTGATAGACGAATAAATCTGACGGACGCATTTCTCGAGATAGTTCGTGTTCCGATCGTTCTTGGAGATTATCTTTTCCCAATCCCACTGGTCGACGTATATCGAATGAAGGTTGTCGAGTTCCTCATCTCTCCTTATCGCGTTCATGTCGCAATAGAGCCCCTCATGCATATGAAAGGAATATTGTCCTAGGGCGTATCTCTTCCATTTGGCCAAAGACTGGACGACCTCAAGGTGGCTCTCCGGATGTTCTTTGATCGAAAAGCCGACCGGCCTTTCTTTTCCGCTCAAGTTGTCGTTAAGACCTGTATCGGCGTCCAAAAATAGAGGCGCGGTCGCCCTTTTGAGGTTCAAAACATTTGACAAGGCCTTCTGGAAGAACATCTTGATCTCGACGATGGCCAACTCGTCCTCATAGATCGTAAGCGAGGATTTGTAATCTTCTTTTAAGGGATATTTCTCTTCGTTCATATGGGAGTCAGTATACCTAAAGAAGGGATTTTTTCACCAAATAAAAGACAATAAGGGGCCTCGGATATAGAATATTCCCCGTGGATTATTCCTCTAAGGCCCCTTATGTCATCCTTTACGAGGACGAAGACTGCCTCTACGTCTACAAGAAAAGGGACGTCTTCAGCATAAGGACCAACGACAAACTGACCTACACCCATAATCTCTACCACTACCTCTACCTATATTTATCTAAGAAAGGGGAAAGGCCTTTTATCGTCCACCGCCTCGACTATGAGACATCCGGTGTCATGGTCTTTGCCAAAAGCCAAATAGTCAAAGAACGGCTTCAGTCCCTTTTCGAGGAGCATAAGGTTGAGAGGGACTACGAGGCCGTCATCAAAGAGAAGATCCCGCTCGGTAAGTCATTTGACGTCACCAATTACATCAAGAAAGACGGAAAGCATACCTCCCTAGTCAAAGAAAACGAGGGCGGCGACGTCGCCATCACCCACATAAAATCCTCCAACTACATCAATATCGGAACCGCGATGAGGGTGAATATCGAAACGGGAAGGCACAATCAGATCAGATTGGCTTTCTCTTCTTTGGGCCTCACTTTATTAGGCGATAAGCGTTTCAACGGCGATGTCTCCAAACGCCTTTATCTCAACGCCTACAAACTTGCTTTCCCAAAAGAAAGCCTCTTGGCTAAGCAAGAGGTTGAAGTCGATCCTTTGTGGGTCAAATAGTTATTCTTTGGCGGATAAAGACAAAAGATACTCAAACGGTATGTCCAAGGCTTTTTCGCCCTCAAGTTCCTTTAGGTAGATGAAGGACAAAGCGGCGACTGGCGTGCCGCCGGCCTTTTTCGTGAGTTCCTCAAGGGCCTTGAAGCTCCCGCCCGTGGCGATCAAGTCATCAAGAAGGATGACTCTGGTTCCCTTTTTGAAGGAATCCTCCCGCACTTCAAGGGTGGCTTCCCCATATTCGAGGGAATAGCTGACCTTGTAGTTCTTGCCAGGAAGTTTGCCGGCTTTCCGGGCCATAACGAAGGAAATGCCCATCTTGTAAGCCAAAGCCGAGGCGAAGACAAAGCCCCTGGATTCCGGGGCCACGACGGCATCCGGATGATATTTCTCGGCCAATTTGGCCAAGTCGTCGATGCAGCTCTTGAAGGCTATAGGATCATTCAATAACGGTGAGATATCCTTGAAGGAAATACCTTCTTTCGGAAAGCCATTCACCACTCCGACATACTTCTCGTAATCCATGTGTTTCTCCTAAAAGATGGGCGGAGGGTTTTAGGGCCCTCCGCCATAACTACTATATTATTTCACTCCGGTGGAGTATTCGACAATATAGAGAACAAGGAAGGCAGCGGAGACGCAGGCTACTGGAATGTCGCTTTTCTTGAAACTCTTGGAAGCAAGGCTCATGACCGTGTAGGCGATGAAGCCCCAGGCGATGCCGTCACTGATGGAGTAAGTGACGATCATCATGAGAACGGTGATGAATCCAGAAGAGACGCCGACCCAGTTCTTCCAATCAAGTTTGGCCAGGTTGGAGAACATGCAGACGCCGACATAGACGAGGGCGAGTCCGGTGACGCAGCTCTTGGAGAACATCGCGAGAGCCGGATAAATCGCAAGCGACAAAGCGAAGAGCAAGCCAGTCGTGACGGCGGCTAAGCCGGTTCTGGCTCCAGCCGCGACGCCAGTTGTCGATTCAACGAAGGAAGTGACGGTCGTGGTTCCGCAGACGGACCCGATGACAGTTCCGACGGCGTCGGTGACCATGGCTGGCTGATCGTTGACGGTGATGTTGCCATTGTCGTCAACCATTCCAGCGCCCTGCTCAACACCGACCAAGGTGCCGGTCGTATCGAAGAAGTCGATGAATAGAAGCGTGAAGACCAAAGCGTAGGCCTCTGGCTTGGCGAGAACGTCGAAGCCATGGAAGCAAGCTCCGAAGACCTTGGAGAAATTGCCGAGGTTGGAGATGTTGTAAGACGAATCGTAGAAAGTCGGCATATCGGCGACGCCCGCAGTCCCCATGCTGGCGCAGATGATGCCCATGATCACCATCGAGATGATGACGGAAAGACGGGAGATCCAAAGGCAGACTTTGTTGTTTTTCGGAAGCGAGGAAAGGACGAGAACCAAGACCAAGCCGACGATGCTCATGATGACGTATGGAGAAGTAAAATCACCAAGGGCGACGCAGGTGTTGGAATCAGCGACGACAATCTTCATATCCTGAAGTCCAATGAAGGCGATGAAGAGGCCGATGCCACCGGAGATGGCAATTTTCAAGGACTTCGGAATCGAGCGGACGATCCAAGCACGAATAGGAGTCAAAGAGATAATAAGGAAGAGGATGCCATCGAGGAAGACGATGCACATCGACTGGGCGAAGTTGTAGCCCATGGCAAGCATGACAGTGTAGCCGATGAGCGAGTTGATGCCCATGCCTGAGGCAAGACCGACCGGGAGCTTCCCGAAGAAGCCCATGATCAAGGTAGTGATGGCAGCAGAGATTGCCGTAGCGGCGAAGATGCCGGCATAGACGGCGGCGACTGGCGCATAAACACCTTCCCAAAGAACGATGTTGAGAACCCCATCAACGACAATGACGTTGGAGCCGCTGGAGAGCGAGGCCCATCCAGTTAGCATGTTGGAGTTGACTGGGAGAATGTAGAACATGGCTAAGAAGATGATGAGTCCCCCTATCAGTTCCCTTCCGATCGTCGAACCCCTTTGAGAAATGGAGAAATAGGCATCGAGCCATTGACCGAATTTGGTCTTTGGTTTTTTGGGCTCGTTGACGGGTCCAGACGACAATGTTGGAGTCGGCGTCGCAGTTGTTTCTGACATCTTGTTATCCTCCTAGGTGATGTCCATAGGGAGCTCAATAAGCAAAACTAAAAAAGCATCGTTTTGACGGAGTTTTTTCTTCGGATATGGCGGAAATCCTAAAAGTTAGATTTGCCAGATCCGTTTGCTTGTTGGGGTCGCTTCTACATAAAGATTAAAGGCTTTAATCAACTCGAAAACACTATGAAAGCGATTTCTAAGCGTTTTTTGAAAAAGTAGTAAAAACCCATTTCGATATGCGTTAGAATAAAGGACTGGAAAGAGGTTATACACCCATGGAATTGTCCGAGTTTAAGAATGCCTTTTTGCTAGATCATCCCCTGCTGAAACACAAGATCACCATCATCAGAGACAAAAACACCGGCACGATGCAATTCCGCCAGTTAGTCAAGGAGATCGGCGTCCTCGAAGGATACGAAGTCCTGAGGAACCTTCCCTTGGAAGAAGTCGAGATTGAGACCCCGATCGAGAAGAGCATGCAGCCGACCATTTCTGGAAAGAAACTCGTCTTCGTCCCGATCCTCAGAGCGGGCTTAGGCATGGTCGATGGCTTCCTTGAATTAGTCCCCAGCGCCAAAGTCGGGCACATCGGACTCTACCGCGACGAGACGACCCATGAGCCGCATGAATACTATTGCAAGCTTCCTTATAGCCTAGAGGAGAGAACGGTTTATCTCCTTGATCCGATGCTCGCCACCGGCGGCAGCGCCATCGACGCCGTCACGATGTTAAGGAAACACGGCGCCAAGAAAATCGTCTTCGTCTGCATCATCGCCGCCCCTGAGGGAGTCGAGGCCTTCTGCAAAGCCTATCCCGACATTCCTCTATATATGGGCGCGCTTGATCGTTGCCTAAACAAAAACGCCTACATCTGCCCAGGTCTTGGGGATGCAGGCGATAGAATCTTCGGAACCGTCAAATACTGATCAGCCGCGCTTCTTGAGTATCTCGTCCATCTCTCCGACCTCTTCTGAGGTTGGGATGTAGACATAAGGGACGTTTCTCTTAAGGCCGTTGTAGTCGAGGCCATATCCAAGAAGGAACTTGTTCTCGGTGAGGCTCATCCCAACATAGTCGACTTGCGTCTGCACTTTGCGGGCGCATTTTTTGTCGAAGAGAGCGCAGACGATCACGCGTTTCGGATTGCCGATTTTCTTAAGATGGTCAAGAAGGAAGTTCATGGACAAGCCGGTGTCCACCACATCCTCGACGATGACGACGGTACGTCCGTCGACGTTAGTTGAGATGTCCTTCAAGAGGCTGACCTCCCCGGTCGAGTGGGTGCCGGAATAGCTTTGAAGCTGGATGTAGTCGACGAGCAATGGAACATCGACGTGCTTGAGCAAGTCGACCATGAATTCCATGGCCCCTTTCATGACACAGACGAATAGCGGAAGTTTGTCCTCGTCTTTCAAAGAGGATGTCAGACTCGCGCCAATTTTGGAGCAGGCGGTGAGGATCTCCTTCTCGGACATCACCATTTCTTTCATATGTAATCGGCCTCCAAGTAATATTTAATTCTATTTAGCCGACTTCATAGAAACAACCTGATAGAAGAAAAAACAAAAAGAAAGCGCTACGAAATCAAATTGACATATCTTTTTCTTATACTAATCTAATGGAGAAAATTATGAACAGCGATAGAGCGACACATCTGCTTTTCACTTTGGGGGCCAATCCCAATCTTTCAAAGCAGCTCTCATCTCTTCTAGGAATACCTCTTTCACCCGACAAAGTCACGCATTTTGCCGATGGCGAAACATTTGCGAAACCCCTCGTGGACGTCAAAGGCCAAGAATGCTACATCATCCATTCCACCTATCGTCCCGTCAGCGAAAGGCTCATGGACCTCTTGGTCTTCGTCGATGCCCTTCATAACGCCGGGGCCAAAAAAATCGTCGCCATCATCCCTTATTTCGGATATGCGAGACAGGATCGCATCATCGATCCCGGTGACCCGATTTCCGGTCTTCTCGTCGCCAAGATGCTCAAAAGCGCCGGCGTCGACATGATCGTGACCGTCGACTTCCACTCGCTCCGCTTGCTCTCAGAATTCCCCCTCCCCCACACGAATCTCACATTCACCCCATATTTCGCCCAAAGGATCCTTGACGAATTGAAGGAATCCAAAATCAAGACCAGCGACATCTGCATCGTCTCGCCTGATCGTGGCGGGCTTAAGAGGGCCGAGGAATTCGCCAAGCATTTCGATGGATCGACCTTCGCCTTTGCCGAAAAGCACAGGCCGCAGCCAAACAAAGCCTGCGTCGAAGCCATTGAAGGCGACGTGAATGGAAAGCTCTGTGTCATCATCGACGACATCATCGACACAGCCGGGACCCTCTCAGAAGTCGTGAAAGCCCTCTATAAGAACGGCGCCACCGACGTCTATGCGGCCGCGACCCACGGAATCTTCTCGGGACGCGCGCCTCAATTGATCGACGAATGCGGACTTAAGAAACTCTTTGTCTCCGACACCATCGAAGGAACGATCGCCCTCGGTGAAAGCGTCAGCATCGCCCCGCTTCTTGCCGAATTCATCAAAGAAGAAATATCCAAATAACGCCAAGTAAGCAAAAGCCCCCGTCTCCGGGGGCCTTGCCGAAAGGCGTTTTTTCTTTTACTTGGTCTCAACGACAGGCGAATCTTTTTTAGCCTCGACTGCCGGGGCTTCTTTCTTGACGTCTTCCTTTTTGTCTTTGAGGATGAGGTTCATGATGACGCCTAAGATCATGGAGACCGCGACGGAGGTGATTTCGACGATCGGGCTGCCGCCGGAGTTTCCGAAGCTCAGGGTCAAACCGCCGATGCCGGAGACCAAGATGACCGAGGCCACGAAGATGTTCTTCGTTTTGCCCATATCGATGTGCTCATTGATGAGCATCTTGACGCCGCTGGCGGCGATGAAGCCATAGAGAATCAGGGAAACGCCGCCGGTTACGCAAGCCGGGATCGTCTCAGTGAATGACATAAGCGGAGAGATAAAGCCTAAGGCGATGGCCATGAAGCAGGCCAGGACGATGACTTTCGTCGAAGCGATCTTCGTCACGCCGACGACTGCGACGTTCTCGCCATAAGTCGTGTTGGCGGCACCGCACATGACGCCTGATAAAGCAGTCGCGATGCCATCCCCTGCCAAGGTCTTGGAGAGGCCTGGGTCAGTGAGAAGGTCTTTGCCTAAGATGCCAGACATGTTCTTGTGGTCGCCGACATGCTCGCAGATGGTGACGAAGGAGACCGGTATGAATAAGAGGGCCGCCTGTCCGACCGCGCTCCAGGTAAGAGGGACGCTTGAGTCATTAAGCAAGAACAAGAAGCGTGGATAATCGAAGAATGAAGTGAAGGTGACGGGCGAGAAGTTCTTGATGATCGGCGAGAAGTCAATTATCTCGAAATAAGAATTCCCGAGCCATGTGTATCCGATGAGAGTGAAGATCAAGGCAACGAGATAGCCGACCGCCATGCCGATGACGAATGGGATCAACGAGACGGTTCCCTTCCCATAATGGGCGGATAGGGCCGTCGCCACCATCGCGGAAAGGCCGCACAGTATCTTTATGAGGTTATAGTCGCCGCTCGAGGTGCCGTTGAGGTTGCTGATGGCGCTCGAGGCAAGGCTCAATCCGATGACCATGATGACTGGTCCTACCACTATCGGAGGAAGGAGCTTGTTGAGCCAGCCGACCCCGAATATCTTGATGAACAACGCGACGATGCAGTAGACGATTCCCACCATGGCCATCCCAATCGGGAGGATCCAAAGGTTCGGGCAATTGCCAAGGACCACGCCTTCCGAGGAAGTGACGACGGTCGATCCAATGGCCAAAGCCGCCATCATCGGCGAGATGTAAGCGAACGAGGAGGCTAGGAACATCGGCGACTTGAACTTCGTGAGTATCAAGTAGAACAAAGTGCCGACGCCGGCCGCCACCAATGTCGGGGCGATCATCAGCTGGGTGAGGCTCTGCCCATCCTTTGTCACATATCCGGCAAAGGCCAGTAGAGGAACCGTGATGCAGGCCACGAACATGGCCAGCACGTGCTGAAGCGCCAGAATGAAAGCCTGGCTCTTCTTCTTGGGGAATTCATCGACGTCCAACAACATCTTTTTCTCGCTCTCCATAGGAGTCCTTTCCGCCCATAAAAAAAGAGGACTTATGCCAAGTCCTCAATTTCTAAGTGCTAGTTGATGCGAAAGACAAACAAATGATGAGAGAGGCTTATTGACCTCGTTACGAGCGTTCTCTTGCCTTATCCTTTTGTTCATTTTTCGAACCTTCTAGCCTGTAAGTCTATGGGAGGTTCCAGCCATTTCAAGAGGAAAAACAATTACTTGCTCTGAAAGCGATTAGACCTTTTATCCACCGCAAAAGTGGTTTATTATTTATAGTTCCAAAGGACTTAGGCCAACGCTTGTCAGCCTAAGCTTTTTTATTTCTCAACGGTGTAGTTAGGGCTCTCTTTGGTGATGTCGATGTCATGCGGATGGCTTTCTTTCAAGGAAGCCTGGGTAATCTTGATGAAGCGTCCGTATTTCTCAAGGTCCTTGATCGTCGAGACGCCCAAATAGCCCATCCCTGAACGTAAGCCACCGAGCAACTCGAAGATGACGTCAGAGACGTTGCCCCTATAAGGGACTCTGCCCTCCACGCCCTCTGGAACGAGTTTTTGATGCTCGCTTTGGAAGTAACGGTCAGCGCTGCCATGGGCTTGGGCCATGGCGCCTAAGCTGCCCATCCCGCGGTAGACTTTGTATTTTCTTCCCATATAGAG
>DHAP01000036.1 GCA_002397465.1 Caryophanales bacterium UBA4951 | reverse complement strand
CGTGCACCTAGGAGTTTTTCTTTATTTCGTTCTTGGCACCATAGCGAGCGTCATCAGTTTGGGGCTATTTGCCTCCATGCAAAAATGTCTTATGTGTAAGTGGAAGTGGAACTATAGCGAGATCAGCGGCCATGACGTGAGTTTCCTTGGGGATTGGAAGGACCTCTTCCTCAAGCGCCTTAAATGGTTCCTTCTTACTTTAATCACCATAGGCATCTATGGTTTCTATAGCATTTACCTTGAGAAAGTCTGGATATACAGCCAGTTAGAAAGCAAAGGGCTCCTCATTCAAAACAACCTCCGGGAAGAGCCTTTGCTGGAAGATAAGTCTATCGGAATCTGATTTAAGACAAGCTATTCGTCTTTATGGTCTTTTTCTTCGGTGACCTCGACGTCGATGGCATCGTTTTTCTTTTCCTTGTCCTCATCATCGTCTAATAAACCGGGGATTGGGAATTTGTAGTGGTAAAGGCTCTCAAAGAGATAGACGCAGGCTAGGTAGATGAAACCGAAGCCGATGAGATAGGAAAAGACTTGGTCTTCGTATACTCCGCTGATGAGGAAATATAGATCAAAAGAAAGAAAGGTCAAAGAGCTGGGCAAGACCAAGATCTTGTCGATTATAGCGGTCTTCGCCCGTCTTTTCTTTGAGGCCAAGGCCCAGATGAAATCGCCTAAAGTGATGACGCCGCCGGCCAAAGTCAGATAAGTGAAAACAGTTTTTCTACGATCCGTCATCGGAATGACACCCGTAACGAAGAGAATTCCAAGAACCACAAACAGGATGCTGAAGATGAAAAGCTCACCTGAATAGATAAGCTTGACCTTCTTCGTCTCGTCCATTTTCTTTTTTTCCATGACTAGAAGAGTAATGTCAAATCATCGGGTTGGCAATGCTTTTGGGGCAATTCTGAGAATTAGAAGCTAAAATACGGTAGCGATGGAAAAAGTCATCTTCAGCCAAAAACCAAATAGGCAAAAGATCATCGGGATCTCGTCCTTGATGGATAATGCCTCAACGAGCGAGAGCTTTTCGTTAGAGGATTTCGACAAAATAGCCAATGGGAATGGCATTCCAACCGGCAAACTCAATTATTTGGTCGATAGGGGGTATGTGTTGACTCTAAATGATTACGCCGAGAGCTCTTTTATGAAGCTTCTCGCTGGTAGCGGATATGCCCTTTCGATACGGGGTCAGAGCCTTGCGATTCCTTATTACAAGCCCTGGGCCAGTAACCCGTCACCCTATTACCCTGATCTCATCGTCTATACGTATGAAAAGAAAATAGCCTTCATCGAGATAAAGTCGATTTTAGGAATGTGTCAGGATGAGAACATCGTGAAGTTCAAGACCTTGTTCTCGTTTGCCAAAAGAAATGGTTATCTCTCATCTTTCATCGATTCTGAGAAAGTCTCAATCTTGGATTATTATGAGGATCCCCCGGACGAGGACGTCAAAAGGCGTTTTGATTTCTATATGAGGAGCCAAGGCGGATTCAATGACAACAACCTGGCCTCAATCATGTCATTGTTCCCTAAGAAAAAGCCATCGCTTATCAAAAGAAGCGTGGCTAGTCTTATTCTCCAAGACCCTTATATCAGTAATAGGTATACGCACGATTCTCCCTATCTTCTGAATGCGGTGAGGCTTGATAGCCCCCTTCCATATAAGATGTGATCCTTCATAAAAACCACGTTAACATTTTCATTCTTTATTTGGCTTGATGGAACGTTTGATAAGCCCGTAAAGCAAAAGAATGTTGCAATTATGTTACGTATCCATTTTATAATTAATGGCAACCTCTAAGAGGGAGGCTGGTTCTCGCCTACCAGTTTTACCGATAGAGTCAATAAAGAGGGCGAGTTCCTTGACATCAATAAACATTCAAAACCTTTGTTCGCAATATCCGAGTCTTCTGGTCCTTCCAGAAGGTGCGAACGCTTTCGTGGTGAAAGACGACAAGAACATTTTCACCAATCCTTTTATCAAGATCAAAGGTGATGCAAAAGACCTTGGCATCGAAACAGACAGTCTTTCTTTCTCTTCTTTTATTTCTGATGAAGATGCGATTATGCCATCGGGATTCTCTCTTTCGAAGAGCAAGCTTTTGGCTGATTTATCTTATTCAAAGAAAAGCGGGGCTCCGATCTCCAATGACATCAGCGTTTTTGTTAACGGCGAGAGGCATTTCTATTCAGGCTTGGTTTATTACCTAGAAAAAGAAAGCGTCTTTTTGACCCTTGTGAGAAGATTGAAGCGTCTAGAAGACTGCCTCAATGATTTCATCGACCGTTCCGAAAGAGATGACAATACGGGCTTATTAAACAAAACAAGTTGCCTCAAAGCCATAACCGAGATCAAGAAAAACGACGATGTGGCGGTTGTATTCCTCGACTTGAACAACTTTAAGCTCATAAATGACGTCTATGGGCATTTAAAAGGCGACATCGCCATAAAGGAATTCGCCGTTCTCTTAAACGACAGCAAGCCATCATCATCAAACATCTATCGTTTTGGCGGGGATGAGTTCGTATCCATCGTCTTTGAGCCAACCAGAGAAAAGCTCGATGAATTCTTCGCCAAACTTGATAGAGGTCTTCAGTCAATAAAAAAACATGGTCCCAGCATTTCCTATTCGGCTGGGGCAGTGAGAAACGCCCCTTGCTTCGTGGATCCTCTTTATCTATTAAGATGCTCAGACGTCGCCATGTACTGCGCAAAGAAAAAAGACACCCCGTATCTGATACTTTCCGATGAAGAAGCCTCGGAATTCATCAAAGATGGCAAGATGCCTATTCTCTAGTCAAAGATATGTCGCTCATCTTGAAGGTAAGTGACTGATAAGCGTTTGAATCGCCGACCGTGTTTCTTTCGTAATAGTAATAATTGTTATAGACGCCTTTGGATGAATAGTAGGTGTTTTCAAGGTTGGTGAACTCTACGGTCATCATGACGACGAGAGTTGCTCCAGTCGGGATCCAACCATTAAAAAGAACATACGATGAATCCTTTGTTTCTTCATCGTAATACGTGAAATGATCCTCAGGTGATGACTGCATATAGGTGGTGATGAAAGCGTTGGCGTTGAGGGTATTTTGATAGTTGTCGGAACTATAAACGAAAGATGAGCTGTAGATGTCGATTGCGCTGGCCAAGGTGATGGGGGTATCGGTATAGACGCCATCTTTATAGACCCTTTCATCAAGAGAAGGATCACTGACGTACTTGTTGAGTGTCAAAGAGATTGTGGTGTCTTGAGATCCGGCGCCGGATATCTCAAAAGCGTAGGTGTGGCACATTCCCGTGAAGAGATTCGAAGGATCTAGTGGCCCGTTTTTGATCCAGTTATTGCCTTCAATTTCGACAAAATCAGAGCGGTAGCTAGTAACTTTGCTGGCATTATTAAGGTCATCGAGCGTCCTGATATCCTGATAGCCAGAATAGGAGTAGTTGGCCTCGTCATAGTTGCCAGTGTAATACTTCATCTGGCATTTTAGTGACTCCTCAACATGCATGGAAAACATCGATACGGTGGCGGTTTCCACGGTTGAGAACCAAGCATAAGTCGTCACTGAAAGAGAAGCCATGGTAAGGATGGTCATGGCGATGTTCAGAATGAATTTTATGCTTAGTTTTTTCTTCATCAGGCGCTCTCGATTGTGGCTTGCTTGTAGCCATCGCTGTTAGTCGGCTTATATGAGGAATTGGAATAGGCGGCGTGAACTGGCGAGCTGACACCAGATCCAGAACGGTAGAAGTAATAAGTGGAATTGCTTCCGCTTCCTAAAGCACTGGCTACATCGAAGGCTATTTTGACGCCGCTATCACGGTTCCAAGAACTGTAGGCATCATAAGTCGACGAAGTCGTATCGGTGGTGTTGTTGAAGGTGCAGCTTGATGAATCGTAGAGATAGTCGACGTTGCTCATCGCCGAGGAGATGTTACCGTTGGCGTTTGTGAAAATCGCCTGGAAAGAAATGATATGGATTGATAGATCACTATCGGCAGAGAAAGAAGAACGGTAGAAACTTTGATAATAAGTCGTCGGAAACCAGCCGCCAGAGCTGCCGGTTGATAATCCACTTTGAGAGCCTTCATTAATAGTAATGTCAGCATTGTCAGTGCCTTGGGTTGAAGCCCACTCAGCGGCGCTTTTCCCGCTTGTGTTTTTTTGGCTATACAGCTTCAGCGAATTGTTTTTTCCAGCTCCTATGGCAAAAGTTGGATACCAGGCATCGCTGGTGAAAATAGACTGGAAGATTGAGTTGAGGATGCTGCTTGAATCAGTCGTTTTTGTTATGCTGACGGTAGCTTCGTGGACATTCCCATCTTCTATGATCTTGACTGGAGTATAGTTCGAGGCTGAATTGGCGTAGTATCCTGAAGAACTGGAGTATGAATACGGGTCATTGAGATCATACCAATAACCATTTTGTAAACTGCTGTCATCATATGTCCAACCAAGAATTGGAATCTTGTATTTTTTGTCAGGATTATAGGCATTGTATAAGACCTGCCAATAATTCGAGCGGGTTGAGTAATTGCTCTTTGCGTCGCACTGATAAGTGATATTGAAATCCAGCGTGAACTCGTTTTGTCCCATAATCGTGTTGAGCAAATCTGACGAAGAGCCTTTAGTGTAGACCCAGAAGCCATTGTTGATGGCGAATTTTTCAAAGAAATATCTTGTAGATGTTTCGGCGTTGTCAGAATATTCAGCGGCCGAAAGAGGTCCTTTCATCGTTAAACAATTGACGGTTTGAGTTTCGTTTGTGTCGTCTTTCTTGACGGTAACGCTGTCTCTGGCGGTTGCCGTCGGATAAATACGAAGATAATTAGGCGTATCGGTATCCGTTGAATCACAATACGACCTCGTTAATGCGAGAGCGTTGGTCGTTTGAGTGGCCACGCTGCTCTTAACGTTGGCGTAAGTGCCGTAAGCGGTTGGGGCGGTATAGGTTTTTTTGGTGACAGACTGAGTGAAATCGAAGGTATGGCCATACCTCTTGCTTCCGGTTCCGTCTCTTACGTCATCTCCGCGGCAGCGTCCGATGAGGCAAGTATTGCTCTTGGCCGAACGGCCGGAGACGGTGATGATTCCATTGGCGTCATTGCTTCTTGAGGTGCTTCCATCCAATCCCAAATAACTTGCGAATCCATCGAGATGGCCACAGAAAAAGCCAACGTTGGTGGCGTGATAGTCGGTCGTGCCATTGTCGGCATCAAGAGGATATAAGGTTTTGAACGCGCCTCTGATAACGGTTGTTTTGGCGCCGGTTGAAGAAACGCTGATTGTGGTGGTTTCGCTTGTGATGACACCAGAATTCAAGACATTGATCTCATATCTTTCAAGTGTGTAGGCCATTGTCTTGTTGTTGACCGTGGCAAAGACGCGGGCGGTGAGCATCACGGCATTCATGCTGGTTGTGTCGCTGGCGTCGGCTCCGGTTGGGGCGCTGGTCTTCCAGGCTCCATCCGAATAAGCGAGAAGGTCCTCATTGCTAGATTCATAAACGACATTGAAGGTCTCGACGTTTCCGTTGATTTCGGCGCTGACGGTGGATGGTAGGCCGGCTAATTGAGAATAATTGGAGCCATCGGTCCAGCTTAGACAGCTGCTGTCTCCGGTCTTGCTTGGGACAGGCATATTCTCGGCGGCGCTTCTTAGATAGGTGTCCAAAGGATTAGTCGTATCGGCGCTTCCGCCATCGCTGTTTGACCCAAGGTTGATGGTTGGGTGAACAAGGATAAAGTTTTTGATGGTGCCTGTTATCCCAACATAACCAAACATACCGACATCCCATGTCTGTTTGCCATCGATGACTAGATCGGTAATCGTGTGGCCTTTGCCATCAAATGTCCCATTGAAAGGCATATCATCGCTGCCGATAGGAAGAAGTGGGTCTTCAGTGGAAGTCCAAGTGATGTCGGCATCCATGGCAAAGTAAGTATCAGAGTTGAACAATCCTAAGGAATTGAGCTTCTGAAGGCTTCTTAGCTGGGCTGAGGTCCCGATGAGATAAGGATCATTTTGAATGCCGGTTCCGCCATCAAAATAGGTAGTTCCGATGTTTTCGGTCTTGTAATTGACGGAGACGGAGTTTTTGTTGACGTTGATGAATGCGGCGACGGTGATGGTGACGTTAAGGGCGATGAAGGCAGCTGAAAGAAAGCCAACGAGGGCTAAGAGCTTGCGATTTGTTTTGAAGTTCTTTTTTTCTTTCATGTTTTCCTTTTTAGCTCACCGTGATATCGAATGTGGCGGTGAATCCTTGATAAGTGACGGTGACGGTAATAGTTCCGGCGGTTTGAAGTGTAGTACCATCGGCCGGGCTGATTGAATAGTCGGTGATTTCGATGGTCAATGGGTCGAGATTATAATTTCCGATGACAACCAATCCTTTTGTCGAGAAGGTTGATCCGGTTGAATAAGTGGTGGTGTTCGGAAGCGTGCTGATGCTGATTGACTGAAGGCTTCTTACAGCCGAGCTAACAGTGACACTTAGGGTCGCACTGGCGGTTTCGGTTCCGTAGACACCAGTTACGACGACATCGACAGTTCCGCCATTGATGCCATTGATGATGACGTTGCTGCCTGATATCGAAGCGGTGGCGATGGAAGAGTCGGAACTTGTGGCGCTATATGATGGCGTCGAGGAGAATAAGGCGTTTGAGACAACAACTGCGGCGGCGTTTCCTCTATTGAGGGTGACACTATTTTCAGAAAGAATGATGGTTGGTCCTGAATAGACGTTGATCTTCAAACGCGATGAAGCGGTTTCGCTTCCGTTCGTGGCGGTCACGGTTATGGTGGCCGTTCCGGTTGTGTCGTAGGTATTGATATTCAATAAGCCGGCTCCGGAATTGACGCTTGTGGTGGCAGTCGCGATTGAAGAATCGGACGAAGTGACGCTATAAGTCGGGGTTGAACTGAAATATCCAGTATTTAATGTAACTGATGAACTGCTGGAATTGGTCTTCATGTTCATTGAGGAAGAAGAGAGAACAACCTTCGGGCTGGTATCGCTTGATTTATATGGGGTGTTTGAGAAATCGAGTCTGACATCGAAGCTGACGCCAAAGTTCATAAGGGTGTTGTTGGCATCCTTGTGGGTTCTGAAATATTCGACAAGATCCAATGGATCGATTCTGAACTCCATCATTGTTGACTTGCTGTAGTAATAACTATCCGAACTGGACTTGTATGGGAATCCTGGAACGTAGCACTGATTGGCATAATTCTGGGTCGTATCTCCCTGATAGCCATCCAAATCAGTTGTGTTGTTATAGATTTCCATTGATGAGGATGGATCAAATGTAGTCCACGAAGAGGCAACATAAGTCGAATCGCTATAGGCGGCTTTGAGGCCGTTTGTGTACATCGTGTTATTGGCGGTGTTCTGAAGAGTAATGAAACGGTACTGATACTTGAGGCCATCACTGGCGGTGGACAAGTTGGTGTATCCGGTGATGTCGGAGGCATATGAGAGATTGCTGATGGTGGATTTAACGAATCCGCTTAACGTGGCTTTGGTGTAACGAAGTTCGACATAGAGATGCGGGAACTGATCATCATCCATGTAGAGCTCATCGCCATATAGAGCTTCGTAGGAGAAGGTCGAAAGGGTGTCACTATCGAAGGTGACGGTGAATTCGCCAGTGCTGTCGGCATCCCCTTTAGTAGCGTTCGAAGTTTCGACTCCATCGCTTTTTTGAATGCTGAAGGCAGCAGGAACCGGATTGCCATTGTCATCACTCGAATATCCCTGCTTGTAGGCATAGACATCGACAGTTACCGCGCTAGCGCCTGAGGTGAGGGTCATTTGGTTAACCGCACTGTTAGTGGTGGAGAACCATGAAAAAGTCACGACGCCCATGGCACAGATTGAAAGGATAAGCACGAACGCGCTTACCGCCAACCTAAGATTTCCACTGCTCTCTTTTTTCCGGGTACCAAACATAAAAAACCAGTCGCTCTCGCGGCAACTGGCTATCTCGTATCTTTGAGACCCTTTAGCTTTGCGCCACCGGATCGCTCCGGGTTTGCTTTTTACACGGATATTTTACGTCAAAAATTATGGAGTGTCAACGCGCGTGCGCATAATGCGCGCACATAGTACATACGCGTGGGACTCACTTTAGAATATTGACAATTTTTGTGATTTCGATCAAATGAAATATCGAAGCATTTCAAATCGCAAAAACATAAAAGGAGCCACGGCAAGCGTGGCTCCAGCAAATCGCGGAAGAGGAGATTGATTAGGCCTGGATAGAGGTCAAACCAAGTTGAAGCGAAACGCTTCCTCCGATACAAGAATCAGTGGCGGTCGAGTAAGTTCCTTCAATCCACATTGAAACAGTAATCGTCTTTGAAGCAGTTGCGCCAATTGTGCAAAGCTGCGAGCCCGTGTCCTTAGTGACAACTCCAGTCTGAGAATTCTTGACCGGCGTGGTCCAGGCGCCTCTGTGCGTGACGTTATACATAGTCTTATCGGTGTCGCTTGAGGTGATATCGGTTAAAGCGCATTCGGCGTTCGCCAACTTGTAAGTAGTGCTGGTTTTATCAGCGTCTTTCTTTAGATATTGAAGAGTTGCATCGGTTGTGTCGTTATGCCAATAAGACACTATAGTCGTATCATCCCAAATGGCAACGCGGGTCGCACTAGCGGCAGCATCGTTGATTGTTCCGGCGACGGCTGGACTTACCTTGGTGTTTTCATCAAGATAAATGTTGGTAGCGGTGGTTGACTTGTTGGTGATTTTGACACCGAAAGTGACATAATAAGTTTTTCCGCTCTTCACAGATCCATCGGCATTAAAGACCTTATCATTTGAAACAGTGCTGATGCTTTGAGCTTCGCTTCCAGCTAGACCGGATTTCCATGTGGGCCGATAGAAAGTTTTTCCGTCACCAGAAACGTCACGCGAATCAATCGAGAATCCGCTGATGCTTAATGCACTCTTAGCATTGTTGTTTGTGACATTAGCTGAAGAAGGGTTGTTGCTGGCGTCTACTGGAATGCCATTGTTGGCAACGTGGGAATATTCGACGGTGATGGAGTTGTTGTCGCTAACGACGTTGGAGCTAGCGAAGTTGACTGTAGCGGTATTCTGAGTTGTGAACCAAGCGAAAGTGGCAGTAGCGCCGACTCCGGCAGTGGCAGCGACCATGGCAACGAGGCCAAGAACGACTTTTGATTTGTTTTTCATAAAAAATGAATCCTCTCATTTAACGTTTGATCGTTAAGCGATGGATTCTAATGGTTTTCGTAACACCGCATTGTGATTGGCAATGTTGGTCGCTCGGTCCTGGGCAAGGGCCTTTGTTAGCAACGCTGATATATTACAGCCAAAAAAATGAAAAACAAGGGGTTTTTGATGAATTTTGCAATTTTTGGGGTCTCATTTATAGATGTGCGACCTACTTATTCGATGTCACAAGGGCTTTTGCAGGGTTAATGTAGTAGCAACTACTCATAAATTGCCTATGGATTTTCCTTTTCATATGCTAGAATACACGCAAAGGACGAAGAATTTTGTTTATGGACAAAAAGAAAAAGATATTCATCTCCGTTGCAGTCGTCGAAGTTGCCATTCTGATTTTCTGCCTCGTCGTTGCCATTCTGGATATGACTAATTTCGATGCAGAAAGCCCTAACGCCAATATTCTCAATAACGGTGTTTTCATCGGAACATTGCAGAATAAGCCAACCTTATTCTTCCTTACTATACTTCTTCCGGTCTTTATCATCTTCCTGATCGATGGTATTTACCTTATTGTATACGCGGTCAAGAAGCCTTCTACCTTATCTGATAAGGAAAGGGATTCCATCAAAGAGCAAGCCAAGGCCGAAGCCAGGGCTGAGCTTGAGGCTGAGATGAAAGCCGAAGCCGAGAAAGACAAGAAGTAGTAGATCAAAGCATATAGGCGGCTGTTTGGCCGCTTTTCTTTTGCTCTTATGGGCCTTTTTGTAAAAAACTTGACAGAATGGCCAAACGCGACTAATCTATAGCCGTTAATAGCAAAACCGAAGAAATTCGGCGACGCAAAACTATTAGGGCCTTCGAAAGATGGTAGCCAGTTGCCAAGGAACAAAGATGTGCAACCTTTGTGGGCAACTTAGCTAGCATCATTTTTATTCCTTCTAGGGCTTGTCTACGGAAGCAGAGCCCCGCCACGTATTCTAATGGTAAACGAAAGTTTGGCGGAGCTTAAGATCCAAAAGATGGCTGATTTTTAGGCCATCGACATAGGAGTGTAACGTAAGTTCGCTTCTTTAATCATGGAAAAAGAGAAACCCGAGAACAAAGTCTTGGGCGCGAACACCACGAATGGCGGGGTCCAGGAATCCCCAAGTTCTAGTGATATCACGCCCGCGGGAGCGCCCGTACAAGCGCAAAGCGCCAATGCTGCCTTACCAGGAAAAAAAGGCAAGAAAGCGCCGTCTTTTGAACAGACTTTGGACATGGGGCTCGTCAAAAGAAAAAGGAGACGTCGCATCGCCTCCTGGATCACCCTTGTTTCCGCCGTTGGAGTCTCTATCTTCGTGATAGTGGCCTTCATTGGCTCGACCAACGGGACTTATTCCGTGAAGATGGAAGACAAAAAAGGCACTCTGACAATGGCTCTCGAGCCAACTTTCCAAAACAAAGTCACATATTTAAGCGCCAAAGGGCTTGAAAATGCCTACGCCACCAGGGCCGACAACCTACCTGACGATGACGTGATAGACGATGAACCAGGCGGATCAAAGAACGGGAAGAGGATTTCTCAGACGAATGACTCTTTCTCCTATGACACCTATCTCGGCTACACGTTCTTCATCAAAAACGTTTCTAATTCCGATGTCACCTACACATTAGACCTCAATATCGACAAGTTTAAGAACCCTGACAACAACGCCACCTCACCTTTGGACATTCTTCGGATCAGATTTTACGAGAACTCCTACGTTGATGGAGGAGCAAAGACCCATTCGTCCGAGACGTTTGCCAGAAGCACCAACACGCCGTTTTATTATCCTGACGGCACATTGGAGACAAGAGAGTGCATCTCTTCCTACGATGAGACCAACGGAGTCAGAGATCCTTCAAGCGCCGTAAAAGATGAAAACAAAGGCTTCGCGACCGAATTCCTTTCGGACGGGGTCATTTTTCAAAAAGAGCATGATGCGCTCGGACCGGGAGAGATGGTCCGCTACACCGTTATAGTCTGGTTCGAAGGTTTCGATCCGGATTGCAAGGGGGCTGAGCCTGACAACGCCACCGTGACTTTGTCGCTCAATTTGACGGCATTATGAAAACGAAGAAAGAAAAGAAATACCAAGAGCTGGGTCAAGAAGACCGCAGCTTCGTGGGCAGTAAGCTCATATGGGCCTGGGTGGCCTTATTTTCTTTATCTCTAGCCACTTTGGTGACCACTTCTTATGCCTGGTTCAACATCTCAAACGACCTCATGGTCAAAAATATTTCGCTCACTTTCAAGAATTCCGATTACTTCCAAATGGGGCTTAAGAAAAAAGACAGCGACAGCGACGAAATCACGTATTTTGATACTTTGGACAAAGCCACGCTTGAGGATTATTCATCGTATAGCCCTGACTTATTGATGATCCCGGTGTCGAGCTGTTTCCAATCAAATTGGCTGAACAGCAACACGGTTTTTGCGGACACGACCCCAGAATTCAGAAGCAACCCGGGAACGGAAACCGTAGCTACTGAGGGTTTCTACCAGTTTGAGTTCTATTTCCTTTCTTCCAGAGACGCCTATGTTTATTTAGACGAAGGAACCTCTCTGGTCCCGAATGAGGCGAACAATGAGAGAACTGCTTCGGAATACGACCTCAATGTCGATGATTTAAACAAAATCAAGGACTGTGTCAGGGTGTCATTCTATGGAGAAGACTTCGGTTATCAGATTCTTGAACTAAACGCTGATCAGCCATCAAACTGCCGTTTTGGCGGCCGCTTGGACGTCAATCCATACGACAGTTACTATGATTATGATAGTCATTTGAAAGAAATTCTCTTCGGCGAATACAACGATGCCAGCAAAATCGTCTATAGCGAAGACGCCAGAGTGAAAGAGCTAGACGGGGAACATTCGACCTTCAATGCCATGAGCGATGATAAGGCCATTCCTGTCGATATCGACAAAAGCATAGAAAATGGGTTGGTTTTCCAGCATGAAAGCACCAAAATATTGTCGGAGTTTGAACACGACGATAACTCCAACCAATTAATGAATCCGATTCTCTACTGCCCAATGGGAGTCCCAACGAGGTGCGTGATCAGCATCTACATCGAGGCTTGGGACCCAGAAGCCATACTCAGCATCGGAAGATCGTCATTCGACCTTAATCTCGTCTTCAAGGCGTTCTACATGGAGAAATAGGAGGATTTATGTCAGATTATTTCAATTACCTAAAGGAAATACTGATCGCGGTGTTCAAGAACATCGGGACCTGGTTTAAGATGCGATGGGCCGACCCATGGGGTCCGGTTGCCAGCGAATTCACCTATTATGACAGTGTCTTCCAAAGCTACGCCTCAGGTTTCGGGGCCGGCGGTTGGATCATGTTCGTCATCTTCGCCATTCTTTTCATCGCCCTCATCGGAGGGATTTTGTTTTTACTGGGCTGGCTAATCAGAAAGTACGTCAAGTTCTACCATGGCGAGGTCGATAAGGATCACCTCAAGAAAGAAGTCGAGAATCTTAACGTCGAGCTTTTCAAGACCATTCAGGAGAAAAACCGCGTTTTGGCCCTTCAAATCGCCCAATTAGGCTTAAAAAAGCCTGAGGATGTCATGAAGGCCGCCGAAGGAGAAGAGGTCATTGACGAGGATATTCAAAAAGCCCGTTTCCAAAGGCTTGTCAGCGTCGACAGGAAATACGCTAACGTCGACCCCAAGATCGTCATGAAGAAAGACGATGAGCTTCCGCTTAACAAAATATGCGAGAGATTCCGCCTTTTCGCCGCCTCTCAGTTAGGTCTTTATTACACGATCGACACCATCAGGGTTCTCTTCTCCGCCATGGGAAGCGGACACCTTATCATCCTTGAGGGTATATCCGGCACCGGTAAAACATCCTTGCCTTATGCCTTAGGACGTTTCTTCAAGAACCCGGCTTCCATTTGCTCAGTCCAGCCTTCTTGGAGAGATAGAAGCGAGCTCCTTGGCTACTACAACGAATTCACCCATAAGTTCACCGAGACCGACTTCCTCAGGGCCGTTTATGAGGCCACATACCGTCAGGATCCGGCGATGATCGTCCTCGACGAGATGAACTTGGCCCGTATCGAGTATTATTTCGCCGAGTTTTTGTCCATCATGGAAATGCCGAACGTCAATGAGTGGAAGATCGACATCATCGCGACCCCTCAAAATGACGATCCTAAGCATATGCACGACGGTAAGCTCTTGATCCCTCAGAACATCTGGTTCGTGGGCACCGCCAATAACGATGACTCGACCTTCACCATCACCGATAAGGTTTATGACCGTGCCATGTCCTTGTTCTTCGGAAATAAGGGCATCGCCTTCGATGCTCCCTTCACAGAGCCTTTGTCCATGCCGGCCTCCTACTTGGAGAAACTCTTCGGCGAAGCGAAGGCTGCCAACCCGATTTCCGCGGCCACGCTTAAGAAATTTGACACCCTTGATAACTTCGTCATCGCCAATTTCCACATCGCGTTTGGTAACCGTATCATGAAGCAGATGAAGAACTTCGTGCCTTGCTACGTCGCCTGCGGCGGCACCGAATATGACGCCATCGATTACGTCTTCACCACCAAGGTCTTGAAGAAGTTTGAGACCTTCAATCTTTCGTTCTTGAAGCAGGAGCTTATGGATCTTGATCACTTGCTCAGCAAGCTCTTCGGCAAGAACGAGTTCCCGATGTCGCGCGACAAGATCAAGTACTTCTTGAAGATGAACGCCTAAAACATGAAAAAGAAAACCGAATTTCAAAAGCTCCACAAGAGCACCATGAAGAAGCTGGACTCCCTCAGCAAGAGTCCTCTCTTTTGCTCCTTGGAAAAAGAGGTTCGGTCCGCCAGCGAGAACTACGTCTTCCAAAAATCGCGTCAGGAGTCGAAACTCTATGACGAAACCTGGGTCTTAGCCTTCGAAGAGGCCTTCCCAAAACTCGACAAAATCGTCAATAACCCCCGTAACTTTATCAAGGAGCAGGGGGAGGTCGTTTTGGCGGCCCTTGCCAAAAGGGTGACTCCGGCCTCCATCGCCCATCTTGCCTCCCACACCCAATTCATCAAGAAAGTCCATTCCAATGGCGACATCGAGCCAGAGAAGATCCTTTCGGTCCACACCGAGGAAGACTTCCAGATTTACGAGAACCGCTTCGTTGCCACCCTCATCGTCAAACTCGTGGAGTTCGTCGAGAGACGTTATAACTACATCAAAGAGCACATGGACACCAAAAACACCGAGGTCATGGCCATTCACTGCGTGACCAAACTCGGCGAGGTCGAATATGAATATGACTCCCATTTGAAGCTATCCAGGCCGAGCGATGACAACGGCAACAAAGATAAAAACGACGAGCTGCTCGAAAGAATCGAGAAGATCAGGTCGATTCTTCAATACTACGTCACCAGCCACTTCATGAAGAACATGTCTGGCTTCAGGCCAGTCCATAACCCGATCGCCATGACTAACCTTCTCACCAAGAACCCTGATTATCGGGCCGCCTACAAACTTTGGTGCTTTTTGGACAAGTACAACCGTTTGGGCGTCGTCTATAACGTCAACGAGTCCAACAAGGAATTCAACCAGGAATACTTCGATGAGGTCTACTCATTGGTCTTGGCCTCCCTTTTATCATGCGACAATTCTCTCATCGAGATGAATGAGCTTGACCCGGCTACGAGCAGAAGCCACGAAATCGTCCCGAAGATCAAACTTTCTTTGGAAGACGAGAGCTTCCTTGATAGAAAATTCGCCTACCAGGAATTCCCGGCCCTTAAGAAAGCCGACGAAGAAAAGAAACGTCTTAAGACACCAACTGAAATCAAAGAGCAAGCCGAAAAGGACAAGAGCGAGGACTGGGACAACGACCAGAAGATCGAACGCATCAGAGAACACGAGGAAGAAAGAAGAAGGGCCCAGGAGATTTTCGAGGCCAACGAGAACGCTAGGATCCGCAAAGCCAGACTCAAGGAACTTGCCGACTGGGAAAAGAAAGTCGCCTTGGAGGCCAAGAAGCTTCTTTTAGAAGACCTCAAGAAGGAAGAAGAGAAGAAAAAGGCCCTTGAGAGAGAAGCCATCAAAAAGGAAAGAAAGCTTCTCGACCAGCAGAGGAAGAGAATCAAGATGCTCGCTTCGAAAGACAAAGAAAACGACATCAAAAAGGCTGATTCTGCCGAAAGAAAAGCCGCGAACAAGAAAATATCGCCAATTGAGAAAGAAGAGAATCTCAAGATCAGCGACATCCGCGTCGGAGGTGAAAAAGCATGAAGAAGATCATCAGCCGCATTTTCACTGTCGTCCTCAGCGTCCTGATCGTCTTTTTGCTTTTCTGTCAGGTCATGATGACCATCTCCTCGAAGAACAATTACGGGGTCTCCTCGATATTCGGATACTCCTTTTTAAGGGTTTCCACTGACTCCATGGTAGGGGATAACCCTGACTCTCTTCCAGTTGGGACTGGCATCGTCATCAAAAAAGAGAACTTAAGCGACGTTCAAATCAATGATGTCATCACCTTCTATGACGTCGAGACCGCCTATGCGACCCCGACGAATGCGGTGGTCACCCATAGGGTCGGAGGAATCGATACGGACGCCGATGGGAATCCGATCTTCTATTGCTATGGCGACAACAAAAACACTTCTTACTGGGGCGATTCGGCAACCGCTCACGAGCCATACAACATCGTCCATTCGGAATATTATATAGGGACAGTCCAGTGGCATAGTGATTCACTAGGGTCATTCCTCAATCTCACCATGCAGACCTGGTTCATGCCAGTCGCCGTCCTGATTCCTTTGTTTTTGATCGCCGGAATCTCGGGCGTTGAGTTATTGACGGAGGGGCGTAAGAACCAAAAAGCCCAGGATCAAGCCGTTAAGGATGAACTCGTAAAAGCCGGGATTGACCTCAATGACGAGGCGGCTGTTTATAAGTACAGCGAGAAGGCCCGTTACAAGCTCGAGATGAAAGAAGAGCTCGAAAAGACCAAGGAAGAAGAAAAGAAGAGGCTCAAAAAGGAACTCAGAAAGGGCAAAAAGTGAAAAAAGAGAGACTTCAGCGAATCAACATTGTCCTGATCATCTTTCTTGTGGCCGCCTTTTTGCTCATCGTCTATGCGATTCTCTTGTTCCTCTTGCCGGACGTTTTCTCAACTTCGACGAGGAACCTTTCGACCATTTATTTCGTGGTGTCCTGCACCCTGTTCGCCGTCGTGATGATCATCACCTATCTATCGAGCCAACGTGAGAAATTGGTCGAAGAAAGAAAGAGCTCCACCGAGAGCTTCACAAACGAGCATTTCATTTACACGGAAACGAGGCTAAAAGAAGTCATGGCCCCGAGGATGAGAAAGAAAAGGACGAACGGGCTTGTGGCCGCGGTCAGCATCCGTGACATCCATAGCGACATCCTTAATCTATATGGCGCGAACGTCGTCCGCGAGATCGATGAGACGGTCCTTAACTGCATCTCCAACAGGTTCTCAAGCGACCCTCGTTGCTCATACGCCTTCAACATGCTCGACGGTTTCTTCATCTACAAGGAAAGCGACCGCATCGAGTCCTTTCAGGATGAGCTGAAAAAACTGAATGATGACGTCTTGGCCGCCCTCAAGAGCAGCGCTTCGATGCCTAGCTGCAAAATACTCATCGGCGTCTACAAGATCCAAAAAGGCGATAAACCGGCAGATGCCCTTAAAAAGGCGGTTTTTGCGGAGAAATTCACCGCAAACGGCCGCTTAAATGACGATGTCATCCTCTTTGACGAGACGATGGTCACCCACGTTGAGGAGCAAAGGGAGCTCGCGGCCGAACTTGAGAAAGCCTTGGCAAACGAGGAATTTGAACTCTTCTTCCAGCCTAAATACTCTTTGAAGAGAAAAGGCTATTACGGGTCGGAATCACTTATCAGATGGCACCATCCGACAAGAGGACTGTTGCCGCCTAGCCAGTTCATCCCTTTTGCCGAGAGCAGCGGCAACATCACCGACGTCGACTACTATGTCTTCAGGCATGTCTGCAAGAGCTTCCAGGAATGGAAGAAGAACGGGACCCCGTGTCTCATCACTTCCGTCAACCTTTCGCGTAAGACCGTCTACGTACCAGGCCTTTTGGACTTCTTCAAGAAAACCATCAAGGAATATGACGTCGATCCATCTTATATTGAGATAGAGCTCACCGAGTCAATCGCCGCCAAAGACTCCATCTACATCGCCGACATCATCAGAAAACTCCAGGAGATCGGCTTCAGGACCGCCATCGATGACTTCGGCGTCGGCTATTCATCCTTCTCATCCTTGAAGAGGATTCCTTTCAACACCCTGAAAATCGATAAATCCTTCATCGATGACGTCGAGATCAACCCCCGTTCGAGATCCTTGGTCAAGATGGTCATCGATCTTGGACATGCCCTCAACATGGAAAGCGTGGCCGAGGGTGTCGAGAGCAAGAAACAGGTGAGTTTGCTAAGTTCCATGAAACTCGACAACATTCAGGGATATTATTATTCAAAGCCTTTGTCGGGGTTCGACTATGTTCGTTTCCTCAGCAATAACAAAGTCGTCTTGAAAGAGGAGAAAAAGCAATGATCGCCATCTTAGCCAGCACCCAAGACGAGATTCTCTATTTCGTCTCGAGGATGAACGTAACCACCAAAACAAAGATATATGGCAACATCGAAGCCAACATCGGGACCCTTTCCAACGAGGAGGTCATTTTGGCGGTGACAGGGGAGAGCAATTATCTTTCAGAGCTCGTCAGCGCGGTCATCATCGAGCGTTATCGTCCCTATCTTGTCATCAACGTCGGACTCGCCGTCTCATTCTCGCCTTCGCTCCGGCAAGGGGACATCTTCGTGGCCGAACGTTATTATTTCGCAGATGTCAACTTCACCAAGAAAGGCAAATACCTTTATGGCCAGATACCAGGCTGCAGCCCGTATTTCGTGAGCGACACCGCCCTCAACGAGGAGACTGAGCACTCAGCCTATTCCTTAAGCGACCGTTACATCCAGCGTGGCTTCCTTCTTTCAGGGAACGAATTCATCAACACCCAAGGCCCTCTTGAGAAACTGGTAGGGGAGAGATTCCTTTCCGAAGAGGGGCTTATGGCCTATGACAACGTGAGCGCAGGGATCGCCTTATCATGCGAGATAGGGCAGGTTTCTCTTTTGACGGTCAAGTCCATCGCCTGCCGCGTCGGCAAAGAAGACGAGAGACTCAATTACCTCAGAAAGGGCTTGGAGGTCATGCCGACGATCGGACAGATCGTGGCTAGGATCCTCCTAAGCAAAGAAAGATGAAAAAAGAGAGAAAGCCCTACAAATTCGGCGTCAGCGAAAAAGCCATCATCAAGGCCCTTTGGCCGGTTTTCGGCATTGCTCTCGAAGTCTTTTTCTTACTTGTCGTTTTGCTTCCTTTGGCCTACAGCCTCGGCAAGATGGTCGTTTTCTGGATCGGCTTTGGCATCGTCTCCGTCTTGATCGCCCTCTTCATCGTGATGGGCCTCGTCGTCCTTCACCGTTATGGCAAGGCCAGCGACCTTTCGCTCAAAGAGATGGAGAACCAACTTGAGGATTTCTCAAGGGGCGACGTCAAACTCATCACCAACCGCCACATCTCGCCATCGCTCGACAAATTCCAGGACGATTTGAACTTCACCTTGTCAACCTATGGCAGTTTCCACCTCGCCTATGAGATGAAACTGAGCGATGTCGACACCCAAAAAAGAATCGATTACGGCGAGATTTTCTCACTTCATGATTTTGAGAAGATCCTCTCGCAGCTCATTCAGAGGAACACCTCTTTCAGAAGCGCGCTTCTTTTATTCAGGTCAGTTGCCAAAAACCCTTCCGAATCCCATGTCATGAGAGCTTTATACGATGGCATCAGAGAGGCCTTCCCAAAGAATCTCATCGGGATCTACGATGACTCGACTTATGCCGTTTATCTATACTCCATCGACTCCTTCATTTCTTTGAGATTACAAGCCGAGAGGTTCGTCTCATCATATAAGTTCCTCAACGCCGCCTCCGAGACTGATTCCAGCGCGATCGCTTATTGCAAAATCGGCGGCGTTGTCTATCCTTACGTCTCCCTTTCATCCTTGATCAAGGAAGCTCACAACGAACTTGAAAAGAGCGATGGCGTCTCCCTTCGTTTGGAGATTACCGACGTTCACTATCCTCACGTCGTTTTGACTGAGAGCAGCAAGCGAATCATCTATCTTTCAAGCGTCGAGAATTTCGAGGTTAGCTTCCAAAAAGCCAAGAAGTTCTCCGAAGGTCTTGCCATCATCAAGAAATTCGCCTCATGGGTTGCCTCGGAGACGGGGTTCGAATCCTATGGATTACTTTCCTATCAAAAGGAAAACGGCGGGTACGAGGTCCTCTTCGAAGATGGCAAGGAGAACTACGAGGCTTCTTTCTCCAAACTCGGCAACTTCATCGCTGAGCGTTACATCGAGCCATATTTCGAGGTGACGGAGAAGGAACTATCCTTCTTCTGCCGGGATATTTCAGAGCTGCCAAGCGATTTGGCCGCGAGCTTGCTCAACCTCAAAGTCATGTCTTTCTTCTTCTACCCAATCTCTTACGAAGGCGAGAAGCGTGGCTTCATCTACTTCACCAACCCGAGGAGCAAAGGCGGTCTCACGATGCTTGAGCGTGAAGGGCTTGAGCGTTATAGCGCCTTGACGTCATCATACTTATCCTCGCTTCAAGAGAGGCTCTTGTCCAATGCCGCCTATGGCCTTTTGGAGGCCTCGAACGAGAGAAGCGGCAAGTTCATCTACACCATCAACCGTTCGACCTATCGTTTATCCTATTTATCAGAGAACTTGAGGAAGGCCTTCCCCAAGGCCAAGCTCGGCGATCTTTGCCACGTGGCCTTAAGAGGCAGCGACGAGGTTTGCCCTCATTGCCCTTTGTTCCATGGGCTTGAGAAGACCCACATCAAAGAAATATCCGAGCAGGAATGCTTCCTCTCGCTTCTTCCTAACCACACATCCAGCAAAGACAAGAGCTCAATCATCATCGAGGAAAACCGCAAAGAGAACGCGATTGCCGAGAGCCGTTTCCTCGACCCGGTCTTGCTCATCAAGAACAAAGAGGCCTTTGCCCTCGCTTTCTCAAGAAGCCTCAAAGGAAACGAGAACGGGTATTTATTGGCCGTCAGGCTGCTTGATAGGGACGACCTTTTGAAGAAGGCCCAAGGGGCCGACATCAACTCCATCATGTCGATGCTCGTCAAGAACATCCAGGATGCCGGATATGGCGGACTTTTGTATCGCTACAGCGACTTTGAGCTCCTCTTCTTGCTACGCGGCTATCCAAAGAAAGACATCAATGGTTTCGTGGAGGAATTATCCGCCGTTTTGGAAGGGCCGCTTGAGTACCAATACGTCAAGCTTTATCCGGAATATGCCTTCTCCGCCATCTCTTATCCAGGCGAATCCACGAGCGTCCGTGAGGCCTATAGCTTGATCAGAGGCGAACTTGACCGTTCCGAGAAGATGGGCGCCGGCTATCTAAGCGCCGTGAGCGACAACAGGATGAGAAAAGCCTTGCGTGATGAATACGTCGATGACCTTCTTGGCAAGACTCTGGCTAGAGACGTCATGCCAATCGCCATCCAACCAGCGGTGGAGCCAGTCACCGGAAAACTTCTTTCCTGCGATATCTTGGCCCGTCTATATGGCGATGAGGGCGACAGAATCCCCACCAACGAGCTCTTCAGCCAAGCTGCCAAAAAAGGCCTCATGGGCAAACTCGACATGGGATCTTTGTGGAGCCTAGGCAACCTCTTAGAGGATTATGGCGAAGCCTATTTCTCCAAGAGCTCATTGCATTACTTCTCGATCTTCTTGAGCGACGCTTCATTAAAAGAAGAGGATTTCGTCCATAAGGTCCATGACTTCTATGACAAATACCATCTCTCAAAGGGCTATATCCATTTCGTCGTCAAAAACGGCTCCCTCAAGGACAACCGCCCCGAGATCAAGAAAGCCATGTCCGATCTCAAGGAACTCGGCATCGTCTGGGAGAGCGAGGGCATCAACCCCGACAACGTCTCGATTGAGGATCTTAAAGACCTTGGGATAGCCCATCTCCGAACTGAGAAGAGCCTTATCTCGAGGGTCGTCAACAACGCCAGCGAGTACTCATCGTTCTCCCGTTTCGTCGCGAGCGCCTTACGTGATGGCTTCTATATCACCTGCACCGGCATCGAGACGAAAGAAGAGAAAGAGGTTGCAGAACACCTCATGGTCTCTCTTCTTATGGGCAAGTACTTCTATCCTCCGCTCGATGAGAAGGAATTCATCCAAAGCATCGCCTATCAAAAGTAACGTTCTGATAGGCCCTGAAGTTTATGGACTTATAAGCGATTATCTACGGCAAATTAGGCTGTAAAAAAGGCGTAAAAACTCTATTTTTGATAGAAAAAGCCCGATAGCAGGCTGAAAATCGCATGATAGTTGCGCATTAATAAAAAACTATTATACTAATAGCTAGAGAGCGTTAGGCACACAAAGGGTTGACCTTTGAGTTCCCTATTTCGCTCCCACATACTTCCGATGATTGCGTCCAGGAACGCTCTAAGGAAGTCTTATCTGGGGAAACTGCCTCTTCACCAAACATCGCTTTGGCAAGAATATGGCGGTTTTTCTTTTA
>DHAP01000040.1 GCA_002397465.1 Caryophanales bacterium UBA4951 | reverse complement strand
TACGTGCACCTAGGAGTTTTTAAGTTTGTTTTTCATATTCTGATAACCTCCAACCATATAAACCGCAATCGAGGCCGTTCTCTTGGATACAAGAGAAACAATAGTGTATTCTCGATTCTCGACTTATGCAAAGAATGGCGTGAACAGAGCCTCAAAAAAAGCGGTCCCACCGCTCCAGAGAGACGATGGAATCGCTTAGTTTCAGTTAGGATCAAAAGCTCAGAGATTAATACTTTCTGAACTGGAGGGTGGCAGAGGTGTCGCTGACGCTCAGAACGGTCACGACCCAGTTGAGATCGTCGCCATTGTTGAAGTGCATGGCATTGGTCGTGAAGTATTTGCCGCCTTTACGGGCTAAATCCCAGGAATCGCCGGCTTGGAACAAGGAATCGGCTGAGCCGTATTTGAGATCGGTCTCGCAGTTGACGTTGTCACGGGTGACCAAGGTCAAGAGACGGTTCTTGGTGTATGGCTCTTGGGAGATGGAGGCTCTCGAAGCGCAGTTGGCGTTGATGACCGAGTAGCCTGGGGTTCTCGTGTCGACGGAGACGCTCTTGTCGGTGGATAGCCTCGGGAGCGATCCTTGGGCATTAAGGGCCTTCACGTCATCATCGGAAACATAATAGTCATCTTCGTCGTCGGTGACCCAATAGGTCGATTCCTTGGTAACGTCAAGTTCGCCTTTGTATAAATGCATCAGCTCGCCAAGTCTGGCGTCGACGTGATAGGCTCTGACGCCGGCTTTGTTGTAGTAAAGCGGACGTGAGTTGTAAGCCTTGGAGGAATCGAGCGAATTTAAGCCAGTCGGGGTCTGAAGGTCGAAGAGCATGTACTCGTCGAACGCGGTCCCGTTCCAGTTTTCGGCAAGCAAGATGCAATCGCCGGTGGACTCGTTGGGGTTGATGGTGATGACGCAGTCTTCGGTGACTACGTATGGGTCAGCCCATCCTAAGGCCATCTTGGAGAAAGCGTCTTGGTCTCCGATGTTAAGATCCATCATGGCTAAGCCGCCTTGGCATCCGCTCGAAGAGGAGCTGGAGATGTCATAGGAGTAATAGTCAGGAAGCGAGAGCAAGTGTCCAGTCTCGTGGATGAAGGTGTGGGCATCGACGCCATCGGAGGCGGCCACCGCTTCGTTCATGAAAGTCTGGCTGGCCCACCCATAGGAATGGAGGGTCGGGTTATCGACGTTTGGCTGGTTCTTGGTGGTGTCGGTGCAGAAGGCCCAGAAGATGCCTTTGTTGGACAAAGCCCCGATCGTGGAGTTCGAACTATAGTCAGGCGCGCTATAGACGGCCCATAAGCCATCGATGTAGCCATCGCCGTCGTTATCGTATTTCTTTAAGGAACCGGCGCCGTGGATGCTGGTGTAGTTGGCAAGGGCGTTCTCAATCATCGTGAGGGAGGCGGTTGATTCGTTGCCAAGGTCATTGACATCGCTTGCGGTCATCCCAGATTCATAGGTTTCGGCAATGGTGAAGTCGAAATTGAGCTTGCCCATCGAGGATTTCTTGTAATAGCTGCTGACTGATTCCCAATATCCGGTGTCGGTGGCTCCGTCGCCGTTGAAGGTCGCATCCAAAGCCTCGCGGTATTTGGTGCCGTGTCCGGTTCTGGAGAATGGGTAATCCGAGATCTCGATCGGGAGGACCAAGGTGTTGACGTTTCCGCTGGTTGGGAAGGAAAGGTTGCTCAATGAGCTGTTCTCGACGTCGCAGTAGTTAAACGAGGCGGTCGCATCGGTCTTGGTTGAAACCGTGTTGGTCAAAACGGCGCTGACGGTGAAGTTCTTGGCCTCAGAGACGATGGCGCTGTTGCTCTTGTAATAGACCTGCATGCTGTAGGTTCCGGCACTCTCGAAAGGTTTCGAGGTGTCCACGGTCTCGCCGGATGAGTTTTTGACGATTGTCTTGTAATAGGCTGGCTTGGCGCTCACATCACGTGTAGTGCCATCGCTGTAATGGATGCTGACGGTAAGGTCGAAGATCGAATTGAAGGTCTCGCCGACCGTGTATGAGCCGATGTTGTCGGTGAAGCTGATGCCATCAGCGACGGTCTCGCCCGTCGAAGTGACGCTGCTGGTCGGGTTGACAATTGAAGATGTCCCATCTTGGCTGGAAGATGTGGAGACACAACCGGTGAGGGCCAATAAGCCGAGCATCGGTACCATGAATTTGACTGCTTTTTTCATAAATGAGCTCCTTTAGCGTATGCGCTAACTATATAAGTCGAGCAAACAATTTCAATTGAAATTTTGCCCCAGAAACCAAAAGGTCAGGTTATCGAAAGAATCGAAAGGACCAAACCGATGATGAAGTAGACGAGGCTGATGAACAAAAGCGAGTAAAGACGGTTCTTTTTCTTGCCTCTTCTCTCCGTGACGTAATCGTAATACGTCTTTGGGAGATTGCTCTTGGCCGCGTGGCCTTGGAAAACAACGTTAAAAAGTTTTCTGACCCCGTAGACAATCATGTCGAAAGCCCCTTCGGACGAGACCCACAAAAGGGCCCAGAAGCAAAGGCAGAAGGCCCCGCCGGCGCCTAGGGCATCCGCGTAGACCATCATGGTTTTCGTCTCATAATCGACGCCCCTGGAATAGACGTCAAGAAAACCGAGGCCAACGCAGGTAAGCGAAACGAGGAGGAAGACGACGACGTACTCAATGATGTAGCTGTTGAGTGTTCGTTTTTCCTCTATCGGTTCTTTCTTTTCCTGGATTTCCTCGGTCATGGTGACTATTTCTTCTCTAACTCTAGGTATTTGGCGAACTCGCTGTCGCTGCAACGGACGAAGTGTCCGGGCACAACCTCCCTGAAGGAAGGCTTTTCGACGGAGTAGTCATGGTCTCTCATCGGGTTGTAGTCGATTCTCTTGCGGTTCTTCTCATAGTGAGGGTCCGGAAGAGGGATGGCCGAAAGAAGCGAGACTGTGTATGGGTGGAGAGGATGTTTGAAGAGCTCGTCGCTGCTGGCAAGCTCAACGAGGTTGCCAAAGTACATGACGGCGATTCTCGAGCAGAAGTATTTGACGACTGAAAGGTCATGGGCGATGAAGAGGATGGTAAGGTGCCTTTCTCTTCTTAAATCGTTCAAAAGGTTGATGATCTGGGCCTGAATCGAAACGTCGAGAGCCGAGATTGGCTCGTCGGCGATGATGAGATCCGGATCCATGATGAGAGCGCGTGCGATGCCGATACGCTGACGCTGGCCGCCAGAGAACTCGTGAGGGTAACGTGAGGCGTGCTCAGGGAGCAAACCGACCTCTTTGAGGACGGCCTGAACCTTTTCGTCGATGTAGTCTTTGTCTTTCACGCCGCGGATCCTAAGTCCCTCGGCGATGATCTCTTTGACGGTCATACGAGGGTCAAGGGAGGCGATCGGGTCCTGGAATATCATCTGCATGCGCGAGGTGATCTTCTCATTGGAGGCCAAACGGCGCTCGATGATATAATGGCTGATGATGTCTTTGGTCGAGCCGAAGCTGGCTTTGTCGACATCGAAAGGAAGGGCGCTCACAAGCCCACGGTATGACTTGTCGAGTTTGGAGTATTTCCTCTCGTCGACGTCATCGATCTTCGAGGTGTCGATGCTCTTGTTGGCCGTCTCCACGAAGCCGAGGAGTTTTTCGACGAAAGCGTACTTCTCGTCCTTGGAATGCGTTGAGCTCGCCAAATAGGCTTTGGCTTCCGAAAGCAAGGCGTCCTGCTCGAGCTTGAGCTTGGCGGACTCCGCCTCAAAAGAAGCGGAATAAGCGAGTTTCTTCTTGCGGTATTTCTCGATGATGCTCGAGAATTCCTCGTAGCAGCCCTCATTAAGAGAGGTGTCTTTCTTCAAGGAACGACGTAAGGAAGAGTATTTGGCATTGACCTCCGCCACTTTTTGTTTGGCGTAGTCTTTGTTGCAGTATTTGTCGTCGTGTTTGGCTAAGGCGATCTCTTTTCTTTGAAGAGACACGACAGCCTCAAGTTCGTCTTTGACCTGTTTGATCAACGGGTCGTATTTGTTGGCGATGTGGGCCTTCTCCTCGTCGTAAGACGGGTCTTTAGGCAGCAAAGCCTCAATCTCTTCGGCTTTTTCGCCTTGGAGCTCTTTGATCTTGGCGGCGGCCTTCTTGCGTTTGAACTTGATTTCCTTCTCGTTCCAACGGGTTCCGGCCGAAATGCGCTCACCCTCGAAATAGACGGATCCGGAGGTGATGTCATAAAGCTTGATGATGGAGCGGCCGGTCGTGGTCTTGCCACATCCCGACTCTCCGACAAGCCCTAAGACCTCGCCGCGATGGATGTCGAAAGAGACATCGTGGACGGCTTTGTTGTATTTGTAGATGCCAGTGCCGAAACGGAAGAACTGCTTCAGGTGGCGGACGGAAAGGATGACCTCATCGGATATCCCATCGTCAGCGGCTGAAACGACTGGCGTAACTGCTGGTTTGACGGCTTCATCTTTCTTCTCAATCGGAGCCTCTGGGGCCTTGACGACTTTTTTGGTGGTCCCTTTTATGGCTGGGGTCTTCTTGGGAAGGGGTTTGCTGATCTTCTTTTTGGGAGAAGCAGCTTTTTTCTTGGTTTCGCTCATAAGTTCACTCCTTCTCCTTATTAGCTTCCGCATTAAGCTTCTTCATGCGGTTGATACGCTCGGTGACGATGGTCGGAGGTTCGACCTTCGGTGCGCCTTTGGCCAAAAGCCAGGTGGCGGCCCAATGGGTCGGAGACACGTAAAAGTGAGGTGGCTCCTTCTCAAAGTCGATCTTCATGGCGTATTTGTTTCTCGCGGCGAACGCGTCACCCTTCGGAGGGATGATCATGTTCGGAGGTGCGCCCGGAATCGCATCGAGTTTGGTTTTGGTCTCGAGGTCAGGCATGGAGGCAAGCAAAGCCCAGGTGTATGGGTGCTTCGGCTCATAGAAGATCTCGTCGACGGTGCCATATTCGACGATCTTGCCGGCGTACATGACGGCGATGTCATCGGCCATGTTGGCGACGACGCCTAGGTTATGGGTGATGAAGATGATTGAGAGGTTGAGTTTCTTCTTGAGGTCATTGATAAGCTCAAGGATCTGAGCCTGGATGGTGACGTCCAAAGCGGTCGTCGGCTCATCGCAGATAAGAATCTCCGGATTGGAGCTTAAGGCGATGGCGATGACGATTCTCTGTCTCATGCCTCCTGAGAACTCGAAAGGATATTGCTTGATACGCTTCTGAGGTTCTGGGATGCCGACGAGTCCGAGGATGTTGATGGCTCTTTCGATGATTTCCTCATTGTTGACCGGGTGGGAGTAAGTGACGATGCCATCGGTGAAAGCCTTGACGTAAGCCTCGGCGTTCTTCTTGGTGTTCTTCTCTTCCATCGCTTCGGTGAGGTTCTTGACGTAGTCAGTCTTCAAAGCGTCGATGACGGAGGCGATTTGGTTTTTGATCTTCTCGACTTTGGTGCAGCTGGCGGTGTTGATCTCGCTGGCCCAGGCTTTTTGCTTGGCGGTGAGGTCGGTGGATTTGCCAGCGGCTTCCTTCTTCTTGTTCTTCTCGGCGGTCTTCTCTTTCTTGAGTTCGTCTTTCTTGCGGAGGTAGTAATCCTTCACAAGGTGTTTGATCGAGACGCCGAAAGTGTAAATCAGCTCATCTTTCTCAAGGGCGAGGTCATTCTGGCAAGCTAAAACATAGCCATTCATGTCCTTGATGTTGGCTTTGACGGCATTGATGAACTCATCGCCATCAAGAGAAGCGAACTTGGAGAATGTCTCCTCAAGTTTCTTGGAGTTCTCCTGGTAACGCTTTAAGAGGTCTTTGTAATACTCGGCGAAGATCTTCTCGGTGAGTTTGTTCAAAGAGGTGAGGTCATACTTCGTGTAGTCGGTATGGGTCTCGGCGATCTTCTCATTCGCGGAATCGAGAGCCTTTTGGAGCTCTTCATGCTTAATGGCACGCTTGCTCTTATAGGCCGCCATCTGCTCAGAGAGTTTTTGCTTCTTGGCTTCGTTCACGGTCGCCAAGATGGTCTTCTCATAAGAGATGACGTTATCGTTGGTGATACGGTCGAACTTGGAAAGCTTGAAAGCCTCTTCCGAGGAGTTCTTGTTCTTATACATCTCCACCACTTGGTCGAGATCTTTGCTGCTATAGCCACAATCAGGATGTTTGGCGATGAAATCGTCATAAATCTTCTTGCTGTATTTGAAATTGTACTTGGCTTCTTTGCGGGCTGAGGCTCTTTTGAGCTTCATGCTCTCGGTGATCTGGATGCCGACCTTTTTGATCGGGTTCAAGGAGCTTAAAGGATCCTGGAAGATCATGGATATCTTTGATCCACGAAGCTTGCAGAACTCTTCCTCGGAGATTTGAAGGAGGTCTTTGTCGCCATAGAGGATTTCGCCTTCCTCGACGATCTTGTTAGGAGCCAAAATGCCCATGACGGCCTTGGAAGTGACGGACTTGCCAGAGCCAGACTCGCCGACGATGGCAAGGGTCTTGCCCCTGTAAAGCTGGAAGTCGATGCCACGGACGGCTTTGACGGTTCCGTTAAGGGTGCGGAAGGATATACGGAGATTTCGGCAATCGAGTATCTTTGATTCTTCCATAACTATTCCTCCGATCCTCGTAGTGTCGGGTTAAAGGCATCGCGTAAGCCGTTGCCGAACACGTTGAAGCAAATCATCAATAATGAAATAAACAAAGCTGGCCAGATAATCAGGTTAGGATAGGCTGGGAAGCTGGACTTGCCATCCGAAAGCATCGTGCCGATGGAGGTGATGCCGGCGGAAGCCAAATCGATGATCTTCAAGTAAGTCAAACTGGACTCCGAGAAGATGACGCCTGGAATCATAAGGACCGAGGAAGTGACGACGGTGCCCAAGGCGTTCGGGAAGATGTGCTTCACGATAAGCCTTGAGTCTTTGGCGCCCAAAGTTCGGGCCGCCAAGACATACTCTTGATTCTTGAATCGGTAGAATTGCATTCGGACCGTGGAGGCCGTACCGAGCCACCCCACGAAGATGAAGGCGAAGAAGAGAAGCCAAATAGTCGGGATCTTGTCCTTCAGATACCAGTTGAACAAAACGAAGATGATGGTCGTCGGAACCTCAGAGAGAATCTCGCTGATACGTTCCATGACAAGGTCGACCTTGCCGCCATAATATCCTTCGATGGCACCATAGATGGCGCCGATGATGAAGTTGATGGCCGAGACGACGATGCCGAGCAATAACGATAGACGTCCGCCTAAGGCGAGACGGGTCATGATGTCACGGCCGAGGTTATCTGATCCGAGGACATAAAGCGGGGCTTCCCCGTTGACGAAGACGTAATAGTTGTCGAAATTGACACGGCAGGAATAAGAATAGGCTCCAGCATCGCCGGATTTTGTGTAATAGACGTAATTGCCTTCGGTGTCGGTCTTGTAGATGTAGTTAAGAGAGACGGCGTGGGTGGTTTCGTCGATGATGACGTCACCGGTGTTGTCATAGTTATAAACCGGCTGGCTCTTAGAGGTTATCTGATAAGAGATGTAGGCGTTCTGAAGATAGACGTTCTTGATGTTCTTCCTAAGGGTCGAAGAAGCGGCATCGGTGCCCGGGAAAGCCGCGTCGACATAGGTTGAATAATCGACAAGCGGAGCAAGAATCTTGTCTTTATCGTCGGTCTGTTTGGCGTCATAGGCGACGATTTCGTCGAATTCGCTCTCTTGGAACGACTTGTAGGCATAGCCTTTGATGTAGGTGTCGCGACGGACTGTGTAATAAGAGTTGAGGTTGGTCTCGTTTTTGTCTTTCTTTTCGACGGAGACGACACGGTTGCTCTCATAGTTCATGACAAACTCTTGGATCGGCATGTCCGAGACTTCGGTGCCATCCCAGAAACCAGTCCCCTCGAAAAGGACGTTCTTTGGGGCGCAGTAGGCATAATATTCCTCGGTTGTCTTGCCATCGTGTCCCGAGAAGAACGGGGTGACGATCGAGAAAGTCAAAAGGAACATGATGATGATGCCGGCGATGACGCTGCCCTTGTTCTGGGCGAAGCGGCGGAAAGCATCATGGATGAAAGAAATCTGTTTGGTCTCGAACTTCGTATCGGTGAGGACTTCGTCAGCCTGGACAAATTGGGCTTCGTCCTTGCTGAGGACGATTTCATTTTCTTTGTTCATAGAGTTTTGCTTATCCATTTTATTTGGCCCCCATTCTGATACGTGGGTCAACGACTCCGTAGCTAAGGTCGATGACCAAGCCACTGAGAAGGCCGATGACGACGTAGAACATCGACAAGAACATAAAGAAGTTATAGTCAACTTCGTTTATGGAAGCGAGGTAAAGGGCTCCGACGCCCGGTATCGAGAAGAATTGCTCGATGATGAGTGAGCCGCCGATGATGGAGATGAACTCGCCCATGATCATCGGGAAAATAGGAACCATGGCGTTTCTTAAGGCATGCCTGGTCGTTGCCTGGCCTCTGGTCAAGCCTTTGGCGCGGGCCAAAAGCATGAAGTCGCTGGTGAGGACTTCGGTTAACTCGGCGCGGGTAAATCTCGTCAATCCAGCAATTGTACCTAACGACAAACAGAGGATTGGGGCGATGTAGGACCTAAATGAGGTCCAGGTGAATAGTTGCGCGAATGTCGTGGCGTTACTGACCACGAGAGGCAAATCTCCCATATAGCAGAGGAGATACTGGAGCAAGAAGGCGTAAACGAAGCTTGGGACGGAGATTGCTATCATGACGAGAACCGAGATGACTTGGTCTTGCCATTTGTTTTTCTTTAAGGCGGCGAAGATTCCGAATCCTAATCCCAAAGGAATGGCGAGGAGGAGGGAGAAGAAGTTGACGTACATGGTCGGGGCCATCTTGCTGAAGAAGACGTCCGTGACACTCTGGAAGCGATACATTTTGAAGCCGACTCCGAAGCTACCGGTCGTGAAGAGGTTCTTGAGGTAGATCCCATATTGGACGAGGAGCGGTTCGTAATAGCCTAATGACGTCCTCCAGGCATATTCCGATTTGTAGGAATCGCTGCCAGGGACGGCTGTGATCGGGTCAGGCAATAACTTAACGAAGATGAAGAGCATCGTCATGATGATAGCGGCGGTAAAAACCATCAGGAGTAGACGCTTAAGGATGTATTTGCCCATAGAGTTCATATGATTGTTTTTACCTCTTTTCCATACATCAGTTATGCATAGATGAATAATTATACATTTCGGATGGTCTAATTTGAATTAGATAACGCCTAGTAAAGCCCATAAAGCATGGGAGCCCGCTCTTGCGAGCAGACCCCCATGCTTTTAGGAATAAGCCTTAGATCGGATTACTTGGTGTAGTCAAGGCCATTGGCAATGGTCTCGGCCCACTGAGCATCAGACTGAGTAAGCTTCATGCTGCGGATTCCGCCATAGCCAACCAAGGCCTGGTAAGAATCGGTTCCCTCTTGAACACGGAACGAATCCATGCTGACGGAGTTACGGGCACGAACGGCGATGAAGTACTGGTTCGATAGCATGTATTCCTCAAGATAGGAGAGGATCAAGCAGCGAACTTTGTAGTCGCTCTCTTTGGCAGCGGAGTATTCGCCGTTGTTAAGAGCGTTGTACCAGTCGGTGTTGGACTTGATTTCGGTGTCTTTGTTGATGGTTCCATCGCCATTGACATCGATTTCGATGGTCTCGGAGTCTGGTGAGTAGCCGTAGCAGGTACGGTTGTCAGCAGCGATCCAAGTATCAGGAATGCCGTATGGGTTCATCTGAGCGCCGCCCCAGATGTCCATGCAAAGCTCGGCGTTGCCGGCGATGATTTCATCCTGGTTGTTGGTGGTGATCGAGATGGTCACATTGAACTTGCCTTCGAGCGGTGTGCCAACAGTGGCATCGGTGAAGTCATCGATGTGGTTCTGAATGGCGGTTCTCCAGTCTTCGTTGTAGACGACGAACTTGAGATCGACGCTGTCACCAGTGCTGTAGTGTCCAGTCTTGGTGCTGGCGTTTTCTTCCTCGCAGGCTTCAGTGATGAGCTGTTTGGCCTTGGCGAGGTTGAATCCGTCTTCGGAATCGCCGTAGATGTCGCTGACGACACGCTTACCGGCATCGGTATCACGGTAGAGAATACCAGAATCGACATCGGCGACGTACATATCGTTGATGACGCCTAAGGCTGGTGTGGAACCAGCGGTCTGGGTCTGAACGAAGGTCGTTCTGTCGAGGGCCCAGCTGAGAGCCTGACGGAATTTGACGTTGCTGAGAATGGTCTTGTTGGTTCCAGTTCCCTCTTGGTTCTTGGCCAATTTGTCGAATGAGGAGTTAAGGGCGATCTTATCGGAGTAGGACTGCGGAGTGTACATGAGGTGTGGAGAAGTTCCGTATTTCTTCATGTCCTGCGATCTTAATGAGATACCGTCAAGCTGTCCTTTTTCGAACATAAGGAGCGTAGTATCGGCGCTAGCGACGACTGGCATATCGATGGCGGTGACGGTGTATTCGCCTTCGTGGTTGCCATCGGTGTAGCCGTACCACTTCTCGTTCTTCTCAACCTTCACTTCCTTATCGGCGGTGAAGACTGTGAGTTTGTATGGGCCATAGGACATATATTTGTCCAAAGAGGTCGCATAGGTCGTGGCGGTCAAGGTTCCGACGGTGCTCTTGTTGGCATCGTAGATGTCGGTCTTGACAATCCAGTTGCCGGAGAGCTGCTGCTCAAGGTTGAACAATGAGCATGGTCTCTGGAGATAGAGAGCGATCTGATACTCGCTGACTTTCTTAATGCCGACGTTCTCGAAGGCCTCGGTCGGAGCGGCGTATTGGGTCAATCCGAAGTAGATGGCGGAGTAGACGTCATTGACATCGTCATATTCGTTGCCATCGAGGGTGGCGTTGACTTTGCAGGTAGCCGGGTCGCATCCGAAGGCGTTGACCAACATGTAGGTCCAAGCCGTGGCGTAAACTTGCAAAGCGTCGGAGTTGGTTGAAAGGTCGACATACTTCGGCTCGGCCGAAGTTCCCCAGGTAGCGGTGTCGTTGAAGAGGTTTTCAACTTCAGGAGCGCCGGCGCCAACGCCGTAGTTCTTATAAAGAGTATAGAGAGAATACTTGATGAACTTCGATGAGCCATAATCGAAGGCGGAAGCGAAGACGTCTTCTGAGGTCGGGGTGACGCTATCGGCGTTGCCAACCCAAGTGTAGAGCTCACGTCCGGATTCATAACGGGCCTGGGCGTTGCCCAAGACGACGTCGCCATCATACCAAGAAGAGGCACGATAGTTGGCCATGCTCGGATCAAGGAAGCGATCCATAGAATCGATATAAGTATCGGCATTGATGGCAGTGCCATCTTCCCAAACAGCACTCTCGTTGAGGTTGATCAACCATTTGCTGCCGGCTGTGACGTTGCCTTCGCTATCGGTGGCGCCGGTCATGCCATACTTTTCGACTTCTTCAGGGGTGACATTCGAAGAATCGTCGACTGGATAGCCGCTGGCCATCTCAGGAACGATTTTGTATCCCTTGTTGTTGTCGCCCAACTTGAAGTCATAAAGGCCCATCTCGGTATAGCCGAAAATGATGCTTTCTGTGGTTTCCTTCCAAGTGTGAACGTTCCAAGTGCTTGGCGATGAGCTAAGGGCATCAACATAAGTGTATGTCGCTTCGCCTGCGTCGGATCCACATCCGGCCAATACGGCACCAGCCAAGCAAGCGGCTGCCGTAACTACTAGAAGATTTCTCTTCTTCATAATAGAATTTCCTCCTTTTTTATAGTTTTCCCATAAGGAATAGGAACATTATCGGTGGAGCCTAATTATTGTCAATTCTTATTTTCGGAGCCTCAAAATTCTAAGCGGTTACATTTTTACTATTTAATTTTTTAATCGATGTTTTCTAATCTTTTCGTTAGGATCAAAAAACATGAAAATTGTGTAAAATCTCGTTTTTATTGCGTTTTCTGGCTCTCAAAAGTGGCCGTTTTTGACCAAAAACCAACAAAAAAGTGCCTTTTTAGGGCTGAAACTTCTTTCATTTTCGGCCCCACTACCAAAACAAGGCATTTCCATGGTTCGTTTCTTGTGTCATTTTACTCACTAATTCTCTCGCGTGCGCGCGAGCGCATACATTATTTATAAATAAGTGGGCATGATCCAAACAGGGGTTAACGATTAAGGACAGCAAAAAACCAGAAAGCTTTTTACGCTCTCTGGTTTGGCTAAACACTACTTCAGCTTGTTAAGCTTGTCCGTTATCTTGTTGAGGTTGAAGAAGAGGTCTTTCTGTTCATCGGCGCTGAGCGTCTTGACCTTGGCTTCTTGGGCCTTCAAGTCAGCGATCTTGTTTTCCTTCGGATAGTTCGGATTGTTGATCTTGGCATTGAGGTTTTTGTCCTCTTTGACGATCTCATCCATGCTGAAGGTAGACTTTGACGGCTTCTTCTGGACGGCTTTGGCCGGTTTGGCCTCTTTCTTCTTAATTGAAGCTTGAGGCTGTTGGTGTTTGGCGTCAGGGTTTTTGACGATCCGGACTTCGGGGTTGGCTTCGCGGCGGGCTTTTCTTTCGATATAGCCACGCTTGCCCTCGTTGGTGGGAACCCCCACCACTAAGGTAACTCCGGCTGGGACGGCCGTAAACTCATCAGGCGCGGTCACGCTGGACTTAGCGGCCTTCTTGGGTTCGTTAACTTTTTCGATCACTTTTTTCTCCTCGGATTTCTTGCTTTTGGCACGTTTGGCTTTTTCGGGCGCCTTGGTCTCGGGGGCTTTGACCTCTTCGACTGGCTCCTTCTTTTTTGTGACGCGCTTGCTCTTTTTAACTGGGGCGGGCTTGTCTTCAGCTAGCTTTTCCGCAGGCTTGACCTCTTTTGGAGATTCTTTAACTGGGGCTGGCTTACTGGCGGCTTCTTGTTTTTCGACTGGCTTCGAGATGACCGGCGCGATAGGCGCGGCTTTCTCAACTACAGGGATCGACAAAGAGCACTTGTAGTCCTTATCGGTCTTCTCGATGTTGGCGATCAAGCCCTTTAACGGAAGGCTCTTGCTCTCACCCGGTTTTAAAACTGGGCAAGAAGAAGCCAAGGCATCAAGGTCTTGTTCGGTGACGTCATAAGGGCCGTGGACCATTGCGAAATAGGGAACCGACGAATCCCGGAAGATGATGCTTTCGTGAGCGCCGGCCTTCACAAGGGCCTCTTGAATGGTGGAACCATATTCATACCAAGACTTTTTAGTCGGCTTGGCCTGAACTGGCTTTTCTTCTTTTTTGACGATGGGCTGTGGCTTAGCTAAAGCTGGGACCACCGCTTTCGGAGCCGAGATGGCCTGAGCTTTCTTCTCAGGGGCTTTGGCGCCCTTGTTAAGAAGTTTGGCTTTCTCGTCTTTTAACTGCTCCAAGGTATAGGCCAAGGAGAGCTTGCTTCTCTCTTCAGCTGAGAGAGCGTTTAAAGAAACGATCTGAGCTTCGATGTCCCCTAATTTCCTATCGAGAGGATAGTTAGGCTGCGACAGATTGGCACAAAGCCTTTCGTCAGCGGCCACCAGAGGGCTCTTTTCGACCTTGATCTCTTCTTTCTTGGGTTCGTCGTAGCTCTTTTTAGTTTCCTTAAAAGAAGGCTGACGAGCCAGTTTCGAATAGCTGCTATTTTGGGAATACTTGTTGTTTCCCGCGAAATTTCTTGATGAATAAGAACCGTTTTCGCCTGGATTTTCCTCGAGCTCACCGGTTTGATTCAAGCGGTAGACCGCTAAGAAGCGGCCACGCTGAGAATCGAGTCTGTTGAGCTTTCTTAAATCTGAGGCTAGGGTTTTGTCCTGCGTGATGATCAGAACTTTTTTCTGAATCCTGAGACTGGAGACTTCAGTGAATATGGCATTGTCGGCAAATCCGTAGTTTTTGTTGGATTTGGTGATAGTAAGGATTCTCTTGTGCCACCTATCGTGGCGGAGAATCTTCAAGGCGCGCTTGGCTTCGATTCGAGCTTCTACGCTCTCTTTGCTCTTCAAATGTTTTTTTAACTCTTTGACGCACTCGCCTTTGACAATGACTTCAAATCCGTCCTTCCAATACTCACGTGATGCCGTTAAGACATCCATGAACGCTGGGAATGAATCTTCCATCAAGGAACACGTATCCAAGAACACATAGTCGTAAATTCCTAGGAATTTCGCTAAGTTCGAGGATTTTGTTTCCTCACTGTACATAAATAATTATCTTTTTGATGTACCTCCTAGGCATATTCTACACTGAAAATAGAAATCCACACATATGGAGTTTCAGATGAGATGCCACTTCTCTTTGAGGGCTTTGACGGCCCCTCTTTCTTTGACGGAGGTTGAGACGTATTCGGCGACGTCCTGAACCTTCTTGATGGAGTTGGACAAAGCAGTTCCATGGAAGTCCCTGACTAGCTCATAATCATTCTCGCCATCGCCGAAACCGTAGATGTCGTCGTGGTCTATATGAAGCAACGCCGCCAGCTCCCTGGCTGAAGAGGCCTTTGAGACCCCTTTGTGGATGAACTCATAGAAGTTGGCCCCGCTCGCGAAGGCCTCATATTTCTCCCTCATCTCTTTCGGAGCAATGATGGTCGAAGAGTTCTCGTTCCCGAGGTTCATGAAGGTTTTTTCGACTGGGCAATCGCCTTTGACCTCCGTAATGTTAAGATCCACCATCTTCATGTTGTTCGACTTAGCCTCAATCGGGGCAAAATTCAGTTTTCCTTTATATCCGAGGACGTTGTCCTGGAAATAAACCATATAAGTGTAGTTAGGATGATCAGGGAAGCAGGCAATCATCTCGTCCAGTGAGCAAAACGGGATGTAGTGAGAAGAAAGAATCCTTCCATCTCTCGTGAACAAGGCGGCCCCGTTGCTGCTGGCGGCATAAACATTATTCGATGGCATTAAGCGGTCCATGAAGATTTTGATGCCTGAATAAGGACGTCCGGAAGCGAACAAGACCGCGTTCCCTTTAATTAATAAGGTATTGAGCGCGTCGATGACTTCCGGGAAGACAACCCAATCCCCGTTTTCATCGAAAGTGTCGTCTATCAAGGTCTGATCAATGTCGAAAGCCAAAAGTTTCATGCTAAAAGGATACCACTTATAAGAGGCTATTTACCCCTACCAAGAACGATGAAAACGCTTTGAAAAGAGAGGCGAAACATCCAATAAAACCCTGAAAGCGTTTTCGTAATCGCCTAAAAAAGATTAGGTTTTATCGTGTGTTTTTGTGAAAGGGCTTACTGAAAACGCTTACTGAAAACACTTACAACCAAATACCGCTTGATGGGCTAAAAAACCACCCTATAGTGATAGTCCAAGGACAGAAGTCAATGCCCTTGATGAGAACAAAAAAGGAGGATTACCAACATGTTCAACAGAGCAAATCGCAAAGACGAGTCTGCTAAGGACGAAACGGTCAACGACACCTATGGTGAAGTTCTAGCCAAGCTCGCAAAGTCCAGCAATCCTATCTTCAGCGACGAAGACGACAGCCTTAATTCAAATCGCTAATTTAGGATAGATAGAATAACGCCCGCAACGGGGCGTTTTTTTTGACTCTATTTCATGACCGGTCATCCCTAGAATAATTTCCTTATTTTTTCCTTATTTTTTCCTTATTTTGGGATAATTAATATGACCTTGATGGTAGACGTGGATTTGCGAGCTGTTTTTTGTTACATTTGCCCTAAAGCCCCGTATAGCCTATTCTTAATGGGCATGAAAGACTTATCATCAACAATCGCCCACAACCTCGCCGAGCTACGCAAAGCCCGGGGGCTCACACAAGGCGAATTAGCCGAAAAATTCTCCTATAGCGACAAATCCATCTCCAAGTGGGAGCATGGGGAAGCCATACCCGACGTCAACACACTTCAAGAACTCGCGGACTTTTATGGCGTCACCATCGATTATCTGACCCATGAAGAAAGCGACGCTTCCTTAAAAGAGGAGGGAATGCACGATCCGGAGGCCGAAAGGGTCAATCGCATTGTCCTCACTTGCTTGGCCGTTGTCTTCATTTGGACTTTGGCCAGCATTTTTTTCGCCGGCTTCATCCTTTTCCCAAGAGACTGGAATTCCTGGATGGCTTTTGTTTGGGCCGTCCCCGCTTCTTTCTTGGCTTTGGTGATCGCCAATCGAAAATGGGGAAAGAAGGCCTGGAGCCTTCCTCTATCCCTCACTGTCACCATTACGGCCATCATCTCCATCTATTTGGAGGTCAGCCTCGATCTTCACAATTGGAACATGTGGTTCCTTATTCTTTTAGGGGTCCCGGTCATCATCGGACAGGTCTTCAAAGACCGGCTTGATCGAAGCCACGCCAATAATTCAAACTATTAAAAGAAAACTATTTCAGTTTGTCGTATTTAGTCGCGTTGCCCTTGCACTTTTCGACCGGGTATTTCTTCGCGTTCTTTTCCATCTTCTTGAGGACGATGTCCTTGAGGTCGACGTCTAAGGCAATGCCCATCTGGACGCAGTAATTAAGGACGTCCGCGAGTTCTTCGCATACGGCCTCTTTGTCGAAATGCTCCTCATCCCACTGAAAGCATTCAAGAAGCTCACCGCTTTCGATGGAGATGGACTTAGCGATGTTGGCCGGAGAATGGAACTGGTCCCAATCCCGGTCTTTGACGAACTGGTTGATCTTTTCCTTCAACTCTTCTAATGAATCCATAAAACACCCTCATTTCCTTAGATTATTGGAAAGCCAAGTGAAGCATTCATCGCTCACGAACTTGGCTTTTTTCACTTCTTCGTCATCGGGCGACGTGAAGAGGTTACGCATGTTCCTCTCGATGAAGCCATGCCTATCGTCGATCTCGAACAGCTTCGAAGGCACTTTAGCGTTCTGGAGCAAATCGAAAAAGGCGCGTCCGTCTTCCTGTAGACGGCAATTTTTGGCGATGGTTATGCAGGTAGGCGGGAAGAACTTGGCCTCGTCCTTACCTATATATAGAGGGGACACCAAAGGATTTGTCCTTTTGGTTTTGTCGGGGGCATACATATTGATCCAATCGTTTAAGAGGAAATCCGGGAAAGCGTTCTCGATGACGGGCCTATTCGCAGGGTCCTTTGCCAAATCAAGGAATGGGTAATTGAGGAGAAGGGCGCTGATGGGATAAGGGAAATCAATCGTTAACGAAGCGGCGAGGTTCCCACCTGAGGAATGACCGACGATGGTCAAAGGCAGCCCCATCATCTCCGGATGCGAGGAATAAAAAGACGAGGTCTCGACCAAGATGTCATCGCGTTGCCTCGGATAGGGGGCAATATATGACGAAGTAAAATCCAGGTTGAGAACCGTGTATCCCGTCAGCTTATTTAAGTATGAGCAATAGACATCGTTGTCGAGGACGCTCTTAAAGCAGAAACCGCCGCCATGGATATCGAGGATGAGCCCGCCTTTCCCTGGGTAATAAAGGGATTTGAGGCTTTTGTCTTGGCTTAAAGAAACCTTCACTCCAATGGTTTTGACACCATCAAAGCTTTTGCGGCTTTCCTGATCCTGCCTTTTGGCTTTCTCAAAAGTGCTCTCTTGCCCTATTTCTGACATCTCGTCTATTTTACTAGAGAAACAGGAAACGTGAACGATGGATTTTCTTTTTCGTCCCAATAGTGTGAAAATCCCCCACTAAACCATGAGTAATCTCTTCACTTATCGCTTCGTCATCCGAACTAATGAATATTTCCGTTTTTTATCATAAGATAGAGCCATGAAAACCATTATCGTCGATCTCCCGGATGACCTGACGAGCAAGACGTCCGTCCTCTTGTCGTTTAAGGTCTATATGCATAAGAACAGCCAATACTCTCTTTTGGTATTCGGACGCTCCAGCGACCTTCCGGTCCTCGAAGGGATTGAAGGCATCAAGACGGTTGAGGTGGAAGAGAGCCTCTCCACCACCGAGTCCGCTTTGTCGGAGCTAAATAAAGGCTCATACGCCGGCTTGTTGTCTTTTGCCAAGCGGAAGGACCTATTAGCCGCCGCCACAAAGACATTCGAGAAATCATTGAACCCCTGCTTCGGCTTATCTTATAAAGACAAGAAAGACGGAAAAGAGACTTTCTTGATCGAGGCCTCCGGCTACTTCAAGAAGAACGCCGAGAACCTTAGGGCATACTTGGACTATGGAAACGACTATCTCATCAACGTCGTTGGCAAGGACGAGCCCACGATCGGGTTATTGTCTTTGGAAGGCGCAGATGATCCAGTCTTGTCATCGTTCGATGAGGAGATGCGCCCCAATAAGAAATACAGAGGACCCATCTCGCCTGATGCCATGTTCGATGGCGAAGCTGACCTCTTATTGTCCTCTGGCGCGGACGGGGCTATCTCGATCCTCGCTTCCAAGGGCGCCCGCAAAATAATCAAAGAGTCCGATGAAGCCGCCTCCAACCGCTCATCATCAGCCAAATGGGGCTCGATGTTCGGAATCGGAAAAGGCCAGAAAGAAAAAGAGAAGGAGATCTATGACTCCCGCATCGACATGAAGGGATATGTCCTCTTTGGCTTTGGCTACAACATCATCTCCCTTAATAAGGATTCAGGATACGGCGACTTCTTCGACGGCATCGAAAAACTCGAGCAGGTCGATAGGAAGAAACCCTTCCATAAGTAAATAACATATCGCCAAGATGGGCTCCCTCGCCCATCTTTTTTTTGCACAAAAAAAGGCTTGGTCATAGGGTAACCAAGCCCGGTCGAAAGCAAATGTTTATTTCTTCTTGAGATATTTCAAGGAGTCAAGGGCGACGGCGCTCATGAGAATGATGCCTTTGATGACGAACTGCCAGTAGGAGCTGACGCCCATGATGGTGAGAACATAGGAGAGACCAGCGAAGATCAAGCAGCCGATGACGGCGCCTTTGACCTTGCCGATGCCACCGAAGAAGGAGATGCCGCCGACAACGCACGAGGCGATGGCGTCAAGCTCGAATCCGTAACCGGTGTTGGCGGCTGGGTTGGAATAGAATCCATAGAAGAAGGTGCCGAAGCCATAGAGGACGCCAGCCATGATGAAGACGCCTAAGGTGACTTTGAAGTAGCTGATGCCGGAGACGGAGGCCGCCTCGGCGTTGCCGCCGACGGCGAACATGTTCTTGCCGAACTTCGTCTTGTTCCAGATGAACCACACCACCGCGATGGCAATCACCGCGTAGATGACGTATTTAGGGAAGCCGCCCGGCAGACGTCCAAGTATCGTCTGATTGATGCCGTTGGCGTCTGGGTTGCCAGTCGGAACGCCATCGGTCGCGACGTACATAATGCCATACATGATCATCATGGTCGAAAGGGTCGTGATGAATGGGTGCATCTTGAATTTGGCGGAGAAGAAGCCGGCGATGAACGAGAACAAGGTGGTCGCACAGATTGATAATGCGAGAGCTAGGAAGACACGGAGTCCAAAGTTCATACTATCGAAATTGATGACAACCCCGAACAGTCGGGCCGGAACGTCGCCGTCATGGAGAAGGAACCCGACGCAGAGAGTGCCAAGGCCGATCATACGACCGATGGAAAGGTCGGTACCTCCTAGGACAATCAGTCCGGCGACGCCTAGGGCGAAGAAGACACGGGATGAAGCCGTCTCTAAGAAGCCGAAGATGTTCGATGCCGTCAAGATGTTCCCTGATCCGGCGATCGGAGAGATGATGAAGCAGGTCACGAAGAAGAGAATGACGATGATATAGAGGGCGTTGTTGAGCAAGAAGTTGGACCAGTTGAAGTTAAAGGCGTAACTCTTGGCTTTGTATTCAACGGACTCAGCAATCGTATTGTGCCCGGCGCGAATGTCATTCACTTTGTTGTAACGGGAGAGATATGAGCCATAGATCATGTCTTTCCTGGTTTTCTTGATCTTGTCGAAAGCGTTGTTCTCATCCGCTAAGGATGAGCGATACGATACTTTCAAGGACGAGACGTCAGAAGCGCATTCCTTCTTGAGGTTTTCCAAGTCTTTCTTGTACTGCTTCAATTCGGATTTGCTCTTCTCGCTATCTTCGGATGGAGCAGGCTTATTAGCCTGGAAGGCATTGATTTTGGCTTTGTTTTTCTCCTTTAGCTCAGCGAGATTGGCCTTATAGGTCTTTTCGATCGAGGCCAATTTTTCTTTGTGGCCAGGAAGAGCCGCTTCGACGAGTGCGGTGCCCTTGTCCTTCATCTCCTTTTCATAGGTCTTCGACAGATCCTTGGTATAGGAGACGGACTCTTTGACGAGGTTCTTCACTTCAGGCGCATTGGTCTTTTTGATCTCTTTGGCGGCTTTGATTCCCTCTTTGTCGCTCTCGATGATCTTTTGGCGGGTGATCTCGTCGATCATCTGCTTGCGTTTGATATCGTATATTTCCTCTTTGAGCTGATAGATCTTGAGAGATCCGTCTTTTCTGAGGTTGTTAAGCTCGGATTCGTAGCTGGCGATCTTTTGATCGCTTTCGACCGGGGAAACCATTTCCTTCGTAGAAGCGGCTTTCTTCGGGTCGGTTATGACTTTCGTTTCCTCCATAACTGGTTCCTTTCTTTATAAATACTTGGCTGAAAGCCTAAGTAGTTCTTCCTGATTCGTTTCCTTCGTGTCGACGATGCCAGCCATCCTGTGGTTGCTCATGACGGCGATACGATTGGTGACGCCCAAGATCTCTGGCATCTCGGAAGAGACCATGATGATGGTCTTGCCTTCTTTGGCCATTCTGATGATCAATTCGTAGATCTCATATTTGGCTCCGACGTCGATGCCTCGGGTCGGCTCATCCATAAGGAAGATGTCAGGGTTTCGCTCCATCCATTTTCCGAAGATGACCTTCTGCTGATTGCCGCCGGAGAGGGCGGTGATGAGATCGTTGCAGCTCGAGCATTTGGTATGCATGAGCTTGATCTCGTTTTTGGCGGCCGTCTCCATGACTTTGTCATTGAGATAACCGTGCCTCTTGTACTTATCAAGGTTGTTGATGGTCGTGTTGAAGGTGATGTCGCCTTTGCCGAACATGCCATTGAGCTTACGTTCCTCAGTGATGAGGGCGAAGTTGTATTTCATGGCGTCGCTCGCGTTGGCGAAGCGCATCTTCTTTCCTTGATAGAGGATATAGCCGCTGGAGATGGTCCTTAATCCGAAGATCGTCTCTAGCAATTCGCTTCGTCCGGCACCGACCAGTCCATAGATGCCGAAGATCTCGCCCTTGCGGACGGAGAAGGAGATGTCCTTTAGGAATGGCGCATAGGCGGTCGAGAGGTCCTTGACCTCCAAGATCGTCTCGCCTGGTTTGTTGTCAACGTCAGGGAAGCGCTTGTCCAACGAGCGGCCGACCATGGCTTTGATCAATTCGTTCATGTTGGTGTCTTTGACGTCTTTGGTCATGATCATCTGGCCGTCACGGAGGACGGAGACCTGATCGCAGATGTCGAACACCTCATCCATTTTGTGGGAGATGTAGACGAACGAGACGCCCTTGGCCCGGAGGTCACGGACGATCGAGAAGAGCTTGGCGATTTCCTTTTCGGAAAGAGAGGAAGTCGGCTCATCAAGCACGATTACCTTCGCGTTATAGGAGACGGCTTTGGCGATTTCGATCATCTGTCTCTGAGAAACAGAAAGAGTCCCAACTTTCACCTTGGGATTGACGTCCATGTTCAAGGATTTGAAGAGGTCCTTGGATCTCTTCAGCATTTCTTTTTCGTCGATGACACCCAAATCATTTGTGATGTATCGGCCCAAGAACAAATTGTCGACGACGTTTCTTTGCAAGCACTGATTCAATTCCTGATGGACCATGGCCACGCCATGTTCGAGCGCCTCTTTCGGGCCGCTGAATTCAATCGGTTTGCCGTCTAGAATGATCTTCCCTTCGTCCCTTGCGTAAATGCCGAATAAGCATTTCATCATCGTGGACTTGCCAGCCCCGTTCTCACCCATGAGCCCCATCACGGTGCCTTTTTTGACATTTAAGTCAATATGCCGGAGAACCTGGTTTTTCCCGAAGGACTTGGAAAGAGAGATTATCTGAAGTATGTAGTCGTTTTCTTCCACGTGTCTTCCTCCCTATGATTTGGAAAAACAACAGCCACCGCGGGGTTTTGAAGCCCCGACGGTGGTGTAGTAATCAAGAATTAGGCGAGCTTGCCAGTGTAGAGCGAGCCAGAGTTGGTCTTGACCATGTTGACGGCATAGCCATCATAGTTGTCAAGGTTGACGAAGTTGTCGGAGACGGAGTTTTCAGACTGTCCGTCGCCATTGACCAAGTTCATCGTGATGTTCATCTTGGCGGCATAGTATTGAAGAGCTGGTTTGTATGAGGAGCTGAGGAAGTTATCAGATCCGTTGTAGAGGTCAATCCAGATCTTGATCTTCTTGGCGGAAGCGGTGATGTCTTTGATTCCGGCATCACGGCTGCCTTCCTTGTAGTCTTCCCAGTTTGCCTTAGTGACGGCGCTGTTGGCGGCAAGGATGGCCTTGCTGGCGCTGATGTAAGACATAGAGGCGCTGATCTTGTTGCCATAGCTGTCAGCGGTTGTGAAGCCTTTGGTGTAGATGTCGGATCCGGTGGCTCCGTCATAGATGTTACGGATGACTTGGAGGGTTCCGGCGGCCTGAGCATCGACGTTCTGGGAGACGGTTCCGGTCATTTTGCCAGTTCCGATAGCGGCGACCGCGTCGGCGTTGGCGTCATATCCGAAGATCGGGGTTCCAGTTGGATAGCTGGTGGTTGATAAGCAACCCATGGCCATGCCGTCGTTGTTGGAAACGAACATGTTGATCTTGGTTCCAAGAGATGAAATCCAGGATGTGGCGGTTTCCTTTGCCTTATCGGCGTTCCAGGTTGATCCGTCGCTTCCGGTCATGGCAGCAGCGGCAAGTTCGACGACTGGGAGAGTGCCATCTTTGACGGCGACTGAGCCTTCTTGCTTGACGGTTGGGTCGGTCGAATCATCCTTCAAGGTTCCTAAGGCCTTACGGATGCCTTTGGTTCTGGCTTTGGAGTCGTTGTGGCCAACGTCGCCAATGCAGAGGACGTATCCGAGTTTGCCATCGCCGTCTTTGTCGAGTTCGGCGATTGTTTTTGTTTTCAGGTAGTCGGTGATCATCGTGCCCTGGACATCACCGCCGGCAGCGGCGTCGAATCCGACGTAGAATGTCTTGTCGGAGAATCCCATCGTGGTGCTATCGATAACACCAGTGGTCGGGTCAGAAGGCTGACGGTTGAAGAAGACGAGAGCTTTCTCCTTGTTTGGGGTCGATGTGCCACCGCATGATGCGAGCACCATCGAGAGTAAGAACGCAGCTGGAATAAGTTTCTTGTTCATGATTTCCTCCTATATTCCATTTGCCGTTGAGGATGGCGTATTGACGACTGTCACTCCTCAAACATGCCCCATTAATCTAAGTGAAAGCGCTTCCTAAGAGAATGGAATAAAACACTCTAGAATTTTGAATTTTCTCTACTGACAGTTGTTTATCCGATGATTTCTACTTTTTTTCGTTATTGAAAAGGAAACCCGAACTAAAGTCAAAGCCAATGCAAAAATCTAAGATAAATATTTATATAAGTTCCTATTTGCACACGA
>DHAP01000006.1 GCA_002397465.1 Caryophanales bacterium UBA4951 | reverse complement strand
TTTACAATATTAATATTTACTAGTGAGTACTTCTTAAATTCTTTGCAAAATAAACAAAAAGCCCCCGCCAAATGGCGGAGGCCTAAGTAGCTAGATAAGGCTAATTATTTGCAGCCAAGGATCTTGCCATAGATGCCCGCAAGACGGACATATTGGCAGGTGAAGCTGTACTCGTTGTCATACCAGCTCACGACTTTGACGTACTGGGTTCCATCTGGATCCTTGTAGATCATGGTCTGAGTGGCATCGAAGATCGAGCCATGGGTGTTGCCGAGGATGTCGCTGGAGACGATTTCGTCTTCGGTGTATCCAAGAACGCCCTTGAGTTCGCCTTCGGAGGCTTTCTTCATGGCGGCATTGACTTCTTCGACGGTCGTATCCTTGTTGAGAAGGAGCGAGAGGTCGACGAGGGATCCATCGGTCACTGGGACACGGATGGCTCCGCCCATAAGACGGCCCTTGAGCTCAGGGATGACGAGGTTGATGGCTTTGGCGGCACCGGTGGTCGTCGGAACGATGTTCGCGGCGGCGGCGCGGCCACGGCGCAAATTGCCTTTGGCGAGGTCAAGGATGGTCTGGTCGTTGGTGTAGGCGTGGACGGTGGTCATAAAGCCGCCTTTGACGCCGAAGTTCTCGAGAAGGACTTTCATGACTGGGGCCAAGCAGTTGGTAGTGCAGCTGGCGCCGGAGATGATCTTCATGTCCGGGGTGAGCTTATTGGTGTTGACGCCATAGACGAATGTCGGGATCTCTTTGTCGCTCGATGGAGCGGAGATGATGACGCCTTTGGCGCCGTTGTCGAGATGGACTTGGCCATCGGCTTTGCTCTTTAAGCGGCCGGTGCACTCAAGGACGATATCGACTCCGAATTCGCCCCATTTGAGGTCTTTCGGATCTTTCTTTCCAAGAACTGGGATTCTTTTTCCCTTGTAGATGAGGTCGTTCTTGACGAAGTTTCCGGCTTCGTCTTTCTCGACGTCGCTGGAAATCTCATCCTGTTCCCATCCTCTGTGGGTGGTGTCGTACTTGAGAAGATAAGCTAAAGTCTTCGCGTCGACCAAGTCGTTGATGGCGACGACTTCGAATTCGCCTTTTCCTGTCTCATAGGCTCTGCGGAAGGCAAGGCGTCCGATGCGCCCGAATCCGTTGATGGCTAGTTTAATTGACATTCTTGAATGTCCTCCTTATATAAACCGCAAGATGATTATACAAACACTTTCAATAAAGATAAAGGGAGACGGCTAGAAATTACCGGTATATCATTAACAACCCTTTCCTTAAGGAAACAAAAGGCCGCTTTATAGGGAGTCGATTGAGACGATGCCCCTGAAGAGCTCTTCGAGGGTGACCCCTAGCCCCACCGAGATTTTGTTGAGGACTTTGAGGGTCGGGTTTCTTTCGCCACGCTCCAAATCGGAGATGTAGCTCTTGGTGAGCTCGCACTCGAAGGCGAGTTCCATCTGCGAGAGGTGCCTCTCTTTTCTAAGATAATTGACCCTTTTTCCGAGTTGGTCGATGACGTCTAGGCTTTTAGCGTTTTCCATGGTGTGCTTTGATATACTCCTCATGCAGGTAACGGAACAAGTGGTTCACGTTGGATTTAGAGATGGTGGTCGCAAGCTCTTCGCTCAATAATCCCGCAAGTTCCTCAAGCGAGAGGTCAGGATGGGCCAATCTCAGTTTCATCAAGGCCTTGAGTTTGGGGTTATCGATCTTTTCGTATCCTATGGTTGAGAGGAAATAGTTGATCTCCTCGATCTGCCGGTCAGCCGCCTTGCTCGTCTTCATGTAGTTGGCGGTGTCGAGGTTGTTGAGGCGGTTATCGATGTTGGCGAAGTCCCTGTCGACCCTGACGTTCTCGAAGTGGAGGCAGCTTTCCTTGGCCCCTAGTAAGATCAAGAAGTTCGAGATCTCGTCGCTCCGCTTGATATAGACGACATACTGCTTCCTTCTTTGGATGACCTTGCTGTTGAAGGAGCTTTTGGCCAAGTGGTTCCATTCCTTGGAGAGGAATTTCGCGTATTCCTCATTGCTGAGGGCGATCTCAAGATGGTAGTTGCTGCTATGGGGGTCATTGACCGAGCCGGAACATAAGAAGGCCCCCGCTAGATATGAGGATTCCTGTTCTGGGCTCACCAACAGGTTCTTGGGGAGGGAGAAACTGAAGAAATCCACGCCGAGGTCATTCAGGATGTCGAGGGCGTTGTCGATCAGGACATGGTAAACGACCCTCTTCAAGAAGCCGGCGCTTCTAGTGTAAGCGAAACGGGCGCTCACGCCATAGAGGTCATGGACGTATTGGTAGATGGTCTTGGCGATGAGGGCCGACTCGCTGGAAAGCTCGAGGATGCGGTTATTTCCGTTAAGGCGAAGGTAGCCGTTTATCCTCACGAAAGAAGAAAGAAGGCTTCTTTTGCACTCATCGCTTCTTTCCGCGCGGGCGCATTCTTCTTTTACTTCCTGGGCGAAAGAGACGGGCTTCTCGTTCATGCTAGTCCTTCTCGTCCTCGTTGTGGCGGGAAAGCTCCCGGTGGATTATCTGGCAGGAATAGATGTTTTTGTAACGTTCATAAAGCGACTGGGCCACGTAGACGGAACGGTGCTGCCCGCCGCTGCAGCCGATGTCGATCACGATGTAGGTGCGGTTTTCTTCCTCGGCTCTCTTCAAATAACTGTCCATGAGGGAATAGAGCTTGCTCATGAAATCCTTGGTTCTCTCGTCTTTCTCGATGTAGTCGATGACAGGCTGATCAAGCCCAGTCAGATGGCAGAGTTCCTTGACCCAGTAAGGGTTGATGAGGAAACGGGCGTCGATCACGACCTCCGCGTCTCTGGGAAGCCCGTATTTATATCCAAACGAAGAGAAGATGATATGGGTCTTGTTCTTGTCCTCGCCCAAGACGGCGACGGCCTTGCTTCTAAAGGCCTTCTCGGTCAACGAGGTCGTGTCGATATAGACGTCATAGACGCTTCGGGTCTCCTGCATCTTCTTCATGTCGGCGTCGAGGGCCTCTGGAAGCGAATAGCCCTTCGGCTGAAGCGGGTGGATGTGCCTTGTGAGGCGGAAACGGTTCATCAAGACGTCGATGGAGCAGTCGAGCCCCACCACCCTCGTGTCGAAGAAAGGATCGCTCTTGGCTAATTTGGTGGCCTCGACGACTTTGGAGATGTTGACGAAAAGGGCGACTTTGTCATAGACGTCAGGTTCTTTCTTGAAGACTTCAAGGAGCGAAGAGACCATCGAAGTCGGGAATTCCTCAATCACGTGATAACCGAATTCCTCGCAAACGCTCGCGAATGTCGTCTTGCCAGCCCCGGCGACGCCCGTCACGATCAAAAGTTTAATCATAGGCCCGCCTCCTTCTTTTTATCCCTTAAATAAGAGATTATCGAATTTGAGGCGATCGCCCCATCGCTGCAGGCGGTCACGACCTGACGGAGTTTCTTGTTCACGATGTCCCCGGCGGCGTAGAGCCCCTTAACTGAGGAAGCGCATCCGGAATCGACGTCGATGAAGCCATGGCTCAATTCGATCTTAAGAGGCGAAAGGAACGAGGATGCGCTCTTTTCTCCCAATAAGGGGAAGAAGACGTCCAAAGGAAGTTCGCTTTCTTTGGATCCGACTTGATAGACGATTGAGGATATATGGCCCTCGCCTTTGATCTCGGTGAGCTTGGCGGAGTTGACGAAAATGACGTTTTCTTTCTTCTTCAAAGACTCAAGGAGCCTCTCGCTCCCTTGATATTGATCATCCGGAGTCAAAACATAGACTTCTTTCAGGACGTTAGAAAGATAGCTGGCTTCCTCTAATCCCCTATCCCCCGTCGAATAGATGGCCCCGACTTTGTTTTTATATAAGGGCCCGTCACAGGTCGCGCAATAAGAGACGCCTTTCCCAATCAGAGCTTTCTCGCCTTTGATGGAAGGGACGTTACTGAGTCCAGTCGCCACCACCACGGCTTTGGCTAAGTAGCTTTCGTCTCCTGAGTCGACGATGAAATCGCCATGTTCGTTTTTCTGGACGCTGCTCACGTCGCCATAGCTGACCTCGACCCCGGCGTTGAGGGCGCTCTGATAGATGCCCATCGCCAAATCGCTGCCGCTAAGAGGCATGAGTCCTGGGTAGTTGTCGATATGAGGGATTGTGAGGAGTTTGCCGCCTGGGGCGCCTTTCTCAAGGATGATGAAAGAGACGCCGGCCCGCTTCAAATACAAAGCGCAGCTTAATCCAGCGGCCCCGGCCCCGATGATGACGACATCCTTACTTTCCATGTTCAAGCACCTCAAAGAAGTCTTCGTAACTCTCTAAATAATATCGCGGTTTGACCTCGCTAGGAACCAATAAGCCCCTCAAGTTGGCCATCATCATGTCGACGTGGGCGTTTTCGGCGGTCATAAAGTCATAGACCCCGTCTCCGATATAGAGGACGTCATGAGGGTCCTTGACACCAGCCTCCTCCATGATTTTATAGACACCTAAAGGAGAGGGCTTCGGTTTCTCAACGTCACCACCGGCTGCCATATAGTCAAAACGATTCTCCATGCCCAAAAGATTGAGGGTGTATTTGGCAAAAGAGTTCCTTTTGTTCGTGTTAACGGCCGTCAAACCCCCGTCTTTTCTGATTTTGTCGAGGACATCCTTGATAGATGGCATCGCCACGATCGTGGATTCGTAGTACTTGGGGCAGACCTTGAGGTAGTAATCCTCAATCACGTGAGGATCGAATTCCGGAAAGGCCTTGGGTATGCTCTCGGATAGAGGCGGTCCTGAAAAACTCACGAGGTCTTTCATCCTCGGCTTATAATCCGGCTTGAATTTCTTATAGACCTCAACCCAGGAAAAGATGATCATCAGATCGCTGTCGATGATCGTGCCATCCATGTCGAAGATGAAAAGCTTATACATCGGCCCTTTGCTCCAATTGGGCTTTTTTGGCATCGTGTCTCGCTAAAAGGGAAGAAAGCCCAGTCGAGAGGGAAAGGAAAGCCCCCAAGGAGGTCAAAACAAAACCATACGAAAGGGAATAGACGACGTTCTTGTAAGTCGTGCCATTGACTGTGAGAGTGCTTCCTAAATCGGTCCAGTCCTTGCCAAGCAAGAACATGAGGCCCCCTAAAAAGAGGAAGGCCATCGAGGCATAGGAGAAGTATTTGCCATATGCGTCCTTATGTAGAAGGACCAGTCCCAGCTCAACCAAGGCCGCGAAGGTGCCTATCAAGATGAAGATATAGGCCACGAGCAAAGAAGAGGAATGGTTGAAGATGATGTCAAAGCCTGAGAAGATTTCGACGCTGCCAAGGCTCGAACTGCCGCTGATGCTGGCGGTAAGGCTTCTGATAAACGGGAAGAAGCAGGCTGGTAAGGCCAATAAGAAAGCAAAGAGTGGCTGCAAGAAATCCTTCTTTTCTTTGCCAAGCAGATAATCATGCAGGTGCAAGAAAAGGATGATCCCGACGCCGATGGCGATATAGACGATGGAGTTGGAGATGCTCCAGGCGTTGTCGGTGCCCATGTTGAAGTTGGAATTGCGCATCGGCTCCATGATGAGCCTCACGATGCCATACCAAAGGAAGTAGCAGCCGGCCAAATCGCCCTTGACGATGTATTTCTTGAGTCCTTTGCCGACGCCATAGACGATGATGAAATAACCCGCTATCGATAGAAGGCTCTCGACCAAATACAAAGGAACGTTGATCTGCCCGGCCGCCAAGCCGATTGATTGGTGGTTCACGCAGTTCATCTGCATGCTGATGAATTTGGGGAGCCAGCTCCAGCCATCGCTCAAGGCAACTTGTTTCCCATAGACCTCGACGTTGAAGAAGTTGCCCCACCTTCCGATGGCCTGGGCCAAGAGGACCGAAGGGACGCAGACGTCGATCGCAAAACGCGGATTCACGTATTTTCTGCGGAGTTTGATGAAGAGATAGCCTGCCAAAACGCCTGCAAAAGCCCCTCCGAGTATCGTGAGGCCGCCATCCCAGATGTAGAAGACGTATTTGAAGTCGTTATTGGCGAACTCAAGGTTCCAGTTGCCGACCACATACCAAATCCTCGCCCCGATGATGCCAGCTGGGAAGGCAATCAAGACCAAGGTGTCGAGGATGCCGTGTTTATGGAATTCCTTATAGAAAGCGTGGTCGCAAACCCAATAGGACACCAAGACGCCGAAGAGGATGATGACGCCATACCAAGCGATATGGACGTTGCCGTCATTATGCGAGGTATAGGTGTAATCCCAGCCCCACTCCTTGCCGAAATGGAAGCCGCTCACTAATGGATAGGACAAGTATGGAGCGAGACCCTCCATGAAAAGAAGGAAGGCCACGAAGGCTAGAGGAATCGACCAGATGAGGACTTTCTTGATCAGGCTCTTTTGATCTTTGTCGAGTTTGCTCTTGTAGAAGAAAAGATAAAAGGCGCCCCATAAGAACGAGAAAGACAAGGCGAAGAAGAACGAGCCGACGAGGGACATCGAGATATTCGAGACATAGTTGATGCTATCACCCTCAAAAAGGCCGCTGTCATAAACGGTTTTCAGATACCAGCTCTCGTCGTAGCTGAACAAAGCCCCGACCAAGAGGCAAACGCCAATGGACAAAAGAAGAACGCCCGACAAGATCTTTATGAGATTCGGCTTGTCGAGTTTGTCGAGAGTCGGGTCATGGACGAATTTCTTGAGGGTGTAGATGAACAAAACGCCCCCGCCGATTAACGAAAGTAAACCTATTATCAATAATGCTGTTGCCATAGAGATATCCTACTACTCGACCTGTCCTTTGTCCTTTCCTTCTTGAAGGACTTTCTTGAGGTATTGGCCCGTGTAGCTTTCCTTCACGAGCGAGACCTCCTCTGGGGTCCCGGTGGCGATGAGCTGACCGCCTCGATATCCGCCTTCCGGCCCGATGTCGATGATGTTGTCGGCCACTTTGATCATGTCGAGGTTGTGCTCGATGACAATCACGGTGTCGCCATGCTCCACGAGAGACTGCAAAACCTTGATGAGACGTTTGACGTCGTCGCTATGAAGGCCCGTGGTCGGCTCATCGAGGATGTAGACGGTCTTGCCAGTCGGGCGTTTTTGTAACTCATAGGCCAGTTTGACCCTTTGAGCCTCGCCTCCCGAAAGGGTGGTTGCCGGCTGCCCAAGCTTGATGTAGCCTAACCCAACGTCATATAGGGTTTTGATCTTCCGATAGATCTCATGCCTGTTCTCAAAGAAATGAAGGGCTTCTTCCACTCTCATCTCCAAGACGTCATAGATATTCTTTTCTTTGTAGTAACAGGAAAGGGTTTCCTGGTTGTATCTCATGCCATCGCATTCATCGCATTTGACATAGACGTCAGGCAAGAAATTCATCGGGACATAGACGACTCCGGCCCCCTGGCATTTCTCGCATCTGCCACCGACGTTGTTGAAAGAGAACCTTCCTTTGTCGAAGCCTCTTTCTTTGGCCTCGGTTGTCTCGGCGAAAAGGGCTCTGATGTCATCGAAGAGCTTGGTATAGGTGGCAGGGTTGCTGCGTGGGGTCCTTCCGATCGGCTCCTGGGTCACGTTGACGCATTTGTCGATGTATTGGAGGCCGCTGATCGAGGAATACTCGCCCGGGAAAGTCTCTTCCTTGCTGAGTTTCTTCTGAATCGCTTTATAGAGCGTCTCGTTGACCAAAGACGACTTACCGCTTCCGGAAACGCCTGTCACGACACTCAGCTCCCCGAGTGGGAAGCTCACGTCGATGTTCTTGAGGTTATGGCATTTGGCGCCTTTGATGGTGATTTTCTTGCCGTTGCCTTTATTTCGTTTCTTAGGTATCGCGATGTATTTGCGGCCTGAAAGATAATCGCCCGTTATCGAGTCCTTGCAGTTCTCGATGTCCTCAACGCTGCCGGTGGCGACGATTTTACCGCCATGGACGCCAGCCCCGGGGCCGATGTCGACCAAATAGTCGGCGCTTCGCATCGTCTCTTCGTCATGTTCCACTACTATGAGGGTGTTTCCTAAGTCCCTCATCTCCTTGAGGGTCTTGATGAGTTTGTCGTTGTCACGTTGATGGAGGCCGATCGATGGCTCATCAAGAACATAAAGGACGCCCGATAGGCGGGAGCCGATTTGGGTGGCCAGTCTGATTCTTTGGGCCTCTCCGCCCGAAAGGGTCATGGCCAAACGGTCGAGGGTCAGATAATCAAGTCCGACATCGACTAGGAATTGGGCGCGGTTATGGATTTCTTTAAGAATCAAATCGGCGATCGTCAGCTCATTCGGAGTCAGTTTCGTCTTGGTATCGCTCACCCAGGCCAAAAGCTTGTCGATCGTGAGTTTCGTCGCCTCATAGATGTTAAGGTCGTTGACCTTGACCGAGAGGGCGGCCTCATTGAGTCTCGCCCCATGGCAGCTATGGCAGATATCATCTCTCATGAAACTCTCATAGTATGGGAGCATCCATTTGCTGGTCGAATTGGCATAAAGCCTCTCGATCTTCGTTTTGACGCCCTCAATGAGGCCCCGACGATGGGTTTGGTTGCCGCTTGAGGAAGTCAAAACGTGGTTGATCTCCCTATCAGAACCATAGAGGATGATCTTCTTGTCTTTCTCGGAAAGATCCTTCCAAGGAACGTCATAAGGGATATGGTAACTATCCATCAAGACACAGAATTCCTGCCACTCAAGGTTGGCGCTTCCGACGGTGTTCTTGTAGTAACGGATGGCGCCTTGATTGATGGTTTTATTCTCGTCAGGGACCAATAAGTCAATGGCGACGCTTCGGGAGATGCCAAGTCCTTTGCAGTCTGGGCAATAGCCTAACGGGGCGTTGAATGAGAAGAGACGAGGCTCGAGTTTAGGGACGGAAAAACCGCATTCGGGGCAGGTATGATTGCTCGAAAGAAGCTTCTCGCCGTCTTCTTTGTAAATCAAAAGCTCGCCATGCCCCCAGTCAAGGGCCAGTTCCACGTCCTCGCTAACACGTGAACGAAGTTCTGGTTTGATGATGAGTCTATCGATGACGATGTCGATGTTGTGGCGTTTGTTTTTGTCGAGTTCCCCCACCTCCTCAAGAAGTTTGAACTCTCCGTCGACCCTCACTCTTGAAAAACCCTGTTTTTTGATTTTCTCAATCGTGTCTTTGTGGGTGCCTTTCTCGTGTTTGACGATAGGCGAAAGAATCTGGACTTTGGTCCCTTCTTGGTATTTGAGGATCCCATCGCACATCGCCGCAGGCGAATAGGCGACGATCGGCGTATGGTGATTTGGGCAATATGGGACTCCGACCCTCGCATAGAGCAAACGAAGGAAATCATAGATCTCCGTAACCGTCCCAACCGTCGAACGGGGATTATGGGAAGTCGTTTTCTGATCTATTGATATGGCTGGCGAAAGGCCCTCGATGCTATCGACGTCAGGCTTATCGACCCCACCGAGGAACTGTCTTGCATATGGGCTCAGCGATTCGACGTATCTTCTTTGGCCTTCGGCGTATATCGTGTCAAAAGCCAAAGTGGATTTCCCGCTTCCGGAAAGCCCTGTGAAAACCGTCAACGTCTCTTTTGGGATGACCACATCCACGTTTTTGAGGTTGTTTTCTCTAGCCCCTTTGACTGTAATGAATTTTCTATTGTCCATATTCGCCCCGATATTATAACGGAAGTCACGCGCATACTCACGCGTAAAGCGTGGCATCTTTTTCATCCTTCAAATAGGCACGTCTCTTGCCTCTAGATTATTATCCCGAAATGTCTATAATTAACCCGCCGGGACGTAGCACAGCTTGGTAGTGCACTACCTTGGGGTGGTAGGGGTCATGGGTTCGAATCCCACCGTTCCGACCAGAAATCAAAAAGCCTCGATATAATCGAGGTTTTTCTTTTTGCATCAACGATTTCGGACTCAACGTTAGCAATAGGAAAAAATGAATCACCGTTATTGACCATCAGATTTCGATGTTCTTTCCAAAAAACGACTCAGTCGTTTACAGAAAAGAAGGTGGAAACTATTGAAGGCCATCCCATGTTTTGGTCCCAAGGGGGCCGAGGGAGGGGCGGACATCTACTCCTTCGTTGTTGTCTTTCAGAACCTCAACGATCCCAGTCCACACAAAATCGGAAACTTTGGGGTCATCAAGGCTGGCGAGTCTCTCGACAAGGCCAGAGCAGCGGCCGATGGCATCTTTGTTTTTTTGCTCAACGGCGCGAACGAAAAACGGAAGGAAGAGAAAGCCATAAGTGGTGTATTCGCTTGTTTTCATCGAATCTTGCCAAGAAACAAAATCCAAAAACTCGGATTTGATCTCCGGGATTGTGTCTAACAACATTTGATTTAGAATTTCGGTATCCATATTATCTGCCTCCATTATACTTGTCGACGACCACTAAGTCTTTTAAATGTCCTTCAAGCATTGAACGATCCTTTGTTATATACGAGGCGCATTTTTAACGGATCATTTTCCATTTTGATAGCGGAAAAAGATAGACCGTTCCCTAGATACTCGAAGCATCATAAAGCGTTTTTGACAATCCGCCACCGGCCGCTTCTCCTTTTCAGCCTTTGTAGTCGTAGACGATCTTGGTAGGAAAAGTGTGGTAGTTAATCTCAAAAAGGGCACCGGGCTTGTAATAAGGGTCGGAAGCCCTGATCGTCTTCACGATACGGTAGATGCCGATCTCGAACTCCTCGAACTTCGGGTCGTCGGGCTCGAGGTCGTTGTCGCCCTGATACCAGGTGTCGGCTTCGAAGACGAGGATGTTCCCGTTGGAGAACTCGCCATAGATGTGCCCGTCCGGGTTCTTGTCGAAATAGTCTCTGAGTTCAGGCATCCCGATTTGTTCTTTGAATGGCTTCATCATTTTGGGTTTCCCCCGTTCTTCCGCGTGGCCAGGAATTCAATGTTCAGAGGATAGGTTAGGTAATCGAATTCGTAGAGCTCCCCCGCTTCGTAACTGCGAGTGGGATCAGAAATCATTTTGATGATGCGGAAAAGGAGGAAGGACAGGGTCTCATATCCCGGATCTCCTTTTGCAAGGCCGTTGCCGCCGGTATGGAAGGCGCTGAATCCCACCACGAGTTTGGCCCCGTCGAAAGTCACGACGGAAAGACTTTCTCCTGGGCTCTTTCGCAACCGCTCATGGAGAAGAAGCATGTCCCTCTCCCTATCCGCCTTGACTTTCGCTCGGCCGGCATCTTTTATCCAAAGAGGTCCCACCGCCCCGACCGTCCGCGCGAGGAGATAGTCTTAGCTCTTCAGGGCCTCATCGACGTATTTCCGGAAATGCCCGCAGTCGGGGATCAGAGCCAAGACGGGGTCGAGATGACCCTCCATCAGATCGAGGGTCCTTAGATAGACAAGGGAGTACGAATAGCCTTTTTCCAGGGAGCAGCAATCGGAATGGAATCTCCGGCGAAAGCCCAGCCGATAATCGTAAGCGTAGGCCGGATCGGGCGAGAGTCCGCGGAAAAAGGTCTCGAAAGGATCCATCTCGCTCAGGGTCTCGTTAAGTGGGGTGTTCTGCTTTATCTCTTCTTCCTTGTTCGGATCCCAAAGCGCCTCCATCGCAAGGAAAAGGGCGGCGTAATAGATTTTAAAGGAGAATTCTTCTTTCATTTTTCCGCTTTTTGATTGTCGCCCCCGTCACCGAGGCTTGCAAGAAAAAGCAGAGAAAAGGTTGAGCTCTGAATTCCAAGCATCAGGTTGAAAAGGACACGCACATCTAATGGAGACGGCTCTGAAACAAAAGGCTCCGAAAATGGATAACGGCAGCCGAAACCGAGAAAGCCGCACGAATGCTAACGATTTCGGTCGGGACAAGCCTAATCAGTTTAGTCGCTTGGCACGAACTGTTCAGCCATTTTTGAACAGTTTGAACGCTTCTTTGAACAGGACATGGGGGCTTGAATACGGGGTCTGAGTATTTCATTTCTCAAATCCTTACGATGTCCTCGCTGACGTGGTCAATCACCACGAAAGAGCCATCGTTAATCGCGTCAAGCCGGCCTTGAGCTGGTCGGCTAAGGCCTGAAGACGGCCTTTGATCGAATGGGCCTTCTTTTTGTCGAACCAAAGAGCCGCGCCGTGACTGTTTTCCTGGAAGCATTCGGCGTAGAGATCGGCAATCTCGTCGTCGATTTTTTGTATGGCGGGGTCCTCATCAACCAAAGGAAACCGACCGTAAAAACGCCTTGGTCGTTGAAATCCTTGCGAAAGATGCCCGTAACGTATTCGAGCTCAAGAACGACTTCGCTTTTGCCCATGAGAAAATCACCCCATCCCCTGCCCCCCCCGCTTCAAGGAAAGGCCAAAGATTCAGGCAATTTTGAGGATGTGTTCGGTTTTTCCAAACAGTCCTCGAAGCGACGCCACAAAGAACGCTAGTCTTGTAATTCTCGGGATCGCGGGAGCAGAACCTCCTCGAACCGCGTTTTGAAAGACTTGAGGTAATAGGCCTTTCTTGCCCGAGAAAGCACTTCGTGCCCTTCGTAGGCCTCCGGAGTCGAATCAAAAAGGGCCTCGATCGCCTTCCAATTGGCTTCCACGAGGGCGGCATTCCGGATGATCGAGCCCCGAAGCTCCTTGGCCTGCCCGGCCGGGATCTCCTTTTCCGACAAGGAAAGGATCCGCCGGTAATTGAGGTGGGTCGTCCCATCGAGGGTGTATGGCTCAAGGGCATTCGCGTTGTTCCGCGTCTGCTCCGCCTCGCTTAACGCGAGAGTCTCCTCGATCGCTTGCTCGCTCTTTTTCGGGTAGAAAGACGAGCCGTTATCAAAAATCGGGGCGAGGCTTCTCTCCGCGCCTTTGGCCAAAACGCCCCAGTTCCCGTTGTTCCGGTCGTTATTGGCCAAGAGGCCATCGATGACGACTTGGTCCCAGAACCGGCGGGATAGGCTTTCGATTTTGGCGATTTCGGGGTTGTATTGGAAATGGATGAAAAGCTCAGGGAGGCTGACCAGTTTGTCATCCCCAGTCTCGTGGAGATCGAGGCCGAACTCCTTGCGCATCTCCCCGAGGTGGATGTTCTTCAAAGTCCGCATCTCGTAAAGTCTCGTCTCTTCGTCGCAAAAATCCTTGCAGGCCACCACGACGAAACCTTTCCGGATTCCAAGGAGCGTCTCCTGGACCGGGTAGCCCAAAAGGCCGTAGATATGGCTGCCGAGGAATTCCGAAATCGGGGTCAAGGCCAACGGTGAAAGCTTATCGATCTTCGCCATGCCCAAGGTGGGCTTCGGGTATTTGACGATCCAAGGCTGAGAGCCGATGATGACGCCGTCTTTATCCCCCGCCACGCCCCCATAGGAACCGTTCCGGTTGCTGTAAGGCGCCTTCGACAAATCCAAGATATCCATGTTTCACCCTCCTTAGGCTATCGGATACTTCCGAGCCAGCAGGTCGTATGTTTTCTGGTCGATGACGCCCTCCGCGAGGAAGCGGTCCGCCATCAGAAGCATCGTGTCCGCCGCATCGAAGAAGAGCGGATCGTTCGCCTCGTCGTAGCCCTCCAGCTCCTTGATGGAATTCCGAAGCATGACCGGCAGAGAAGACACGTCGAGCTCCACCGCGTCGTTGATGAAACGGTGGCGGATGGGCAGGCTCAGCGTGCCATCGATGATCGACAGGGGGCTCACCTTGAGGGCCGAGGCGATCTTCTTGAGGGTGCCGATCCGGCACTCCTCGAGGTCGACCTTCCCCCGGCAGATGCTCGAAAGGGTCGTGTAAGGGACCCCGCTCTCCTTCGCGAGGCGGTAGACCGAATAATCCGTTTTCTCCAAATAGTTGCCAAGATCCATGTTGATGACCGTTATTAGATTATCACCGTTAACGGTTATATCCAATAGGAATGTCAAGAAATACCATGACCGCGTCGTCTTTGAAAACCCAGGCCTTTTCAGGATTCCGGTGAAAGACGCGATCAGAGGCGGCCTCTCCGATCCGAGAAACCTCGCCATGATGATCATCTTCAACCTCGTGAACGTTGGCGAAAAGCAAGGCGGGGGCATCCCTTTGATGTTTGAGACCGCCAAGGGGGAAGCCTTCCCGGAACCGATGATAGAAACGCGCTCGGATTTGGGGAGAACCACCATTACCTTGTTTGCTTCAAAGCCTTCCACTACCCAGAACACTACCCAGAACACTACCCAGAACACTACCCAGAAAGAAATCGACAACCCCGAAAGGACCCTATTACTTCTCAAAGAAAACCCGTCGATGACGAGGGGCGAAATCGTGAAAAGTTTGGGAATCACTCCGGATGGGGCCAAATTCATCATCGACTCTCTGAAAGCCCAAGGAAGAACCAAGAGCGAGGGATCCGATCGAAAAGGAAAATGGATTATCCTCAAATAGGTTTCAGTTTCCGCCGCTAAAACGACAAAAGCATTTGAGCAAGGTCGAAAAGCGGCCCCAATTTGGCACCTGTTGCGGCTGGATACCCATTTCGTTTCACAGATTTTTGATGCAAATTTAAGCATTAAAACATCCGATATTTCCTAGTCTTTTTAGGAAGCCAAAAATTGCTCTATCTTCACACCGTTCCGACCAGAAATCATGAAAAGCCACGACAACTCGTGGCTTTATTTTGATTTGTAATGATTATAAAGCCGTTTACCAGCCACTTTAGCAACATCCGAGACACTTTTTTGTTCACAATTTTAAATTTATCTTATACTTTATTTTATACCGTATGGTAAAACAAAAAGCCACGATAAACCGTGGCTTTTCTTATTGATTGTAAGTTTTGTGACCCCCTATAGATCCCCTATTTTCCAATGGTTATGGATGGGTACCCGTGTCTTTTTCGGGCTTCATGTCAATTAAATATCCCTTCTTTCTTTACCAACGAGAAAGCCTTCCCCTGAAAAGTCCAAAAAATAGCCATCAGGAAAATCCTTTTGGGGAATTGGGCCATCGTGGTAAAAATTGATGCCATCCGAGACAGTGTTAGCTGCCAAAAAAGAGATAGAAGAACCATCATCAAAGAAAAGGATGAGAGCTAGATCGGCATTGACACAAAGATCCAAGGAACGATTCATACTTTTGAGGGAAAGGATTTCAATCCTTTGGATTTTTTTCGAGATATCGACCGAATTCTTTGCATCTCTATTCGGCTTGGAAGGCGCCACAACGAAAGAGTGAAAATCGTCGGAGAAACTTTCCGCCCGTTCGGAGAAAGATCCTTTCCGGGGCTCAACTCCAACGATGGAGAAAATCGAGCCATCCTCAAAAATCAATTCCGTCGCGTTGCCCCAAACGGCGTCGTCAAAACGAACACTTGAAAGTTCTTTACCTTTCCAGTTTTTCATAAGAGAGAGCGTGCCGTCGGTCGTTCTAAGATTAATGGTTTCCATTATTTCCCCCTCCAGCATCGAGACGTTTTGTAAGTTTTCTCCCATTGGGCATAATAAAGTACAAATTAAGTTACAAATTAAATTGATTTGACCAGCCAAACTCCATTCTTTTTTGAACCCTCTCGTGAGAGCAGACCGGCAGATTTCAATTTTTGGATAGCTTTAACAACGGAGTTGTAGTTAATTTTCAAACTCGCCGAGACCTCTTCGGCCGTGGCGTTTTGGTTTGCTGAAAAAGCCCTCAGCACTTCTTTCTGAATTGGGCTAAGTCGCTCGCCAACAGAGGAAGCGAAAGCGAAATCTGGGATGAAAGCATAAGGAATTCTAACATGAACGAAACTTTCACTGATCTCAAAGACATCCTTTCCGTATTTCTCGGTCACTTTTGAAACGCCATGTCCAGTCTGATCGCCTAGGCCGACCCAGTTAAAAACATCGAACAACGATTGGTTCACTGGTTTACTGGTATTTGAAAAAAACTCCTCAACGCTAAGAGAATAGGGTAAACCGCCGTGACTAACGATCTCAAGATGATCGTTAAAAAAATAGACGGCAGGCGGAGTCCGCTCAAGCCAATTGGTATGGACCACCGCATTGAGCCAAGCTTCACGAAACGCCATATCATCAAAGAGCTTGGTGGTCGCCCTCTTCATGCCTACTTCAGTTGTCTTCGTCTCGTTGAGCGTTTGCGCAAAACCGAGCACGGCATTTGCGGCATCGATGAGGCTCCGCCTGCCCAGCTCGTTGTTGTGCGGCAAAGCGGATTTATCGTTTCCCTCAAACCGGACCGCCTTAATCGAAAAAGGGCATTGATCGCTCAAGAGGTCTGCAAAAAGATTGTAATCGCCGTCTTCATTTCGAAAATCCATGTTTTTTTCTAACGTAGAAATATCCGGATAATGATGCCCGTGGGCTTCGAATTCCCGAGCCAAGGAATTGAAAGTGAGCGTTTGCTTTTCCGCCTTTACCTCTAAAATCGGCTCGTAGCCTCCCTCCGCAAACATTTTGCGAAGCTCGACCATGCTGACTTGTTTGTCTTGATCATCCACCCGTTTGAAGTATCGGCCAAAAGAACTGTAGGGGATTTGCGTTCCGGAAAATGAAAGTTTGATCACACCATTAAATGGTACGAAAGTGCCATCAGAAAACTTGGAATCATCCAAATCTACCTTTACGAGGCCTCCGTTAGAATCGACGCGGAAAGTTTCGATTGTGGGGAATATCTTTGGCTCAATGTGCGCAGAAATCGATTGAGCCACCGTCCTTCCGGAATCAAGTCCAATCGTCTGCCCGACAACATCCCCGTTGCTCTTGGTTCCAAAATAGAGGGTGCCTTTCTTGTGCTTATTAAGAATAGCGGCCACATCATCGCAAGCATCATCTTTTTCGCTTGTGGTGAGTTTGTGTTCTAGAATCTCATTTTCTTTCCCAAGGTTCATATTCTTATTCCATCCTCGGCTTAATTGTACCATAGTGGGCAAAATAAATTACAAATTAAATTACAAAATAAAAAGGAAAAATGCAAGATACCAAAAAAGCCTAAATGGCGAACGTGCCAGTAAGGATATGCTTTCCGTTGACGACTGGTAATTCATAAAATCGAGTCCCTATTTGGCCCCCGTTACGGATGGGTACCCATTTCGCTTCCCGGAGTTTTTGAGGCATTCTGAAGCATTAAAACATCCGATATTTCCTAGTCTTTTTAAGAAGCCAAAAATCGCTCTTTCTTCCCACCGTTCCGACCATTTTAGAAAATTGCGCCGACAGCATCGGCGCTTTTTTGCAATTGCTAATTTTCTTGCGCCAAAATTGCACCAAAAACAATCAAAATTAGATAAGAAAAACGTCCTGAAAATACTTTCAGAGTCCTGAAAGGGCCTTTGCTGAAAATCAAAAAGATATCACCTCGGAGCGAATCTCGACATTGCGGCCAGCCGCCACTTGAAAAACAGGTTCAAATCGAATGCGCCAATTTTTGATAAATCTCTTCTACGGCCTTTCTTCGGAGAGACGGATCAATGCCCGAGACGGACTTGCCATCGAGGTCATTTAAGTCGGAAAGTGCTTCCTCCAAAGAGTCGTCCTCGCCGTAATCCACCCAAGGGAAGAGATCCGAAAGCATCATGGTGTCGGACCAGGCCATGAGCCGCGCAAAAGGGGGCGCGCCCATCCAAAAACGCCTTCATCGCGCCAAGCGCGGATTCCTTCGTCAGAATAACGGCCTTGCGACAGATCGAGAAATGACGTCCCTTTAGGTGCTTCGCTGGGAAAAAGATCGCCGTCATCAATCTTTAAAGCAGGATAATCTTAGAGCTTCGATTGGGACACTGAGTATTTCATTCCTCAAAGCCTTGCGATATCCTCGCTGGCGTGGTCAATCACCACGAAAGAGCCATCGTTAATCGCGTCAAGGCGGGCCTTTAGCTGGTCGGTTAAGACTTGAAGACGGCCTTTGATCGAATGGGCCTTCTTTTTGTCGAACCAAAGAGCCGCGCCGTGACTGTTTTCCTGGAAGCATTCGGTGTAGAGATCGGCAATCTCGCTGTCGATTTTTTGTATGGCAGCGTCCTTGTCAACCAAAGGAACCCCGACCGTAAAAACGCCTTGGTTGTTGAAATCCTTGCGAAAGATGCCTGTAACGTATTCGAGTTCAAGAATGACTTCAATCTTTTTTTGTTCCATAGTTATTCTCCTTAATTTTCCGAAGGATGAGCAGAGACAATGAAGCCGTTACTTCCGACGGCGAAGACGGAATAGTATTTTCCGCAATACAAATATTTTCTCGCATAACATATTCTACCCTTTCTAATTGAGGAAGCGACGCTAACGACGGATCCAGAGGCCACGATATCATAAAGGTGAGGAACTAAGTCCGCTTCGATTATGGAATGCTTTTTGACAAAGTCACTATCATGGCCTTTAACGACGATGTGTAGGAGGCCAGCTTCGGGATTTCCTTTTTCAAGCCAAAGAATCTTCCCGGTTTTATCCTTGGCAATGAACAACGTTTCTTTCACATTGATCTTTGCTTTTTGGTCTCGCAATTGTTGGAGAAGCGAATCATCAATTAAGCGTTTTTCAACCGTTCGTTTGGCTTGGCGAATAATTTCTTTAGTGATTTTTTTGGAATCATAAAACGGTAAAGAGAGAATGGCACCAAAAACGAGGGGTTTCTTTTTCGATGTGGCCAATCCGCCTTGGTCGTTCGATTCACCATCGTGAACGCCACCCGAACCTGCCGTTGATAATTTGAAGGGCTGATTATCAAATAGCGGATTGCTGCCTTTCATGCTGGATCGCCTCCTTTCTTTGGATGCTTCTTTTCATCGAATACGAATCGAATTGATAAATAGGGATGCCTTGGGCCAAAGCGCTCAGGAAAACCCAATCGCTGGCGGGGCCGTAGACAATAATTCCGGAAGGCTGGAGCGCCTCGACAACGACGCCAACCTGCCCGGCGAAGGTGTCGCGGTTGTTGAGTGCTTTGGTAAAACCATTCGTGCCGATAGCAATGAGCGTGTGCCTTGGATAGGCCGCAAGCGACCGATAGGTTCCCCTAAGGCCGAGCCTGACGTTATGGACAATCGGCAAGCCCTGCTTCCCGTAATAAAACGGCACGACCAACAGCGGAAGCGGGATTAAACATCCGGTGTAAACGGCCCTGAAACAAAAGGCGCCTAAAAGGGGCAGAACCAGCCACGACGCGAAGACAGTCCATTCAACATGTTGTGCAACACGTCATTACACTACGTGTAAAGAAAAACGGCTTATTAAACATTTGTTGTTTGGGCAAAACCTTGTTACTACGTAACATTCCGTGTTATTGATTTTTTGGTGGGTACCCCACCGTTCCGACCATATTTAACAAAAAGCCACGCTAATACATGGCTTTTATTGTAAAGTGTAAACTATGAATTTTTAACGGAGCCCCTTTTCTCCACCAGTTATGGATGGGTACCCGTATGGAAAACAAGCCTTATATTGGCGAAGGACAAATCAACGAGCCAAAGCGTGCCTATCGTAGGTAATCACCGAATCAGGCTCTTTGGTTTCCATAAAAACATAATCTTCCTTTGCGTAATCGCGGAGGTCGCTTTCGGAATGAAACAAACGAATGGAATCGGACAGAGTGTTGTCCGCGAAAAGATAAATGGAGGTCCCGTCATCGAATGCAACCTCGATCAGGTTCTCGAAAGCAAAACGCTTCCCCCACGAAATCGAAGAGTTGCTGGCAACGGTCACGTAAATTGTCCGAATCGTCTTTCCAACATCGACCTTGGTTATACAAGCGGGATCGGCGTCACTTTCAAAAACAGAAAAAGAATGAAGGTCGAGAATGACATCGCCCTCATTGGGAATGTCTTTGCCGGTTCCACGAATCGTAACAGTTTTCCCGTTTGATAAAAAGAACTGCAAAACGTAAGCGGCGCGTTCGTCGTCATACATTGCCATCGAAACTAGACGAGTTCCAATCAGCGAGGAGAGTAACGTCCGATCAGAATCGTTAATGGATAAGATGTAATTTTTCATTTTTTGTGTCCTTTCGAGAAATGGATTCTTTGAGATGGAATTTTTCGCTTCGCATCTGGAGGTATCCCGACCACTGAAACTACGCTCGAATCATCGTCCCATAAACGGAGGTTGACAGTGACACCGTTTGGTAGTTTGTAGATGTAAACAGCTCGCCCGTCTTCCTTATATACAATATCACCGAACTGGCTGTCCCCGTCTTTGATTTGCTGATAGAAAAAGCCTTTTACGTCTTCCTGCGTGCCAAGAACGATTCTGTTAAAAAACGTTCCGTTACCCTCATGAAAGCCATAAACGCCTTCATTGTCTGCAACCAGGTGCGGATCTTTAGCAGATGAAAAATCTTTTTTATCGAATTGGTCTTTGCGCAGAGAAAAACGCTTTTTGGAATCTTTCTTGGTGGCATTGTCACCTCCGCCGCTGGTTTTTCCAGCGCCATTGGTGATGCTGCACTCGCCAGAGGCCTTCCGAAAGTCGAAATGCCCCGAGTCATATTTCCTTCCCATGGCCATCGCCCCCCCTTTCAAACCGTCGAAAGTCCTTGGGGAACAGTTTTTTGAACAGTTTGAACAGTTGCGCCAAATCAATGGACACCGGCGCGGGGCCAGGCTTATTTCCGTTGCTTCTTCAAGAGTGCCAGGCCCTTCTCGTTCAAATCTTCTCGTCCGAATAAACCCCTTTGCTCCAGCATTTTTTCGAGAGCTAAGGCCGGATCGAGGGAGTGATACGGGTAATAAACTCGCTCAAGTTCAGCGGGCTTAATGAATTTGTAAGCCTGAGCAGACGAGATTTCGTATGTGAAACAAAAATAACGATAGAGATAACCGACCCAGTAAAGGATGGGCCCGCTCATTTTCACCTGGCCATACGCAAACGGGCCATATTCCTTTTCTAAATCCGCAAAACAATTGTCGCTCTCCAAAGGCAAAGTCGGCGAACTCCCATCCATGACTCTCGCGTAGTTTGAATTGAGATAGCGCCGAATGAAAATCGCCGATGAACAAGTGAGGGAAAGCGAAGCGGAAAAGATCTCCCCTTGTTTTTCCGCATAGCGAAGGCCCTCGGGGGTGAAGTCTTTAGTGGGCTGCATCGAGAATCTCCTCGAGATAGGCGCCATCTTTTTTGTATTTAATTTTGGCGGAAATCGCCTTTTTCTCCCCTTCTTGCTGGCGGAGAGAGCGTTCCGAAAAGAGATGCTTTTTCTCTTCGCTTGAAAGAAAGAGATGCTCGAGAATGCGCAAATCGCCAAGAACCGCGCTTTGGCGGAAGACGTACTGCATCCCCAAATCGGTGGCGGCAAGTGCGTGAATGGTCTGAGCATCCGTGAGATCCTCAGCCAAAAAGGAATCGATGGTCGCGAACATCCGATTGTCGGCGATCGGGGCGATGATGAAATCTGCTTTTTTGACTTTCTCGCGCAACTTCCGAATCAGAGGATTGTCCGCGTACTTGTCGATTTTCCCCCGATAGAAGGCGATGGCCAACATCCATTCCAAGTCAACCGAGAAGCGCGTGCTCGAATGGGCGGCGCTATTTTCAAAGGAAAGAACGTAGAAAGAAGCCCGGGGAGAGTCTAAGGCAAAGGAGGCACTTTGGCGATAGTTCTCCCCACAATAAAAGCCAGGGCCGAAATCTAATTTCTTCCGGGAATGGGCAAGGTCAATCGGCTCAACGATGCCCTCGTCCGAGCCATGGAAAAGGATAATTTCGTTCCCCTTTCTTTCTTCAAGATAAAATTGACCCTTCGTTTCGCTGAGGTTAAAGCCTTTCGAATAAGCAAAGGAATAGAGGCGGTCCAATGAAGAGAAACTCGGCGTCATTTTGCCGTTTTCCCACAAAGAAATCGTCGGATACTCTACTCCTAATGCAGCAGCGAGTTGTTGCTGAGTAAGGCCAAGAGTGTTCCGAATGAGCCGACAGTCTTCGGCAAATTTAAAATCCATTCCCATAATGGCATTATAGGCCATTCCCATTCTGGTGCAAAGTTCTATTTACTGTTTCATAAATAGAAGTTTAAACGACTTCGCTTCCTAAAAAATTAGGCGATCGGGTACTTCCGGGCCAGAAGGTCGTATGTTTTCTCGTCGATGACGCCCTCCGCGAGGAAGCGGTCCGCCAATAGAAACACCGCGTTTGCCACGTCTAAGAAGACCGAATCGAAATATATGAAGAACTTTGGCAAAAACCCGCTTGGTAGTGACAAAAAGCCAACCAGTCGATGATCTGAAAAAACTAAGTGACAAAAAATAAACAACCTGAATCCTCAAATTCAGATTTCGTCTTTCAAAAGCTATTAGCAGGTAAAGGTAACGGACACAGACGTGATCATGGCCGCCGTAGTACTGGAAAGCGTTTCTTTAGGCTCAAATAGAATATGATTGACTCCGCTTAAACTCGATTTGTTGGTGTATATCCCGTTATTAGCCGGAGATGAAGTCGCAAGTGAGATAGTATCTTTGACACTGCCGATAGAATTCCTGTCGCCACTAGCGAAAGTTTTCGCGGTAACCAAATAAGACGTAGCAAAATTGATTCCTGCCGTTGTAATTGAAAAGCCAGTGATGTTGGTGGCAAAAATGTCGATCCCCAAAGTGCAAGATGTTGTTTGAAGAACCGCTAAAGCCGCGTTGCCAGAATAAAAGTCCCCACCTGATACAGTGGCGATGGTATCGATGTAGCCGCCTTCATTAAGGCCGCTCATGGTGTATTGTTTATAGCCTTCGGCAGTAAAATGATTAGCGCTGTCGATAGTAAAAATGTGGCTGCTGGTCGCTTCCGTTCTATTCAAAGCAACATTGTTTAAACTCCCCCATCCACTTATTACAATCCCACAAACCATGGCAGTAGCAGCGAGCAATGACGACGCAATGATGGCCTTTTTCTTTAACATATAAACTACCTCTTTGGCTGTATAGTTTGTGTCAGTCCAACACGAAAAACAAATCATTATCACCAAATAGTTTGTATGACAAAGTGTTTTGCGTGGATGCGCGGCAATTATTTAGAAATTGCTAAAAATGTAAAAAGGCCACAGCCAGCCTTTATCTCTTGCGAATATGAGTTTTCGATTATGACAAAAACTGGTTCCTAACGAAAATGCAGGACAATATGAGATAATCAATGCAATTACATGCCTCTTATTTAGTCGATAAAAGAAGCATCTTAGGCAAGGATGGATCTTATATGAAAGTTGGGTTAGTGCAGTATGAATTCAAAAATAACGATATCGACTTTAATTTTGCTCAGATAAGAAAAGCGGTAAGCCTTTCAAAAGGAAAAGCCGACTTGTTGTGCTTTGGGGAAACATTTCTTCAAGGCTTTGACTCATTGTCTTGGGATTTTAGCCAAGACAAAAGCATCGGCGTGTCTTTTGATTCGAAAATCATCGGTAAAATAAAAGAACTGAGCAAAGAGAATGGCGTTGATCTTTTGTTTGGATACATAGAATTGGATGGCAGTTCTCTTTATTCTTCGTGCGTGTTGATTGAGAAAGGCGAAGTAAAACACAACTATCGACGGATAAGCAAAAACTGGAAAGAAGCCAGCGTGATAGATTCCCATTATTGCGAAGGAACGCAATCTGAGGAGTTCACGTATAAGCATAAGAACATGAAAATCGCTTTGTGCGGAGATTTATGGGTGTGTCCTGAGCATTTCAAAACTAGCGGCATCTTAATCTGGCCCATATACTGCAATTTTAGTGAGGAGAGATGGCTGAAATGCGAGCAATACGAATATGCCAAACAGTCTTTGGTTGCCTCGAATGACGTCCTCATGGTTAGCTCATTGACAAAACAGCCGCTGAGCGTCGGCGGCACTTTCTATTTCAAAAACGGAAAAATAGAAAAAGCCGCGGCCTTTAACGTCGAAGAGATCTTGTTTGTGGAACTATAGAATAAAATACATAAACACCCTGAATTATGAGTTAATCAGAATTCATTATCACGAACATCGATATTTGAGTAAGGCGTTTGGCATGTTATCATTCAAGGTAATCTTATAACCATTTTATCAGGGGGATATATATGGCTTTCCATCCAGTCGAGGAGAATGGCGATTTCTCAATCCACGAAGTCGTGAAGGCTCTTCACATCACAAGAACCATCGTTCTCAATTACGAGAAGTTGGGCCTTTTGAGCCCAACCAAGGTCGAGAGCAGCGGCTACCGCTACTACTCGCCAGAGGCTTTCGCCAAGCTCATGTGGATCGAAAGGCTGAAGAAAAGCGGCCTCTCGCTCCCGGAGATCAAGGCCTTCATGGCAGGTGAATTGGCAAGCGAGGAGAAGATATCCGATCTCGAAGAAAAACGTGACACCATAGACGGCCTCATCAAGACGCTCAAGATCGATTTGGTCAACCGTGGCATCTATAGTGTTGAGGAAGAGAGCAATGTCTACTGCTCAGTCTTAGAATGTCCTTTCTCTTTTGATCTCAAAGACAATTACCTAAACGCCCGTTACAACATCGCCCGTAACATCGAGGCGGGTTCCATTTTCAACCCCAACCGAACCTATTTCGCCTATTTCCCGTCTTACTTCAAGAACGGGTCGATAAACAAAAAGCAGCCCAAGATCTACCGTCAGTGCATGCCTATACTCAAAGCCAGCAAGAAGATGAACCCCAAAACCATCCACCTCAAAAAGCTTTTCCGTTGCCGCTTATCGGTCCAACCGCCAGTTGATCGTAGCGTCCTCATCGAAAAGATGCTCATCGAGGCCAAAAAACGCCACTACAAGGCTAACGGAGGACTTCTTTTCGTCAGTGAGACCAACGCGGTGGCCAGAGAAGACAAGACCTTCCCCTACATCGTCTCCATCATGACGGAAATCTATTGACCGCCTGAAAACGGGAATGGACGCCTAATTTCTTATATAAGGATGAGAGCTCGCTTTTGATCGTGCTTTCGGTTACGTAAAGAAGAGAGGCCATCTCCTGACGGCTTTTGCCTTCTTTTAAGTAAGACAAGAGGGTCATCTCTCTTTTGCTGAGTGAGGCTTCCCCCTCTTTTTTCTCATGGAGGAGACTCTTGTGGTAGACGGCCTCATGAAGCAATTTGTTCCTATAAGAGGCATCCCCGTTTTTAAGATAGATGAATCTTTCGATGAAAGGTATCAGCTCCGGATATTCTGCAAATGGGATGATCAGGCGGTCCTTTTCGCCAAGAAGGAAGGCCTTCTTAAGAAGAGGCCAGCCCTCGCCCTTTCCTTGGAGACGTTCCAGGCAAAGCCCTTGGATCAATAGCCCCTCAATATAAGCGAGCAAGGAGACGTTCTTCTCCTCAAGTAGACGTGAACTGACCGCGGAGGCCCCAGCATAGTCAGAGAAAGAATACATGGCGATGGCCTCATAGGATTTGACGGTTCCTAAGCCATCATAGAGAAGATGGTCTTTCTCCTCGCCTAAGAGAACATCGGATGGAATCCTTTCCTTCTCATGGGCAAAAGAGCCATAAAAAGAAGAGGCCAGCCAATATTGCTCAAGGATGATCCTCCGGCCCGCTAAAGAAGAAAAACGAAGGGAAAGAGAAGCGGAGACGTGCTCTTTCATCCTCTCCAGGCGTTTCTTTGCCGTAAGGATGTCATTGTAGAAAAGATCGCGTCTCATCAAAACAAACTCGCCGGCGATCAAGATACAGAACTGTCCTTCTTTAGCAGCCTCGCTTTGGCTTTGTCTGACTAAGGGCGGTACCGCGGATAAGTCTCCGCATAACAAGGCCCCTTCGGCTTTGGACAAAGCCTCCGAGCCTCTTCCGAATCCATGGAGCACCCTTTCATAGGCGTTGTCGCTGAGTCTCTTTAAGTCTTTATCGAGCTCACCCGCTTCAAAATATTCGCTTTGGAGAAGCATCGGAAGGCCATAGGTGAAGGGATCTTGTTTCTGAAGGAGGAAGGTCTCTCTCGGATAAAGGTCCCTTCCTATCTTATAGAGGGGATCGATTCCATCAGAAGATGGCTCTTGGAAGAACATCCTCTTGATCAAGAGGAGCTCCGCGGCGATGTCCTTATGCTTTTTATCGTCGTAATAGTCTTCCATCACGTCATATAAGGCTTTCGCGTAAGTCAAGGACTCCCTTTCGCCCAACAAGAAGAAATAGAAAAGACATCTAAGGTAGGCATATGGGTATTTCTTGAAGCCATCCTCCCCTAGTTTGGACAAAGAATGGACGATGTCCTCGATGGATGAGAACTTCCATCTTGGGGTCAAGGGGCTGTTCAGCTTCTCAAACAGTTCATCGAGGCAATCCCCTTTTTCAAACCATTCGAGATAGAAAGGCTCGGAGGGGTCGTTTTTCTCCAAAAGGAAAAGGCTGGCCCTCCGATAGACGGCTTTCTCTTCTTCGTCATGGGGGCAGTTCTCCAAAAGGAAGTCCCTCAGCAAAGAATGAAAACGGTAGATGCCCCCGGTTTCATCGACGAAGGAATTGCTCTTATGGAGCCTTTCGATTAAGGGGACTGCCAAAGAGCTGCCGCTGGCTTCGTTTGCAAAGGGAAGGCTGAATTCCTCGAATGGCGAAAGCCTGGTGAGGGTGGTTCTTTCTTTTTCGTTCAACGAGGCATAGAAGCTCTCTTTGAACAAAGCGTTTATGCCTTCTTCTTTTAAGACACTGCCCGTCTCGCGGATGTTGATCGCATAGAGTTCAAGGGCCGCGATCCAGCCCTCGCTTTTCAGATAGATCTTCTTGACGAGGCCCTCTCCTAAATCTAGACCCCTAAAATGAAGATATTCTTTGGCCTCGTTCTCATTGAGGGCCAGGCTTTTGCCATCTATCACTCCGATCTCGCCTTTTAATCGGGCGTTCTCAATTGCTAAAGGAGGAAGCTCCCTAGTGATGATGATCAAATGAAGCGAAGGTATCTTCTCTTTCTCGAGGCTTTTAAGGAAGAAAGAGAACGCTGGGTTGTCATTCATTTCCTGGGCGTCATCAAGGCAAAGGTAGAAATCGTCTTTTGGGAGGCTGTGTTTCAATAACTCGCTGACGCGTAAGAAAGACCATTCATCCTGAGGAAATGGAAGGAGACGGAGATTGTCGGCGAGTTCATGGTTTCTTTTTTCTAGTAGCAAAAGGAAGCGTTCATACTGCAAGGACAGTCTCTATTATCCAAATCGCACGTTAAATAAACATGCAAAGGGAAGAAACGCATGTATATCACTTTTTCCCTTTTGCCTTGTCTTCATCATCCTTCAAACACAAATCGTCATTAATCTTGATTATTGCTAATGCCAAAAATCTAAGGCCAATCAGATAATTAGTTTCGTGAACCGATTCTGGCTCATTATCCAATTCGCCATGTTCATATGCATTTCTCAGATGAAGAGCGTTTGAAAACTTCTCGTCATTCAAAAAATAAGAAAACAAATCAGATTCCTGAGGTGACAGCAAACCAGAGTATTTTCCAAGAAATCCTTTGTTCAAAAAGCCTGTAACCATCATTTGCTCTTTTTGTGAAAGATGCCCACGAGATAAAAAACCGATCGAATAAAGTTGATGACATATCGATATGTAGTCTGTGCTTGGAAAAATCAATGTGCCATCCTCAAGCTTCTTAATTACACCTTCTGCCAACAACTTTTCTAACTTCGGTTTGTCGTAATCGGGGAAACTCTCTAGCGTTAATCTATTCCTAGCCAACAAAACGGTAAAGTTCTCAGCTTCTAGTTCCTTGCTTATGTAGCACAATCCTGATTGATCGCTGAATAAAAGAAAAAGGAGGTATGACAATTCAGATTCTTTGTTAAGAATATAGTATTTATCGCTGACAATGGTTTTGTATTGAAAGAATTTAAAACTTCCTCGCGTTGCTTCGTACAGTTCTTTTGAAAACTCCCCATTGTCGACATACACCATGTATTGTTTAAAGAGCCTTTCGATCTGAATAAACACATTTCTGCATCTCGATAAGGCGTTATTAGAGATAGGCTCAAGAGGGAGTGTCATGCCAACGATTCCGAATTCTTGTGGAAGATACCCTTCACAAAACCATTTGAAAATATCTTCTATGTTGATTTTGCAGGCGTTTCTCAAAAAAGACACATACGTCGTGAAAAAACCCTGCTGAGTCATTTGAAGAATGTCGAAAATTTCAGATCCGTATTCGTCTTCATGTTGTGTTCGCATCGAGGCATAGATGGCTCCGTCATTGTTTGGATTATACGTAAAGTTTATTCTGAATTTATTGTCTACCAGTTCAAACAAATAAATAAAGTTGTTCAGGAGTGTTGGATAGTCTTGGTTATCAAGTATCCACTTTCCGGAAAAAGAAAAATATTCGGTGTTATTCTCACGCTTTTCAATTTTCGGCTCTGTTTGTTTGGGATTAATTGTTACGCTTAAGTTATTCGAAAACATGACAGAATTCTTAGAGAGTGAATCCGTAATTTCTTTGTATCGCTTTTTTATGGCAAGAATAGTTTTTGGAAACAACTTATAGCCTTTTTTGTGAAGAAGTAGGCAATGAAGATAGTTGGTGTTGCAGTATTCCTGGGATAGATAATCGGAAATCCATTTATTGATTTCTTCATCAGTGAAATTAGGAAAATTAGTCTTTATATGTCTTTCGTTTTTAATGTCTTTTTCGGAAACAAACAATTCCACAGCATATGGTTGTTCAAGGAGATATTTGTGAAAGTATGAATCCAGCGAAACAACAAGGGTTTTACTTTGCAAAATAAAGTAGAGAGGCAAAAGGTTTTCTTTCAGTATAATATCAATTGTAGGCTCGTCAATTTTTCCTTTTCTAGATGAAATCAAAGCATCGAAATATGCAAATTTATTATCTATGTCAATCGCATCACTTTTATATCTTAAATCTTCGAGAATATCATTGTTTGTTGCTTGTTGAAAATACAGGCTTATTTCTTTTTTGAAGCCTTTTATTGTATCAAGAAAAGAATTAATTAAAGCTTTCCCGGCATCATTTAAATTCTCGTAATCATCCAGGAATTGTAATGCCGTAATTTTCTTACAAATTCTTTCGGTTTTGTTTTCGATTGAATCCAAGTCATTCTTGAGCTCTTCAACCATATTCTTGAATTCATAGCCATAAGCCATGTCTCCAAGACTTAAATGATGATATTCCATAAATGATTGCTACTCGAACTTTTTGAAGTTCTCAACCTGAGCCAAAACCTTAGCGTACACGTCTTCGAACGTCATTGGAGGATATCCGTTTTTGTTCAATAGCCTGATTATGTCGGACTGCAAACTGGCTTTGATATTGCTCTTGGACGACCAGTCGGTGTATTTGGCTTTGTCGTCCACCGTCGCTTTGACTTTCTTGGCCAGCTCGATGAGTTTTGCGTCATCGTATTTGAAGCCGTATTTGTCCCTTATCGCCTTGAGGATGTCATAGAACGCCTTTTCCTCGAATGTGATGCCCATCTCTTTGAATGTGTTGGCGTCCTTTTGGAGGTCGTCCAGTATCTTCTGGGCCTCTTCGCTCAGCGAATCGATGAACTCGTTGATCACGTAGTCGTTCGAGATGAGGATGGTCCCGTCTCGCTTGTTGTATTTGTCGACCAAGTCCTTCATCCTCTTGGAGAATTCGTCGGCTTTGTATTTGTTAACTTTGCCATACTTCTTGATGGCTCTTCTAAGAAGCTCAATGAGCATCTTGAACTTGGTGTTCTTGTAAGGTATCCCCTGGATCTTCTTGAGGTACTCATCGCTGAATATCTCGGTCGTCGTGAGTTCGCCTTCGTCTTGGTCTTTGGCGACCGCGATGCAGGCATCGACGAGTTTCTTGACCTCGTCATTCATTCTCTCGGCGTCAGGTGTTCCTTCGCCTCCGACTTTGAGGATTCCACTTCTGATGGCACAGTAGAAATGGAGCTTGAACATCTCTTGGTCGGTTATCCTTGGATCCCCGACGCATAGGTCAAAGGCTTTCTTCATCCTGAAGACGAGGCCCATGAACCTCGTTTCCCTGTCCTCGAGTTTCTGGACGAACTCCATCCCCTTGTTAAGAAGAATCAGCCTGTCTAGGTCGCTCCCAGTCTCAAACGACGAGGAATCGAAGTCGTGCATGAGTTCGTCTACCGCCTTCATCTGGTCTTTGAAGATGATGTACGAGGCGTCGATCTCGCTGACCGGGTTAATGTCACCGCTGTAGAGTTGCATGGCCTTAGCCAAAGAAGCCTCGATGCCGATGTAGTCGACTATCAGGCCTTTGTCTTTGCCCTCGAAGACCCTGTTGACCCTCGAAATGGTTTGAATCAATGTGTGCCTTTCAAGAGGCTTGTCGAGGTACATGGTGTCGAGGGACTCGCAATCGAATCCGGTAATCCACATATCCACCACTATCGCTATTTTGAAGTTGGAGTTCTCGTCCTTGAATAGTTTGGAGAGTCCTTCTCGGTATTCCGAGGTCCCCAAAAGATTATATAAATCAGGCTCATCGTTGTCGGCGCGGGTGGCCACGAGTTTGATCATCTCGACTGGCTTGAGCTGATTGAGCTCCTCATATGAGAGTTTAGATTCGTCTTCCTGGGTCTTCTTGGCGATGTTCCACTCAGGGCGCAAACCAGGAAAATGTTTTTTATCTTTAGGATCACCAACAATCTTTTTGTATAACTTATACGCGATCTTCCTGTCGTAGCAGACGAACATGGCCTTGCCTTTGACGGTAGAGCCTTCCTTCACCCTCAGTTCGTAGTGCCTGATGAAATGGTCAACGACCAAATCAAGCCTTGAATCGTTGTCTATTATGGTCCTGACGGTCGCCATGTCCTTTATGGACTGGTTGACCTCGTATTTGTTGGTCCCTTTGGTCAGTTGCTCGTTGTAGTACTTGTCGACGATGGCCAACTTGGTCTCGTCGAGCCTTACCGCCGATGGGCCTGGCAATAAATCGATTCCGACGGTTGAGCCGTCATCCACGGATTGCTTCATCTTGTAGGATGCGACGATCGGGCCGAAGACGTTTATCGTCGCGTCAATCGGTGTTCCCGTGAAGCCGACGTATGTCGCGTTGGGGAATGAGTTCCTCAAATATGTGGCAAATCCGTAATGCTTCTTGATGCCTTCCTCGTCAATCTTCAAAGAGGCATCTAAATTGACTTGTGTTCTGTGAGCTTCGTCGGATATGCAGACGATGTTGCTTCTGTCACTTAAGAGTTTGACGTTCTCATCGAATTTCTGCACCGTCATTAGGAAAACACCACCGCTTGGCACGTCCCTCACGACTTTGTTAAGGATGTCCCTCGAGGCGATGTTCAATGTATTCTTGTCGACCAAGTATTCTTTCGAAGCCTCAAAGGTCTCCGATAGCTGATCGTCGAGATCCGTCCTATCGGTCAGAAGAACTATCGTAGGATTGTTCAGATTGGTCGACGTCGACAGCCTTCTTGAAAGGAAAAGCATCGTGTAGGATTTCCCGCATCCGGTCGCGCCGAAATAGGTTCCGCCCTTCCCGTCTCCATCGGGCCTCATATGCTCGTTGATGCTCTTGAAAAGAAGCTCAGAGGCATAGTATTGGGAGTATTTGGGAACGACCATAAGGTCGTGTTTTGATGTATCTGGGAAATATATGTAATGATGGATTACGTTCAATAGCGTACCATGCTCGAAAAGCCCGCCGACGAGCGATATGAGTGATTCGATACCGTCTTTGGAATAATTGATCCCGTCGACCGACTTCCAGGGGAAATAATGCTTATAGTCCGCAAAGAGCGAGCCGACTTTGGTATTAACGCCGTCGCTTATCACCGAAAGAAACGAAAAGCGCATAAGGTTCTCAATATCCCTCGAATACCTTATATGGAGTTGCTCATAGGCATCATGCATCTTGACTGTGGCGTCGCTCAGGTTCTTTAGTTCAATGACCGAGACAGGGATCCCGTTGATGAAAATGACGACGTCGGGCCTTCTGATCGTGGAGCCTTTGACTTCGAGTTGGTTGACCGCTTTGAAGACATTGTTCCCGACGTTATCAAAATCGAAATAGTCTATATGTTCCTGTTTCAGATGATATCTGCTTCTATCCAGATTGACACCGCTTCTCAATTGGTTGAGGGTCAGCTTCATAGTGGAATAAAAAGATGTCCCTCTAGCAAACAGGAGGTTGTGAACCAAATACTCGATCTCGTCTTCTTTGAGGCTCAATGAGGAATATCTGGTATTCAAATACTCCTTGAAATCGGATGTCAAAAGGATTTCTTCGTTTGTCCTGTGAATGTCGTAACCGCACTCGTACTTATAAGATTGTTTCTCGAAAAGTTCTATGACGGCATTCTCAAAGTTTGACTCTGAATAACTATATGATTTTTCCATTATAAAGAACCTCCCGTAGATTCTTCTATCGATCCGCGAACGAGAACTGGGCAAATTAAAGAAATCTTCTCTTTAAGGTTTGCAAGTATTTTTGTCCTTTCGTCAATTGATCTAAAGACCTCGGCTATGGAACGCTGAACTTCATTTTTTGGCATGGGAACGCGAACTTGTTCCATGTCTTCAAAAAGAAAGTTTTCTCTAGCGCTCCCCCACGAATTGAACCGCGCATAACGATCAAATTCGCTTCTTTTAAAGAACATCATCAAATAACTTGGAAACAGGACGGATTCATTTATTACTCTAAAAACTGAGTAAATTGACGAAACGATACATGACTTCCCATCTTGGAAAGCGAGGGCTATTTTTTCGCCACGCCTAGATGTGTCTACAACATAGGCAAAATCGGAGTTCTCAACAACCTTGTAATTGAGTAATGATACATTCGACAAGTTTGCTTTAGTGTCAATAAATGATTTTTCGGTCGAAATACCGCGGACATCGTTTTCACCATATACCCCTGAAAAATTACGAGAATCGACAAGTTCAATAAATTGCCCAATCGGTTTGGACTCAAAACGTCTCTTTATATCTTCCAAAAAGCCATCGCAAACCAGCCTCAGATCATCTAGTCCTCTTTCGTATGAATGGAGATTCGCTAATAAGCCTTCGTATATAGCGACATACTTCTTTTGAATCTCTATAGATGGGATTTCCAATACTATGTCGCAGAAATCATCCCACGAAAATGTTTCCCTGGCCGATCCCCATGAATTGAAACGCGCATAGCGGTCGAATTCGCTTCGGTTGAAGAACATCATTAAATATCTAGGAAGAAGTTTTTTCTCATCCTTAACTTTAAAGACTGTATAAATACTCGAAATGATGCATGGCTCTGAATCAGCATATGCCAGGCCTATTTTTTCTCCTCGCCTCGATGTATCGGCCACATAAGCAAATTGGCCTACGTTAACCACTTTATAGTTTTGAAGACTGACATTATCCAAATTCGCCTTTGTATCAATAAAAGCTTTTGAAGTTGAGATGCCTCTAACGTTTGAGGCATTAAAAACATTAGATTCGTTTCTGTTATCGACCAATTCAATGAAATCCCCAAGTTTACTTAATGCCATATCCAATACCCTCGAAAGCGTCCTTTAACTGCTTTTGCGATTGCTCTTCCTCATCGAGGAGGGCTTTCATTTCCTTTTGGATACGGGACATCTCCTTGTCAAAGTCGATATCCAAATCATGATCGATGAACTCGATGTATTTCGATGGCACCAAAGACCAATTGCTCTTGTCTTCTTTTAGGTCGATATTCGTTCCGTCTTCTTTTTGCTTTTTATCAGTGATTCCGTTTTTGATTTCGTGGATGGTGACCGATTGGCAGAATTCAGGAACGTCTTTATATAACTCTTTGTAGTTTGGGCTCTGCCAAGCGTTCAATGTTTGTTTGACAAGCTTCATGTCGGTGTTTGGATCAAGCTCGGTGTATCCTTCGGAAGACTTGTGACCCATTCTTCTTAGATCCATAAAGAGGACTTCGTTGGACCTATCACGGATTTCGGTTTCCGTTCCATCACGTATAACCTTTTTGGCTTTCTTGTTCGAATCCATGATCCATAAAGTCACAGAGATGTCTGTGTAATAGAACATCTCTCTAGGAAGGACAATAATCGCCTCAATCTTTCCGTTCTTTATTAGGTTTTTTCTGATTTCGGAGGTGTCTGTATCTCCTAACGCGCCATTGGCGAGAAGGAATCCAGCCACCCCATTTTCCGATAGTTTAGAAAGCATGTGAAGAATCCAAGCGTAGTTCGCATTGCTGACGGGTGGAACACCATATCCGGCCCATCTTGGGTCGTTTAAAAGATCTTTCTCACTTCGCCAGTTCTTTAGGTTGAATGGAGGGTTGGCGATAATGAATTGAAATTTCTCGTCCTTGAATTGATCCTCGCCGAAAGTGTCGGCGTTCTTCTCTCCAAGGTTCGCGGGTATACCTCTGATACCAAGGTTCATCTTCGCCAATTTCCAAGTGTCAGGATTGGACTCCTGGCCATAAACGGAGATTGAGTTGACGTTGCCTTTGTGGGCCTCAACAAATTTGTAGGATTGGATGAACATTCCGCCAGAACCACAGCATGGGTCATAGACCTTCCCTTCGTATGGCTCGATGAGCGTCGTGATCAAATCAACAATATTGTCAGGCGTATAGAACTCGCCCTTCTCATCCGCCGTTTTGATGGCGAACGCATTGAGCATGTATTGATATGTTTTTCCGATGAGATCATTCATCGGGTGATCAGCATCTTCATGGATTTTATCTATTTCTTGAATTAACGAAGCGAAGTTCGAAGCAGGCAAAGATGATTTGCCATATCTGCTGACGTTCTCATCATCGTTGCTTGTGGCAAGGGCGTGCTTAAGCTGGTCGTTGTTCTTCTCCAATTCCTCCAAAGCCTCATCGATGATGATTCCGATTCTCGTGTCTTTGGCGTGGTCCCTAATGTATGACCATCTGGCCTTCTCAGGAATGTAGAATATGTTCTTCTCGGCGTAGAAAGACGGCATATCTACGGCGAATTTGTCATCGCTGTTCAAAAGCTCGTCCCTTCTTTTCTCGAACTTCAAAGAGGCGAACTTCAAGAACACCAGACCCATGACGAAATACATATAGTTGATCCCGCTCATGTTTGAGCGAAGCTTATTGCACGACTCCATCAAAACCTGTTCTAAGGGTTTCTGTTTTTTTTCTTTGGTTGCCATTTTATTTATCCTCCACGATTCCGTGTTTCTTGAATAATTTCATAAGTTCTCTTTTCACTTTCATCGTGGGTTCGTGAACTCCATTCTCCCATCTGTTGATTGAAGCAAAAGATACGCCTATCTTCTCGGCGAATTCGGTTTGAGTTAAGAGCATTTTCTCTCTTAAAAGCTTAATGTTAGTTGCCCATTCCATTTCTGTTTTATCCTCGTCTATCAGAATTATAACACCTTACATATTCTTGCTCTAGTAATTTAGAGTAATTTGTGGATAAAACAGAGGATAGTTCGGATAAATCATACATTTTCCAATTTTTTTCCTGATTTTTGAAAAATTCTCCCCGCGCATTTTGGAGGTGGGGCGAACGGTACTTGCTGGTTTGTAAACAAATCGAGACCCGGGGGTCACCTTTGATATTTCTTAACCATTTCTAACCTAACTTGCTCAACATTTTTATATACTGAAGCAAGCTTGTCATGATCATTAATTAACTTAGTGGAAGATTTTGAGTATTCCTCGGAATTAATGAAGTCGCTTATGTAAACAAACGCAACAAAACCCGAATGGCACCAATAGTTTCTTTTCTCGGTCATTTGCATAAGGAAGTTATAATCCGATGCTGAAATATTGGGCTTCCCGTCTTCGTTATCCATTTTCTTTAGCATAGTTACGGTTTGGCCTAAAGTCTTGCCTGAAATATAATCGTAATTTTCATTTATGTTGCCATTGTGCATGTATGCATAAATAAGTTTCACGTCATGCTCAATCGTTTGAAAATACATGATGGTTTCACTGTAGAGAATCTTGAATGAGTCAAATGAAATCATCGCTCCGATACTTCCCTTTCAAAGGTAATGATCAATTCCGCTTTGAAGTTCATCCAATATGTATTAAAAATGACCCTCCAACCTTCGTTGGCCATTTTATTCATTATCTCTTCCGCTTTTGGGGCGTTTCCAGCTTCGACTACCTTATATTCATATTTCATTTTAGCCACCTCTTCTTGTTTTTTTA
>DHAP01000050.1:49840-50647 GCA_002397465.1 Caryophanales bacterium UBA4951 | reverse complement strand
GCACCTAGGAGTTTTTATTTTATCTCCGGCAATTTGTATATCTTAATGGCATTTCGATACATGAGGTTGTGATAGAGGCGGGCAGGGATTTTACATTTGTTTTTGTAGTAGTCCTGATAGATCGGATTGTTCAAGGTATCGAGGCCGTCAATCGGGTTGTCTGTCCCGAACATGATCCTGTCTTCGCCGATGTCGACGAGGACTTTTTTGGCGATCTTCATATTCACCCAGGCGGTGTCGGCGTAGAGGTTAGGGGTTCTTCTTAACGCGAATAATCCGGCCTTGTTGTCGCTGCAAAGCTGAAGGTGGGCCGCGATGAAATTGACGTTAGGGAACTTATTGGCCACCTCAGCGAGGAAGGTTATGTCGCTATATTTGTCTTGGGCGGTATGGACAAGGATCGGAAGCGAAAGCTCTTCAGCCAGTTTGATGTAGGGGATGAGTTTGGAAGAGGTCATCTTGATGTGACTTTCAAAAGGATGGATTTTGAGGCCGAAGATGTACTGACGGTTTTTCTTGATGAGATCAACGAGTTCGGGAGTCACTTTCTCGTTGTGGGGGTTCACCCAGACGAGGGCGCCGAATTTGTCCTTGTGCTTCTTGACGAACTTCAAAGTGGCTTCAAGGCCTTCTATCTGATTGACTTTGTGGATGCCGTATTTGGTGACCGACGGGTATTCGGAGCAATCGCAGTCGCTTATCAAAGAAAAAGACACGCCATATTTCTTTTGGCTTTCGATAAGTTGTCTCTCACATGAGCGGAGCGTCGGCCATGTGGCTATATGAGCGTGAGCGTCGATGATCATT
>DHAP01000050.1:28635-49573 GCA_002397465.1 Caryophanales bacterium UBA4951 | reverse complement strand
AGGTATTGTTTGACGACGGAATCGCCGGTTCTGCCTCTTTCTTTTTCGTCACGGACGATTCTTCTGGCGAGGCGGATGTCGCTTTCGGCGTCGACGTAAACGCGGTAGTCGTAATAGGCCTTTGGCTTCTTGATGGCATAGACCATGATCCCCTCGACGATGATGAATGGGGCTGGCGATAAGCTCAACGTCTCTTGTTTTCTTGTGTGGGTGCTAAAGTCATATTGTGGGATTTCGATGGAACGTCCAGCCTTCAAATCCAATAGATGGGAGATGAAAAGCTCCTCATCTAGGACGGCTGGGTCATCGTAGTTGATCAAGGCTCGTTGCTCGATGGGCAGTTTCGATTGGTCTTTGTAATAGGAGTCATAAGAAAGGATGACGGCTTCTTCAGGGAGCCGATTTTTCAAAGCTTCTGCCAAAAACGTCTTGCCGGAACCAGAGCCCCCTCCGACAGCGATGAACATGCTCATTTTCTTTACCCTAAGTAATTCTACTATCAAAATCGTTCACGCGAAGTTTTATTTTGAAGGTTTTCGGCATCGAATATGCTTGCACCTTGAACCTTCTTGAGTAAAATTAGTCGTGCCTATTGGGGTGTAGCCAAGTGGTAAGGCATCGGACTCTGAATCCGAGATGCACTGGTCCGACCCCAGTCACCCCAGCCAATAGGAATTCGCGCTTCTGGAAACGGAAGCGTTTTTTCATCTTAAAAAGCGAGGTGGTGGCACCCCGCTTTGTGGTTAGGCTTTGACGATCGCTTTGACGATCTCGATCATCTTCCGATAGTCTTTGACGGAAAGGTATTCGAACCTTCCATGATGGTTGTAGGAGCCGGTCCCAAGGTTTGGGGTCGGGCAGCCATTGAAGGAGAAGGTCGCCCCGTCGGTTCCGCCTCTGATGGGTTCATGCCTTGCGGTGATGCCCAAGCTGGCGAAGACTTCATCGGCGTGTTCGACGGCGCGTGGGTCTTTGAGGAAGACTTCGTGCATGTTTTTGTAATCGTCGACGATGTCGAGATTGATCTTGGCTTTTGGATACTTGGCTTCAAGACGATGTTTGATTGAGACGAATTCGTCTTTTTGCTTTTGGAGCAAGTCCATGTCGTGGTTGCGGATGATGTAGTGCATCGAGGCTTTTTCGGCGGTCCCGTTCATGGCCATGAGATGGTTGAAGCCTTCTCTGCCGGAGGTATATTCCGGTTTGGCGTCCGGATCGAGCGAAGCGTCAAACTCGTTGCAGAGCCTGAGGGCGTTGATCATTTTGCCTTTGGCCTCGCCTGGATGGATGGAGACCCCTTCGATCACGATGTCGGCGTGGGCGGCGTTGAAGTTCTCGTCTTCAATCATGTCAACGTCGGCTCCATCGACCGTATATGCGTAGTCGGCGCCGAACTTTTTGGCGTCAAAATGCTCTGGGCCTCTCCCTATTTCCTCATCAGGGGTAAACAAGATGGCTATCGGATGATGTTTCTCTTCCGGGTGTGACACGTAATAGGAGATGACTTCCATGATGATGGAGACGCCGGCTTTGTCGTCACCTCCTAATAGGGTGTCGCCGCTTGTGACGATGAGGTCGCTTCCGATGTAGTTCTTCAAACGTGGGAAATCTGATGGGGACATCGAATATTCGTCGTTCAGTTTGATGACTCCGCCCTCATAAGAGCTGATCAGCTGTGGTTTAACGTTCTTTCCGCTTACTTCAAGGGCGGTGTCGACGTGGCTGTTAAGACCGATGACGTCGAGTCCTTTTTCGCCTGGAAGCTTGGAGTACAAACGGCCGTATTGGTCAATCTCGGCCTCAAGCCCCATTTCCTTGAGCTGTTTATAAAGCAGTTTTGTCAGATTCAGTTCCTTGGCTTCGCTCGGCGTGGCGTCCGAAGTGTCGTTGCTTTGGGTGTCGATTTTGCAATACTCGACGAATCTCTCTAAGTCCTTATCCATAAATTCTCCAATCGTGCGCATTATAAGTCAAAAGAGGGGAATTCTCACCTATTATGATGGCCGTTTTTTCGGCGTTTCGGATAGAGACGTGAAACAAACGTTTTTGCTGGCTTGGGTTTTTAGGGGATAAAAATGGCAAATTCATAGTGTTTCCATTGAGAATACTTGGAAACTGGTTACACTTAAAAACGCAAAAAGCCTTTTGGCAAAGGAGCGTATATGTCACACGTCAATGGGTCACTCGACGAAACGAGGACCAAATCAATCCTCTCAAACTATGAGAGAGATGATAAAAACACCATCATCAGGCATGCTTTAAGCCGCAACGCCATCTCGAGCGTCATTTATGATTCTTCCTCTCTTCCAAGCGTCTCGCCAGAGTTCTCTTTGGAACTTAAAACCTTGCCGGTCGCCAATCAGAAAGCCAGCGGCCGTTGCTGGATATTCGCCGGATTGAACGTCTTGCGCGAGATCATCGCGAAGAAGTGCGACCTCAAGAAATTCGAGCTCTCGCAGAACTATATATCTTTATACGACAAGATCGAGAAAGCCAATTTCGCCCTCGAAAGCATCTTGGCCCTCGGCGATAGAGACCACGATGACCGCGAGTTCTCCTTCATCCTCCATGACCCCATCGGCGATGGCGGACAGTGGGACATGTTCGTGAACCTCGTGAAGAAATACGGCTTGATGCCGCAAGAGGCCTTCCCAGAGACCTTCCAAAGCAACAACACCAGAGAAAGCGATGCGCTTGTCTCGGCCGCCATCAGGGGTTTTGCCCCGAAGGCCCACGCCTTGTTGCTCGCCAAAAAAGTCGATGAGGCCAGACAATTGAAAGAAGAGACGATTCAGAAGATCTACTTCATGTTCCTCAATGCTTTCGGAGTTCCGCCAAAGAGCTTCGACTTTGAATACACGAATGAGAAAGGCTATCACGTCGACAAGAACCTGACCCCGGTCGAGTTCTTTGAGAAATACGTCGGAAGCCGCATCGACGAATACCAGTCCATCATCAATTCGCCGACCAAAGACAAACCGTACAACAAGAATTACACAATCGACTATCTTGGAAACGTCATCGAAGGCAGGAAAATCAACCATCTTAACCTTCCGATGGAACGCATCAAAGAACTTATCATCGCCCAATTGAAGGACAAAGAACCGGTCTGGTTTGGAAGCGACGTCGGCTTCTACCGCGATAGAGGCGCCTTTGCCTGGGATTCCAAAGCCATGGACTACAAGAGCTTCTTCGGCTTTGACATCGATTTCAAAAAAGAAGACATGCTCGATTATTGGCACAGCGCCATGAACCACGCGATGGTCATCACCGGAGTCAACCTCGTCGAGAACGTCCCAACCCGCTGGAAGATCGAAAACAGCTGGGGTGGCGACAATGGCAATGCCGGCTATTACGTTATGAGCAAGGAGTGGTTCGACACCTTTGTCTATCAGGCCGTCATCCTCAAGAAATACCTCAACGAAAAAGAATTATCAGCCTGCAAAGCCGAACCCAAGCATCTCCATCCATGGGATCCGATGGGCACCCTCGCCGACTGATTTAGCAATCAATCAATAGTTTTGACGACACCTTGAATCTTTTAGTTTGCCTTCCATTGGCTTACAATTGCCAGTAAAGAAAAGCCCGGAAGTCGTTATCGGGCAAAAGGCGCATATGGAAGAAAACAAGACTAAGAGCAAGGTTGGTTTGCGCAACTGGGTAAGTTTTATCATCATCGGGCTGGCTGGACAGTTCGCCTGGATGGTCGAGAACATGTACCTCAACAAGTTCATCTTCTCATTCGGAAGCGCTAACTACACTCTGATGATTTCTTTGACCGTCGCTTTCAGCGCGATCACCGCCGCCCTCACGACTATCTTCATGGGTGGCTTGACCGATAAGATAGGCCGCAGGAAAGCCTTCATCGCCGGTGGCTATATCATCTGGGGTTTGGCGACCGCGGGCTTTGGGCTCGTCTACGTCGGATTCAAGAACCAGTTCGGTGGCAGCGATGCCTCATCGATCGCCTCCATATTCGTCATAATCCTCGACTGCGTGATGACTTTCTTCGGATCAACCAGCAATGATGCGGCGTTCAATTCCTATGTCACCAAGAATGTCAAAGAAGAGAACCGCGGCAAGGTCGAAGGCGTTTTGGGCATCCTTCCCTTGGTGGCGATGCTTGTCATTTTCGTCGGCCTCAACTCTCTTACCGACACCTCGACGGGCAATGAGGCGAGATGGGATTTGTTCTTCTACATCATCGGCGGTTTGGTCTTCGTGGTCGGCCTCATCAGCCTCTTCCTTCTTCCGAAAGAGAAGGTCGAAAAGAGCAACGAGAAATATCTTTCGCTTCTGGTCGATGGCTTCAAGCCCAGCACCATCAAGGCCAACAAGTCTTTGTACCTGATCCTTCTTTGCTACATGGTCTATGGCATCGCCACTCAGATTTACTTCCCTTACCTCATGATCTATTTCCAATACAGCCTCGGCTACGAAGGAACCGACTTCGTGATTCTCTTTGGCGTCATCATGGTGGTGGGCTCCTTATTGAGCGTCCTATATGGCATCTTGGCCGACAAGATAGGCAAGAGCAAGGCTTTGTGGCCGATCACCCTTTTGTTCATTTTGGGCCTTGTGATGTGCATTTTCGCCACCTCGGGCCAACTTGCCTACGCGGCAATCGCCGGAACCGTCATGATGTTTGGCTATATCTCCGTTTCCTCAATCCTTAACGCAAAACTCCGCGATGTGATACCAACTGGCAAAGAAGGCATCTTCATGGGCATCAGGATCCTCTTTGTCGTCATGATTCCGATGTGCACCGGGCCTTTCATCGGGCAGGCCATCACCGAGAACCTCTACGAGAAGACTTACACCGACGAATATGGAATCGCTGGACAGCCGCTTCCGCCAAAATGGATTTGGCTAGCGGCCGCCTCGGTTTTCACGCTTGTCCTCATTCCGATGTACTTCCTCTATCGGCAAGAGAAAAAAGATAAGATAGTTGTCACTCCTCAGTGAACGAGAGGCTAGGAGAAATCCCAGCCTTTTCTTTTTACCAATAAAAACGCGCGGTGGCACATTAATCTAAGTGAAAAGAGGAAAAAGGACATGAAAAAAGCCAAATTGACATTCACCATGCTGGCCTCCACCCTTCTTATTTCCTCATGCGCGGTCACTAGTTCGTCTTCAAGCGGAAAATCTTCCGATGACGGCTCTGGAAGCGAGACTTCGACAATCAACAGCGAAGAGTCATCTTTGCAGAGTGAATACGGGGAGTTCAGCATCTCCAACACCAAAAACGGATCCGCCCCGGTGTTCGATGATTCACGCAACGTCTACACGATTCAGGTCAGTGAGGGCAAGGCCATTTACACTTGCTCTGGTTACCTCAATGGAAAAATAGAGATATTGAACAGCTCATCCTTAGCTTCATATAAAGGCGTCGAGCTCATCATGAATGATTGCTACATCAAGAATGACGATGACGGAATCGCCGTTGACTATCAGCCGAGCGGCAAATACGTCCAGATCGACGTCGAAAGCGGCAAAAAAGCCACAATCGTCAGCAATGGGGTGGCCATCAATAGCGAGAACAACCTCCGCTTCGGCGGGGATGGCACTTTGAAAGTCGTCTCCAATAACTCCCATGGTCTCAAAGGCGAGAAAATCGGATGCTATGGCGGTGGCAACATCGACATCGAGGCCTCGGCCGACGCCATCCATGGCCATGATTTCTACACGAACAATCTTGAGGACACGGACACGATAGATTTCTCGGGAGTCTTGTCCTTGAGGGGCGGAAGTTCTGAGCAAGCCCTTGATTTATGCGATGGCTCCGGAAGCGAAGACGACCCATGGGTTGGCTCCGTTTATATCGGCAGCGCGGCGACGGTCAACGTGAGTGGGGCTGGCAACGTCGGCAGGGCCAACATTCTCTTCCAGGTCGATGGGACCCTTGATGCCAACAACATCACCGGGAATCCTTTGATCACCAAACTCGAAGGCGCTTTGAGCGTCGTCGTCAATGGCAGTTTCACCGTCAATGGGACGGCGATTGAATCAATGACCGTATAAAACAAGATAAGGGGATTTTACAATGAATAACACTAACAATAAGGGGATTTTAAGGCAATTAGTGCCTTTATTAGTCGTCTCTGGAGTCTTCCTTTCATCCTGCTCTTTGACTGGCGGAAGCAGCGTTGATGGTGGTTCTTCCTCACCATCTTCATATGACTCGACCGCCACCGACTCTACGAATGACGTACCGTACACTTCAGCTGGCGATAGCGTCACTTCGGGCGATTACACGAGCGAAGAAGGCGATGTCTCAATCAGTCTCAGCGATGGCGCCTCGAATAGTAGCGGAAGCGGAGTCAGCATTGATAACGCCAACAATCTCATAACGATCTCATCATTGGGCACTTATGTGATTTCCGGCTCTTTGAGCAATGGCAGCATCTATGTGAACGCCAGCAAAATCGATGATGACAATGACACGGTTGAATTGGTTCTTAACGGAGCCTCGATCACCTCAAAAGGCAATGCGAGCGTCGTTGTTTCAAACGTCACTGTCGCCCTAGGACCAATTTACTCTTCTAGTAGCAGCAAACTCCATATCAAATGCGCCAGCGGGTCGACGAACGTCATCGTGGATTCACGCGCCTCTTCAAGCACGGTCGGCGATGATAGCGCGGCCATTTTCTCAAACAAACTCCTGAGAATAAAAGGAAGTGGCTCTCTAAAAGTCACCTCCACGTTCAATAACGGTTTAGCGAGCGACACCAAGGTCAAGGCTGCGAAGGCCACTTGCTCTGTCAGCGCTCCGAACAACGCCATAAAAGCCCATGAGGCCGTCGTTTTGGGCGGTTATGAAGACCAAGGATCTTTCACTTTGACTTCCACTGGGACGGACAACCATTGCATACGAGTCGATGACGCCACTTATAGCGTCGCCACTCCGGTTTACGGCAACACCGAGACCGATGATGACATCGCCGGCATTGAAATCAAGGACGGAGCCTATGTCTTATCTAGTTTAGGCAACGCCATCTCAAGCGAGGCTTACGCATATCTTGTCGGCGGGAACGGGACGATCAGCTCAACGGCTGGAAAAGGCGTCAGCGCGGTTGGGGATATCACGGTGGCGGGAGGCAATTTCTCGATAACGTCGAAGAAAGACGATTGCATTCATTCCTCTTCGAACGCCCTTATCCTCAATGGCGGCACTTATTCATTGACCAGCGGCACCAGCGATGGCTGCCAAGGGCTTAAAGGCGAGAGCAGCGTCACCACCAACGGTGGCCGCTACGTCATCAACTCTTCGTATGAAGGAATCGCGGCCCATCAGATAATCGCGAATGGCGGGACGACGATCGTCACTGCCAATGATGATGGCTGGAGCGCCGGGGGCACCTCGTCTCAATCTTCAAGTAACTGCAAAATAAACATCAACGGCGGCAGCCACTATGTGAATGCCGGCGGGGATGGGATGGATTCAAACGGGTATTTCGTCATCTCAGGCGGAACCGTCATCGTGGCCGCGCCTTCTAGCGGCGGCAACAGCCCTCTGGACTCAGGGGATGGCTACAATCTCACGATCAACGGCGGGGATGTGGTGGCCTATGGGATCACGGGCATGACCGAGTCGGTCACCGGGACCCAAAACAGCGTCGTCCTTTCTTCCTGCACCAGCGTCAGTAGCGGCAACTACCTCGTCTTCAAAGTCGGTGATTCTTACTTGGCCACGAAGATCAACCGCAATCTCAGCACCGTCACCAGCTCCTTTTCCTCATATGGCGCAAGCGCCTATGACATCGGATACGCCAGTTCCGTCAGCGTCAGCGAGACAATCTTTGAAGAGGGATGTTTCTACAAAGTGACATCTCCGACTTACACAAGCTTTGGGACGAGCGGGACTTTCTCAGCATCTGCCAACTGCCATATCGGCGGCAACTCACAAACCGGCCCAGGAACCGGCGGAACGGGTGGCGGCGGACATGGCGGTGGTAGATAAATCGATTGTTTCGACAACGTGCGGTTGTTGACGCCATTTTTGAACAAAAAAACGTTGAGTGATGATTGAATTGCTACTAAAGTAGCCTCATGGATCAAATCATCGTCAACGAACTTTCGAAAATATACAATCCCGGGCTCGATAACGAGGTGAGGGCCCTCGATTCTGTTTCCTTTAGCCTCAACCCTGGCGAATTCGTCGTTATTTTGGGTGCCTCAGGCGCCGGGAAAAGCACCTTGCTCAACATACTTGGCGGAATGGACAACGCCACTTCGGGATCGTATCTCGTCGCCAACAAAGACGTTGCCAAAGAAAATCCGAAAGAACTTCAGGATTTTAGGAGAAAAGACGTTGGCTTCGTTTTCCAATTCTACAACCTGATGCCGAATCTCACGGCTCTGGAAAACGTCGAACTCGCCGCCAGCGTCGCTGATTCGCCACTAGACAGCAAAGAGGTTTTGAAGAACGTCGGGCTCGAGAAAAGGGAGAACAATTTCCCATCTCAGCTTTCAGGCGGCGAGCAGCAGCGCGTCGCCATCGCAAGGGCCATCGTCAAGAACCCGACTCTGCTTCTTTGCGATGAGCCAACCGGCGCTTTGGACAGCCACACCGGGGCCTCAATCATCAAACTCCTGTACGATGTGGCCGCGAATTATAAGAAAACCGTCATCATCGTCACCCATAACTCCAAAATCAGCCAATGCGCCGAAAGGCTCATTAGGATAAGCGATGGCAAGATCGTGAGCAACGAGGTCGTCGAAAACAGGAAAAAGCCTGAGGAGATCGCCTGGTGAAATCCTCTTTCTATTATCTTAGCAAGATGAGCCGCCGGGAAATCAAGAGCCATTGGAGCCAATTCCTCGCGGTCATTTTAATCGGCGGCGTGGCCGTCACGCTTTTCGTTGGTCTATTGGCCAACGCCGAGTCCATCGAAAACAGGGTCGACAAAGCCTATGACGAAGGCAACATGGCCGACTTGTGGCTCACGACGTCCGCCTATGATTCAAAAGACATTGAGTCGATATCCTCAATCATCGGGGATGATGGCTCAGTCGAAGGAAGGTTCGAGGCCCCTGGGCGAATATCCAGAAACACCGTCTATTCAGCGATAAGCCCGACGATGCCAAGCATCTCTAAGCCGTATGAGCTAGAGGAAGGATCGATAGAAAGCGATACGACTTTCGTCTATGTGGACACCGCGTTGGCCCATGGGACCGGCGAGAGCTCGGAGGCTTTCGAAATCGGGAAAAGTCTAGACGTTGATTACGATCTTTCTAGCTATATATCCTCAGACATCGCGAACATGCTGAGCCTTTTCGTCAAGAGCGGTGGCCATAACATCTTCAAAGACTCATCGATTAAACTGACTTACACGATCACTGGGATCATGTATTATCCGGAGAATGTCACCAAGGCCGCCTACAACAGCTCGACGATCCTTGTCGATGACGCGACCTTCAAAAACCAAATCAAGTCCATTTTAGAAGAGAACTTCACCTCTCCGGCCGTCGACATGATCTTCCAGTATTTTTCGACCTCTTCTTTGAACTGGGGCGATGGTACCACGTCGATGGAAGGAACATTCGCCAAACCCAACCAATATCTCGTCTCCTTAAAGGACCATTCCAAGAGCGATTATTACAAAGACAAGATCGAGGAATATTTCTCAGAGAAAGACTCAAACAACCTCGCCAACAGCGCCGACCGTTCGACCATGGCTTTCGTCACCACGATGCATAATGACGTCGTCCAAGCCCGACAGTTCACGTTTTTGTTTCCTTTCGTCTTCTTCTTCGTGGCGGTTCTTGTGATTCTCACGACCATCTCGCAGGTCATTCTCAAAGAGAGGACCCAGATAGGCACGATGAAGGCTTTAGGCATCTCGAATGGAGCCATCATGGCCCATTATATGAGCCTTACCGGCACCATCGTGGGCATAGGCATAGTCTTAGGCGAGATCATCGGTCCTCTGCTGATTCCGTATATCCTTGGCCAAAAGTACGACATCCTCTACACTTTGCCAGCCAGGACTTACGTTTTCCCGGTTCTTTATGGAATCCTGACCGCGGTGGGCTTCCTTTTGGTGAGCTGCTTGGTCACTTATTTGGTGTGCCGAAAAGAAATCAAGCTCAACCCGGCTGAGAGCATGCGTCCGGCCGCGCCGAAGATCAAAGCCCATGAGAGCCTCTTGAACAAAAAGAACAACAGCGTCCGTTTCCTCTCTTTGAAGATGGCTTTCAGAAACATCAGGATGAACCTCGTCAAGAGCTTCATGGTCATCGCCGGGGTTGGGGGATGCACGGCCTTGCTCGTGTGCGGTTTTGGCATCGAAGACACGATCAATTACGATATCGACCATGACATGGACCTAGGGAACAACGCCAATATCTCTTTGACTTTCTCTTCGCCTCAAACTAGAAGCAAACTCAAGAATGACCTCGACATAGATGGCATTACATCTTACGAGCCTCTCACCCGTTCCATGAGCGTCATCTCGCCCTCTTCAAGTAACGACGCGGCCACCTGCAGTTCCTATATCTATATATTGGGGAACGACGAGGACTCCCATATGAAGGTGGACTTCTCCATGGACAAGGTCGCCATATCGAGCAAGGTGGCTAATGCCTTATCTCTCGGCGTCGGGGATTCCGTGACGTTTTCTTATGGCTCATCATATTTCACCGGAATCGTCGATACCGTCTACGAAGCCTTTATCTTCAACGGGGTCATGGTCCATGCCTCCAGCCCGATTCTGTCCAGCTTTGGGGAGGTCACTTTCCAAGGCGTCTACATCGATTGCCAGGATGAAAGCAAGATCCCGGACGTCAAAGAGAAGTGCAAGTCCCTTTCTTATGTCATCGAGGCGGACACCCAAAGCGATTGGAGAGGTCAGATCAACGATGTCATGTCGGGCGTTCTCATCATGACGAACGCGGTCAAGGTCTTCGCCATCATCTTGGCGGTGGTGGTCCTCTACAATCTGGCCTTGCTGAACTTCAGGGAGAGGACGAGGGACATCGCCACCTTGAAGGTCTTGGGCTTCTCGAAAAAAGAGATCGCTTCCTCATTATTATGGGAGACCATGACCCTGACTTTCCTGGGCGTTCTCGTGGGAATGTTATTAGGCTACCCGTTCATGCTTGGCGTCTTGAAACTCAACATCGTCGATTTGGTCGAGTATATCTTCCATATTTCTCCGCTTAGCTACGTCTATTCGTTCCTTCTTACTTTCGTCGTGGCCTTTGTCGTCAACTCCTTCCTGTCATATAGAAGCGGCCAGGTCAAGATGGTCGAAAGCCTCAAGAGCGTAGAGTAAACCGGTAATTCTAAGCGTTCCATTTGCCTTTTGGCCTGCTCACTTTATAATAGAGCCATGGAGGATAAAACCATGTCCGAAAACAAAGTCCAAAAGTATCGTTGCACCGTCTGTGGCGCCATCGTCGTCCCAAATCCGGATGGCAGCTGCCCAGTCTGCGGAGCGCCTTCTGATATGCTTGTCCCTGTCGATGATGACGGGAATGACATCGAAGTCAAATAGCCAATAAGGCCCTACCATGGGCCTTTTTCTTTTTCTTATCCTTTGAAAGGAGGATTTTTAGATGCAAACAAGAAAAGTTGCCATCATTGGCGATGGGGCAGTCGGAAGCAGCATCGCCTACACCTTGATGCTCGGCCACGCGGTCAATGAGATCGCCATCGTCGACGTCAACAAGAACAAAGCCGAGGGGGACGCCCTCGACATGGCGGACGGGATGAGTTTTCTCTCAGTCCCGAAAATCATTTACGCCGGCGATTACGAGGCCTGCAAAGACTCGCACATAATCATCATCACGGCCGGAGCCGCCCAAAAAGTCGGGGAGACGAGGTTGGACCTTCTTAACAAGAACGCTTCGATCTTCACTTCCATCATCACCTCGATAAAGCCATATATAGAAGAGGACACCATCGTTTTGGTGGTATCGAACCCTGTCGATATATTGACTTACTTCACCTATAAGAAACTCGGGATCCCTGCCAATAGGGTCATCGGCAGCGGAACCGTCCTTGATACCTCAAGATTAAAGACCGCGATCAGCGAAGACACCCACATCGACCCACGTAGCGTCCATACCTTCGTCGTTGGCGAGCATGGCGACAGCGAGGTCGCCGTCTGGAGTTCGACTTCCGTCGGCGGGCTTTCCTTGATCGATTACTGCTCAAAATGCGGCAAGTGCAAGGGAAGGAACATGCAGCGTCTTCATGAGCTGCACGACAAAGTCAAAAACGCCGCCTATCAGATCATCGAGAAGAAAGGCGCGACGTTCTACGCCGTGGCTTTGGCCGTCTCAAGGATCGTGAGCGCCATCCTCAACGACGAGAACAGCGTCCTCACCGTCTCAAGTTACCTCGAAAGCGAGTTTGACGGCTCGCTCAAGGACGTTTATATGTCTTTGCCTTGCGTCGTCAATTCCAAAGGCCTCAGCAAGATATTGAGGCCGAACTATTCCGAAGAGGAAAAAGAGGCCATCATCACATCGGGATTGGCCCTCAAAGAAAAACTCAAGGATCTGCCTTTATAAAATTAAAGCGGGCGCCTAGTCGATAGGAAGCCCGCTTTTCGTTTACTCTTTCGAAAGATAGAAACTGAGGAACCCTTTGACCAAGGGGTCGTGGTATTTGCTGGCGGCGTCTTTGTTCCATCTGCCATCGCTGACTTGGTCGCTTGTGATGACGATGTCATTGAAGTTCGTGGTCACCTCATTCGCGAGCGATGAGAAGAAGTTATGCTCTCTTGAGCCATCCCAATAAGACATGCTCACTTTGTAACTCCCATCGTTATTCGCACTCAGGCTGTCATTGAAGTAGACCGCCATGTCCTCGATGCTTCCATTGGAGACGAACTGAAGGGTTGGGACGTATCCGACGTCATAGCCATACTCGGTGTTGCTGACGTTTGAAAGGCCGTGCTGGTCTTTGAAAGCCTTCCATTGCTCAGCATCATAAGCCCCGTCTTTGTAACGGATGCCTTCGACATCGCAATCGATGATGAAGGATGTGTTCCAGTCGCCTTTGTTGAAGCTTCTGAGGAAGTTCTTGCTGAGATAGGAGCAATCAGGGCAGCTCTCACGCGAATAGATGATGACGTAGTGGTCGTAACTATCATCTAACGTCTCTAGCTGGTCTTTGCTGATTTTGAGCATCGATGGTATGCTGACGCGTTCTTTGAGATAATCCGCGAACGTGGAGTAATCATTGCTCCAAGAATCGTCGGAACCGTTTCTTTGGTTTTGATATTTGAGGGACCCGTTTGAGAAGATTGCGAGGTCCTCATAGCCTTCGGCCGCGGATATTTTGAGGTCATGGGTCTCAGCCCCTCCGTCAAACTCCGTGGGTTTGATGGTATAGAGGTCGAGGTTCTTGTTCTTTAAATAAGATATAAGGGTGACCCTGAAGGTGGCAAAGCAGGTGCATGTTGAGTCGATGTCGCAAATGAGAAGGACGAAACTGTCTTCGTTTGAGATCTTGCCTTCTAGAGTGGAATGGGTGAGCGAAGTCACATGGCCCGATAGCGATTCGTCGGAGATTGAGGAATCGTAAAGCCTTCCAAAATCAAGGTTTACTTGCTCGACGGACTTGCTGCATCCACTTAAGGAAGCAACCCCAAAGACGAGGGTAGAGGCAAAAGCGAGGTTTTTTCTATTCATGGTTGAGATTTTAGTCGCTAATCACCCGAGGTTCAACCTCACCTAAAAAACATGGGTAGAAATATGGTGGAAAAACGAAGAAAAAAACAAAAAAGAAAAAGTAAGCAAATCGCCGATATAGCCGATGAAAGGCTCATTTTTAATCAAGTGTATATTCTTTGGAATTTCCTAAAAATAAAATGAAGCGAAAATTCTATTGATTTTCCGTCTTTCTTAGCGCATATTTTTTGCCGTCCAAGTTTCTGACTCATCTGAGCAGAGGTTGGCATTCGTTCCCGTGTTTCTGGTAAGCCTGGAGGTATGGCGATGGACGCTAATAACACAATTATTTCGCTTGTCGGTGTTTCGAAGGTTTTCGATGGCTCTTTCGTGGCCGTCGATAACTTCAATCTGGAGATCAAGAAAGGCGAGTTCGTCACCTTGCTCGGACCTTCCGGATGCGGTAAGACGACCACTTTGAGGATGATCGCCGGATTTGAGCTTCCTAGCAAAGGCAAAATCTTTTTGGGCGGGCAGGACATCACCAACCTTCCACCCTATCAAAGGCCGGTCAACACCGTCTTCCAACACTACGCCCTTTTCCCAAATCTTGATGTCTATGACAACATCGCTTTTGGCTTAAAGATAAAGAAGATCCCTTACGAGGCCAAAGACCGCCATGGCAACACGGTCACCAAATACAAGAGGATGGACGCCAAAAGCATCGACGAGAAAGTCGCCAAAGCCTTGGCCATCGTCGACCTCGAGGAGATGGAGGACCGCGATATCTCCAACCTTTCCGGCGGACAGCAGCAGCGTGTCGCCATCGCCAGGGCCATCGTCAATGAGCCTCAGGTCCTTTTGCTCGATGAGCCTTTGAGCGCCCTCGATCACAAGATGAGACAGGACATGCAACTCGAATTGAAGGAAATGCATAACAAACTCGGCATCACCTTCATCTATGTCACCCATGACCAAGAAGAAGCCCTTTCGATGTCTGATACCATCGTCGTCATGAAAGACGGGGCCATCCAGCAAGTCGGAACCCCCGAAAGCATCTACAACGAGCCAGTCAGCGCCTATGTCGCTGACTTCATCGGCGAGAGCAACATCTATAACGGAACGATGGTCGGACCGAAACAAGTCCGTTTCATCGGCGGCATCTGGAACTGCATCGACGACTTCCCACTCAATGAGAAGGTCGATGTCGTCATCCGTCCGGAAGACGTCGAACTCGGCACTCCTGGCAAGGGAGTGGTCGACGGAATCATCTCTTCCCGCATTTTCAAAGGCGAGGATTATTCCTATGTCATCAACGTCGGCAAGAACGAAGTCCTTTGCCGCGACACCCATTTGAAGGAAGTCGGCGAGAAAGTCTCGATCCACGTGGTCAAAGAAAACCTTCAGATCATGCACAAGGATCTCACCAACAACGTGTGGGACGACGCCTATATCGACAAAAATGGCAACGTCGTCATCGGCGAAGACGCCTTCCCAGTTGACCTCACTCAGCTCGTCAAGGGCTCCAGCGTCGACGATGATGGTTATGTAGTCGATCCCAAGAACAAAAAGAAGTTTGATTTCCGAGATGCGAAAGTGGTGGCCAAATGCACTTTGGAAGACCCTGTCATCTCCGATAACCTCGACCAAGGCCATGCGACCGGCACCATCGTCTCGACCGTCTGGCTTGGCGACCACTATCAATATATCGTGAGGACTGATGACGAAGAGGATTTCATCGTCAACACCCCTTATGCCTGGAACGAGGGGGACATGGTCTCCGTGGACATCCCCGTCGCCGCTTTGAAACTACGTCTTAAGAAGGACCTCGACGCATATGGGGCTGACTGATAAAGAAAAGGCCTCACGCGGCAAAATAAGCCAGGCCTTCGCCCTCAAGAGGAAATATTTGGCCATTCCTTACGGCCTCTTCTTGTTCCTCTTCGTGGTCGTGCCGCTCATCTTGATACTCTGCTATGCCTTCAGCGAGACCACGGTTCTGGCCGATGGCACCAAAGTCACGTCATTTTCGTTTAAGGCCGCTATCTCTTTCTTCACGAGCGCCTCGAAGTGGTCAGTTCTCTTCGTCAGCCTTTTCGTGGGCATTCAGACGACTTTGATCTGTCTCTTATTAGCTTACCCGGCCGCCTATTTCTTGGCCGAGAAGAAATTCAACGTCAACAAGGTCCTCGTCATTCTCTTCATCATGCCAATGTGGATCAACTTCGTCATCCGCACCGGCGCAACGAGGGATTTGCTCAACTGGATGGGGCTTTCGGGCTCCACGCATCCTTGGGCCGCGACCATCATCGGCATGGTCTACAACTATCTGCCATTCACGATTCTTCCTTTATACACGACGATGCTGAAGCTTGATCATTCGCAGATTGAGGCGGCCTCTGACTTAGGGGCCAACCCGGTTCAGGTCTTCTTCAGGAACGTGATCCCTCAGACGGTGCCTGGCATCGTGAGCGCCTGCGAGATGGTCTTCATGCCAGTCATGTCATCCTATGTCATCTCCGATACCTTATCGGAAGGCAAGGTCACCCTCTTCGGCAACTACATTTATCTCGCGTTCTCCAATTCTCTTTGGAATGAAGGCTCATTCATGGCCCTCATCATGCTGGTCATCATCGGCATTTCGATGGCTTTGACCCGTAACGTCGAAAAAGACCCTCAAGGGGCGAGAGGAGCGGGCTTATGGTGAAAAAGGCTTCTCTTTGGAAACGGATCTTCGCCCAATGCTACATTTGGATCCTCTTGATCCTCATGTATCTTCCTATCGTCGTCCTCATGATCTATTCTTTCACGACTTCCACGAGTCTTGGCACCTGGAATGGCTTCTCTTTCGATCTCTACGTCCAACTCTTCAACGACCATTCGGTTCAAGTGGCGGTCGGCAACACCGTGATCATCGCGGTGGTGGCAGCCACCTTGGCTACCTTGATCGGCACCTTCGGGGCCATCGGGGTTTATGAGTCCCGTCCCTCGACCAAAAAGGCCATGGAATTCGTGACCCAGATCCCAGTCGTCAACCCTGAGATCGTCATAGCTCTATCTCTCATCGTCATGTTCGTGGCCATCGGGCCGTTCCTCGGCGGGATCAAACTCAGCTTCTGGACCTTGCTCGCCGGCCATCTTGTCCTCACGGTCCCATTCGTTTATCTTTCGGTCAAACCGAAACTCATTCAGATGGACCCAGCCTTATACGAGGCGGCCTTGGATTTGGGCTGCACTCCGCGTCAGGCTCTCCGCAAAGCCGTTTTCCCGGAGATACTTCCGGGAGTCATGGGTGGCTTCCTCATCGCCATCACTTTGTCGCTCGATGACTTCATCGTCACCGCCTTCACGAGAGGCCCTGGCTTATTGAGCGGCTCAAGCGACATTCAAACCATCTCCACCTACGTCGAAGGAATCATCAAGAAACACCCGATGCCAGCCGAACTAAGGGCTTTGGTCACCTGCATATTCCTCTTGGTGCTCTTCTTCGTCATCATGGCTACCGTCTATAGCAACGTCAAAGCCAAAAAGACCAAGAAAAGGAAAGGAAGGCAATATTAAATGAACACCCTTATTTTGTTATTGGCTTCTTTCTTAAGCTTTACGCCTTTATGCTGCGCGAGCTGCGCCAACACGGCCGAGAAGATGGTTCACTATACTTCGCTTGTCAAGAAAGCCCATAAGTCCGGCGATAGCGTGACGCTTCGCATCGCCAACAGCGAGGACTACATCGCCGGAGACCCGAACAACATCTCCAGCGACAAATCCAATGGCGTCTATAACCTCATCGGCGAATTCGTCGACTACGTCAAAAAGACCGATGGCGTCAACATCACCGTCTCCTATTCTACTTTCGACACCATGGAAAACATGCTTTCGAAGGCTCAGACGGGCGGCAATGTCTATGATCTCGTCTGCGTGAGCGACTACATCATCCAAAAAATGATGACCCTCAGCATGCTGACCCCTTTCAGCGTCGGCGACGAGAGGACTGCCTTATATGGCGGCTCCACCGAAGGATGGGACGACAACTATTCCTTATATGCTTCCAAGTATCTTCAGAACGCCTTGAATGGCATCTATTCCACGGTCAATGGCGTTTCTACCTCAATCGGCTTATATGCCCGTGGCTATATGTGGGGGACTTTGGGGCTATTGTACAACCCGAGTTTCTCTACGTTCTCTAACAATGGCCTGAGCGAAGATGACGTCAAAGTCCAGATGAGCGACTGGAACGTTTTATGGGATGATGCCTATTATCAGACCTTCCAGGTCAAAGACTCGATGCGTGACACTTATTCGATTGGCCTCATGCACGTCTTCGATTCCTATTTCAAAGTTCTTTCCAGCTGGTATCAAAACGGCGTCGATAACGAAGGCAATTCTTATGACAAAGACGCCTATAATGCCGATGTCAGCCTTATTTTCAACAACATCAACCATATCGATGAGTTCAATGCGCTGGCTAGGAAGATCGTCGGATCGACCTATGAAGACGTTGACGCGGACCGCATCGTTGATGAGATCCAAAACGCCCTCTCGACCCTCAAGGACACCTCATTCGGGCTTGAGACCGACTCTGGCAAGACCGACATTCTGACCGGCGACAAGTCAGGCATCGACTGCGCCTGGAGCGGAGACGCGGTTACCGCGATGGATAATGCAGACGCTTTAGGGAATACCCTTTATTACTCAATACCGGAGACGGGTGGCAACATCTGGTTCGACGCCTGGGTCATGATGAAGAGCGACTCCCTTGAGCAGGAATACGCCCAAAAGTTCATCGATTTCATCTCCGACCCCGCCCAAGCGGCCCCGAACATGGACTACATCGGCTACACCTCTTTCATCGCCGGGGATGACGTCCTTTCCCTCGTGAGGGATTGGTATGACGCCAGAAGTTTCGCCATGTACGTCTATAGCGACGATCTTGGCGATTACATCTACGATGATGACGAGAACAAGGTCTACAAAGACGGAAGCGGCAAGAAGAAAGTCAAAGCCGAAGTAGATGGCAAAGAGAAAGAGATCGAACTCGATTATGGCGAGAATGACATGACGGGTTCCGACTATGACTCCGCCAAAGTCGACGGGGTGGCTGCCTCGTGGTCCTCGATAGCCGATGAAGAAGGCTGGAAGGATATCGACCTAACCTATTTCTTCGCTGATTCATTGAGCTCATATGGCGACTCCGACATGCATTTCTATTCGAGTGAGATCGAAGAAGTGACTGGCAAAGGACTTGACGGAGAGGAAAAGACCGTCATGGTGGGCCGCCAGTTCTTAGCTCAATACCCGACGGAGGATGAAGCCTACAAAGGCACCGTCCTCGACCAGATACCGGGTCTTGCCATCATGGAAGACTATGGTGACAACAACACCTACATCCTCAGGATGTGGGAGAACGTCAAGAGCGGTGGCACCATCCAACCATGGATCGTCGTCGTGCTCTGCGTCGAAGGCACCGTGGCCATAGCCATCGTCGGTTATCTCCTCATCACCAAAAAGACCTCCAAGCGTCTCAGAAAGCGCCGCCGCGAGGAAAAGAAGGAAGCTTAGGCACATGAAAGTGTGCCTTTTCTTTGATGCAAAGGATATGGCGTTACGCTAGAATTAGCCTATCTTAAATAGAGGTATCTCCACATGAACAAGAAGTCTTTGGTCTATTTCCAATCCGGCGGGCCGTCCCCTGTCATCAACTGCTCGATGTATGGCGTCATCGCGGAAGCTTTGAAGCACCACGAGACCATCGATGGCATCTATGGATCTAGATACGGGGTCGAAGGTCTCATCGACGATGACTTGGTGGACTTACGCAAAGAGGACCTCGAAGAGCTTGAACTTTTGAAGCAGACTCCTGGGGCGGCCTTAGGCTCCACGAGAAAGAAACTTCCGGGCGATGACGACCCATGCTTCCAAAAGGTCATCGACACCATAACGAAACACAACATCGGCTACATCCTCGTCAATGGCGGCAACGACTCCATGGACACCTGTATGCGCCTATCGAATTTCTTCAAAGCCAAGAAGATGGACATCAAGGTCATCGGGATACCGAAGACCATCGATAACGACTTGGAAGTCACCGACCATTCGATCGGCTTCCCATCGGCAGCGAGGCACGTCGTCAATTTCATGAAGATGGCCGTGGTGGACGCCGGGGCCTATAAGAAAGGCAAAGTCGTCCTCGTCGAGATCATGGGCCGAAACGCCGGATGGCTGACGGCCTCAGTCGATATCTTGCCAGATGGCGAGAGGCCTGATTTCATCATCTTGCCGGAAAGCAAATGGGATGAAAGGCGCTTCCTAAACGAACTCAATGACGTCTATAAGAAAAAAGGCTTTGCCGTGTGTGCTTTCTCCGAAGGCATCGAGGTCGAGCACCATAACTGCGGGGTGACTGACAGTTTCGGCCACACCAATCTTGAGGGCGTGTGCCTGAGCATCGCCGAGACGATTCAGGAGAAACTTGGCTTCGGAACCAGGGTCATGGAGCTTTCCTTGCCTCAAAGAGCCGACAGCATCTTGGCGAGCGACGTCGATAAGGACGAGGCTGTCCAAAGCGCGAAATTCGCGCTCGTGAGCGCCTTGAACGGCGAAAGCGGCAAGATGGTCGCCATCAAGAGGCTCTGCAATAATCCCTATGAGATCGAATACGTCTTAAGCGACGTCTCTTTGATCGCCAACAAAGAAAAGAAGATACCTTCGTCATGGATCGTCGATGACACACGTCTATCGATGAGTTTCAGGGACTATGTGAGACCTCTCGTCCAAAGCGAGACCCATATCGTCTACAATAATGGGGTCTTCGAGACCGCCCACCTCCGCCTAAGCAAGGTCAAATAGGCTAGAAAGCCCGACTGAAGCAGCAAATATCGATTTTCCTAGCGCTTATAATTGCCTCTAAAATTGCTCAATGCTATAATCTTCGGGCTGCATCCGTAGCCAAGCGGTAAGGCAGGTGACTGCAACTCACCAACCGACGGTTCGATTCCGCCCGGATGCTCCAAAAAGATTTAGTTGCCACCCATAGGGTGGTGGACTATAGTTGTTTGCGCTGGTTCTCCAGCGTAAGTGCGCCAGTAGCTCAGCTGGATAGAGTATTAGACTACGAATCTAAGGGTCACGGGTTCGAATCCTGTCTGGCGCGCCATTTGAAAACAAGGATGGCCTCAATAAGTCATCCTTTATTTATTCGGGATGTAGTGCAGCTTGGTTAACGCGTCTGCTTTGGGAGCAGAAGATCGCGGGTTCGAATCCCACCATCCCGACCAGTGAAAAATAGAAGCCTCGATTTAATCGAGGCTTTCTTTAT
>DHAP01000050.1:0-28493 GCA_002397465.1 Caryophanales bacterium UBA4951 | reverse complement strand
GCAAAATCTCCTAAAACTTATTGGGAGGGGAAGGATGGCCCAGCTGGGCCATCCTTTTTGATGCCAATATATCTTGTGTCACCATGCCGAAGGCACCCTAAATATTGGCGTTTTGAGGCCTTGAAAGCTGGATTATGGCAAAAGCCAGTAGAGTGGGCGCCAGTCTCATTTCATCGCCTGCCACGCAAGCGGAAACGAGCGTCCGAAGTACTTTCCCTTGCCAAAGCTCCTAAAAGCTATTGGGTCGAATCATTGACCACCAAAATTAGATTTAGGAGATCCTTAATTTTTCCATTGCTTATTCCTGGCAATATTAACCTTTTTGTTGAAAAACTTAACAGAACTGTTGATTTTCATTTTTCGGTGGTTATAATGAAACTAAAAGGAGCAAGGAAAAGGATGACAAAATTCGGTGCGGTTCTTAGAACCATCAGATTCAACCGAGGGGAGGTATTAAAAGACATGGCCGATAAAACCGGTTTTACCTCCGCCTACATTTCCGCCATCGAGGCGGGAGACCGCAGCATCACCGATAAGTTCTATGACTCGCTTGTCTCAAATTACACTTTGAGCGAGACGGAACTTCACCAACTCGAAGAAAGCCGAGCTGAGACGAACCAAGCTGTCTCTCTCGGATTAGCCAACCTCAATGAGGGCCAGAAGAAAGTGGCCATCAACCTCCAACGGACCTTGAAAGACATGGACAGCGATCAAGTCACCCGCATGCTCGACATCATGGGGGAAAAGATCAAATGAGCGAATTCCGGAGTGGACCCTTAACTATCAAAGCTATTCGAATGGTAGCTCAGGCCATCCGGGATTTTTATGGTATTTCCAACGACAAGCCCTTCCCAATCGCACATTTCATCGAGAACATGCCTCGGATGTTTGCCAAGACGGGATTCGAATTCCACGTATTGACCGATTCCAATCCTCGTCTTGATGACAAGCATCCCGCAAATACTGATGTGGCAAATCACATTATGTATATGAAGCAAACGACATATGACAACATGTGCGACGGGCATGGTTTTGAACGTTTTACCGGGAGCCATGAAGTCGGGCATTATATTCTCTCTTGCGTATACGGCGTTCCTCTTTATCGAACGTTAAGTGATGATGAAGATGTGCCGTCTTATATGAATCCTGAATGGCAAGCCGACACTTTTGCCGCAGAATTGCTTATGCCGTATGACGAGTGTCTTTATCTATCGGTCGAGGAGATCGAAAGGAGGTATTGCGTATCGAAGAAGGCAGCACAAACCCGTTTTAACAAGATTAACGGAATCTCAAAAATCATTTTATAAGAAAAGCTGATCACGCTACTAACATGATCAGCCCATGGTCCGGATATACCGTTCCCACAACACAAGTATACCACGGACCTCCAGGCACGGAAGTGCTCATTTATGGAGGTTTTCTTTATGGAAAACTTGAACCGATTACTCGCTACGAACATAGCCGGATCCACTCCGGCGCAGAACAGCCGCCACTCAAAAGGACTCAAGGACGTCTTCAACGCCTTCATGGTCCGCTACGCCAAATTCGACGGGAAATACAACATCCCCGTCATTCCCGACACCATCGCCCTCCCGCCCAAAAAGCTAGTCGCCTATGACGATCTCCTGAAGGAGAATCCGGCCAAGGGGAGCGGCGCCTTCGCCCATTTCTACATCTTCGACCAGTACTTCGACGGGCCCTATGGCATCTGGAGGGGCTGCTCGCCCGATTGCTATGAGAGCAAGAAGGGCTTCCGCCTCTCTCGATTCGCGGGATGCGACGGCCTCATCGCCCCGGATTTCTCGCTCTACGGCGACATGCCGCTGGCGATGCAGATCTGGAACGTCTACCGGAGCCGGGCTTTCGGCTACTGGATGACGAGTCAAGGCTACCCGGTGATCCCGAACGTCCGCTGGACGGACGAGGAGAGTTTCGAGTTCTGCTTCGATGGCATCCCACAGGGATCCGTTGTCGCGGTGGGGACTTTGGAATGCTGCGCCGTTTTGTCCGAGCGGGCCAGCTTTCTCATCGGATTCGAGGAAATGCTGAAAAGGATTGCGCCAAGGCTTGTCGTTCTCTACGGCCCGGTTCCAGACGTTTTGTCATCCCTTTTGGGAAAATTCCGAACGGGTTTCGTTTCTTTCGGCCCGCGTCCGCGGAGAGGAGGCGATGGCAATGGGACGCAAAAATAATAGCGGACTTTTCCAAATCTCCCACGACACAAGCCATGTTGTCGATGAGATTGTCGACCAAGGCAGAAAATCAATCGGAAAAGACCTTGTGGATCCAAATATCGTCAGCGAAATGAGGAACAAGAAACTAAAATTCTCCGAAAAGGATCTTGTCTTTACCGCAAAGGATACAAAGAAAAACCTCATATGGCTCGAAAAGGGGAACGAAAACGCGGGACTTGCTCACATTGTTCACCAAAACCACGATAGGGATTTTGTCCAGATGCACCATGTCGCTGGTGGTGATCTTGTTTCTCACCTCTACCGGATCGTGACGGAAGGGACGATAATTAATGAGAAGCCCCGCTATATGGGCGGCATTCAAGTTGGCGTCAGCCGCCGCTATTGCTATCACGGGAAATATTATTCGGTGTTTGGTGTGGTGGATGACGGGTTTATCGTCACGGCCCACCCAGAAAGGAAATAACCATGTCTAAGAAAATAATTACGATTACGCTCGAACTGGAATACGCCAGTGGTGCAATACAGGATGACGTCGCGGATAAAAACGGTCGCTTCTCTTGCGGGATTTCAATCCTCGACAATGACGAGAATATTCAGACCCTCGAACGTCAAATCTGCGATTTGTACTCGAGTTGCTTCGAGTGGAACAGCCACGGGGAGACCCTGTGGTTCGACAAGGCCAAGGGGGCGTCGATCAAGCCAAAGCTGATCGGACTCCTCGATGAGCTCCGCTCGCGGATCGCCGCCCTGGGCGACGGGTCGTTCGCCATCGATGACAGGACGGGGCTGATGCTCAGCACCTTCTAGGCCAAGGAAAATGGTTTCGGGCCTGCCTTTCTTGACGGGCCTTTTCTTTTCTGGGGGGTGATTTGGGGGGGCGGTGTGGAGGGGCGGATGGTAGCTTTTTTAGCCGAATCCTTACAGCACCTGATGAATTCAAAATCCTATAATTCACGAATTGGGATAGCCTAATAAAGATCATAAAATCATTGCGCTTCATGGCTTAATACGTATGGTAAAATTAAATCAGCAAAGAACCGAGCGGGTTGATCTCCTTCTTGGACTTCTTAGGAGATTTTATGGATCAATCTCAACTTATTATCTATCGAAGTGAGGACGGCCAAGTCAAGATTGACGTCCGTCTTGAAAACGAAAACGTTTGGCTTACTCAGATGGCAATGGCCAAACTCTTTGAAACGACAAAGCAAAATATCTCGCTTCATATTAACAATATTCTAAAAGATGGCGAACTTTCTGCGGATTCAGTTGTCAAGGAATCCTTGACTACTGCCCAAGACGGCAAAAATTATCAGGTCTTTTACTATTCTTTGGATATGATTGTTGCGGTGGGTTATCGCGTGAAGTCCAAGCGAGGCACCCAGTTCCGAATCTGGGCCACCCAAACCCTAAAGAACTATATGGTAAAAGGCTATGCCTTGGACGTTGAGCGAATGAAGAATGTTGGCGGGGGCGTTTACTTCGAAGAACTCCTGGCCAAAATCAGGGACATCCGTTCGAGCGAAAAGGTCTTTTGGCAAAAAGTCTTGGCGATTTACGCGACGAGCGTCGATTATGACCCCAAAGCCGAAACAAGTCGTGCCTTCTTCAAGATGGTCCAGAATAAGATGCATTACGCCGTCAGCGGTCATACGGCTGCAGAGATTGTCTATGACCGGGCTAACCACGAGAAAAGCCATATGGGTCTCACCTCCTTTTCAGGTGTGGAACCAACGAAAGAAGAAAGCGAGATTGCCAAGAATTATCTTTCCCCCGCGGAACTCGATGCGTTGAATCGTTTGGTTTCAGCCTATCTCGATGTGGCGGAGATCAACGCTTTATCTCAAGTCCCGATGAGCATGGAGGACTGGTCAAAAGAACTGGATTCTTTTCTCACGATGACCCGCAAAGACATTCTTTCTGGAAAGGGATTGGTCTCCCACGAAGCGGCCCTCGAGAAGGCTCACGCGGAATATGATCTTTACCAAAAGGGACTCCTCTCTTCAGGTGAGAAAGACTATCTCGATTATCTCAGTAAATCGCTGGATTCAGTCAAAAAGAAATGATAGTTTCCAAACGACAGGCCCATTGCCATCAGGAGCGATAATCATGGGAAAGAATAAACAAAGTCAGACGATCATCTACGTTCAGCTCGAATACCTCGACGGGCCGATCTTCAAGGATATCCTCCCCGCAAGAAAAGGGGAGAAAGGGCCCTTCGGTGGGATCAAACTCATCACGGGGGTCCCGGTGATCGACCGCGATCCCGAGGTCGCCAGGCTCGAGAGGGAGATCGAGTCGCTCTATTCCGGCTGCTTCAGCGAAAACTCCCACGAGCAGCCCCTCTATTTCGACAAAGGCTACGCCTCAACGATCAAAGGGAAGCTCTCTGACCTTGTTTCGGAACTCCTCTCGAGGCTGAAGGCCATCAACGACGGGAGCTTCGTCGTCGTCAACCGGGCTGAGGAGGATATGAAGGAATTCTAATTGTCCTTCAGGTGTAATTTTTCTTCGCCGACAAGATAGGGGGAGTTCATCTCTCCCCTTTTCTTGCTGGGGGGTGATTTGGGTGGTGGTTTCAATGGGAAACGAGAGACTTCGATGCGAATAAGGCTCCCTTGACGATGACGATTTTTCAGGTATTATGACGGTGTCGATGCGGTGCGAGGGTAACACCGGAAAAAGAAATCCCAAAAGAGAAGAGGAACCTTCGGGCTCCCTCTTTTCATTCTTATGGACAAATCACACTTAATCTTTTATTCCCCGATTTCTACAAGTCCTACCCTCCTTCCTCCTATCCGGAGCTCGAGAGCAAGTCAAGAAGGCCTTATGTCGTTTTGGTCGTCTTGATCGATGGCAATCGTTTTGCCATTCCTTTCCGGACGACCGTCCGCCATCCCTATTGCTTCAAGTTTGCGAAGACGGGGAGAACGAGCGAAGCCTCGACGGCGATCGACTACACAAAAGCCGTCATCGTGAACGACCCCGAATTCATCGGATCAGTCGGTTACGTTGATCATCTCGAATACATGGAACTCACCTCCCATATCAGGCTTATCGTCAAACAATTCGAAGCCTTTGTCCGTAATTACGTCAAATACGCCTCCGACCCCATCAAGTTCGCCTATCAGATGGAAAAATTCGATTATTGTACTCTCAAATATTTCCGAAAAGAGCTGGGCCTCCCTCCGCTCGATAATCGCTAATACCACAGCAGTGCCTCCTTCTTCTCGGAAGCGCTTTTTGGTGTGCCTTCCGTCTCAAGGGGATGGCTTTCGAAGAACCTTGCCATGCTGGCAGTAAGCCGTTTCGCATTTGGCGCGCGAGAAGAAATCGCTGCTCTGGAAGTTGATTTCAAAGCTGGATAATAAACAAAAATAGTATTTTTGAAATGGAATACGCTATGGTGCTATCCAAGGAGATATGGTTGACGAGAATGAAAATTTTTCATGTGGGGCAAAAGCTTTAGATGATGACTTCGAAAGCGCGATGGAATCTATGTTCTTTTTAACACATTGAGTTTTCTTGAGAAAATTGAAAGTTTGCCCAAAGTGTGACAATGACAAGAAATGGGAAGCGTATTCTTCTATAATATAAAAACAATTTTCTAAATTGATAGAAGGGGAGTCCTATGCGTATCTTGCAGCTGAGCGATTTACATCTAGGGAAACGTCTCAAAGAGTATTCATTGATCGCTGACCAGCGGTATGTTTTGGAGCAGGCTCTGGATTTGATCAAAGAAGAAAAACTCGATGCCTGCTTTTTATGTGGCGATATCTATGATTCCTCGGTGCCATCAGCTGAAGCAACCGTCCTGTATGATGAATTCTTAGCCAAACTCCACGCTTTGGGAATCGAGGTTTTCATTATCTCTGGCAACCATGATTCCGCGGACAAGCTTCATTTCGGGAAAGCTGTTTTTGAAGCGGAAAAGATCCACATCGTCACGAGGGTCGAAGAATCATTGACCCCGATTCCTTTGGGTGATGACGTTATGATCTATCAATTGCCATTCATCCGTTCATTGGACGTGAATGAAGCTTTTGAAACCGCCGCCAAAGGAACTTCTGAGGCCATCAAAGAAGTGCTTGGCAGAATGAACATCGACACCAAAAAGACGAATATCCTCTTGGCCCATCAGGCGGTCTTTCCTTTCAATGGGAAACTTCTCGTCGGCGGTTCGGAGGAACTTCTTAGCGAAGACGGCGAGGCGGTAGGGGATGTGGCCTCGGTTGACGCCTCTTTGTTCAAGGACTTTGACTTCGTGGCTCTCGGGCACATCCACAAAGCCCAGAACGTCGCGAAAAACGCCCGTTATGCGGGATCCATCTTGAAGTATCACCGCGACGAGGCCTCAAGCGAGAAATCCTTCACCATCATCAACGCCGAGAAGAAGAACGTGACATATTCGACTAAACCGATCCATTTCTTACACGATGTCGTGTTGATGAAGGGGACTTTGGAGGAGATTCTTCAAGCCGATGGCGACAAAAACGCCTATGTTTTTGCCTTATTAGACGACAAGTCATTAGTTGAAGACCCTATGGCTAAACTAAAGATCAAATACCCTTATGCCGCCTGGGTCGATTATTCGTCTCACGAAAGTAGCCTGCCCGACATGCATGTGGCGGATATCGAGCACGTCTCAAAAGAAAAGCTCTTCAGTGATTTCTATCTTTCGCAGAATGGCGAGCCCTTAAGCGAAGAACAAATTAAGATCGTTCATGGCTTACTCGGCGAGAAAGAGGAGAAATAACGATGAAACCATTGCTTTTGAAGATGACGGCCTTCGGTCCATATAAAGATTCCGTCAGCGTGGACTTCACCAAATTCGGTGACCGACTCTTCTTGATCGAAGGGCCGACCGGAGCTGGGAAGACCACGATTTTCGACGCGATTTGTTATGCCCTTTATAACGAGCCGTCAGGCGGCTATAGGAAAAACTTTTCCTTAAGAAGCCAATTCGCGAGCCCTGACGTTCAGACTTCCGTCAGCCTCTCCTTTCTTTATCATGGCAAGGAATACCTGATCGCAAGAACGCCAGACCAATACATCCTTAAAAAGAATGGGGTTGGATTGGCTCACAAAAACCCGACTGTTGAATTGACGGGTCCTGACTTCAGCCCCATCACAAACATCAATGTGGCCAAAGCCAAAATAGCCGAGATCATCGGGCTCACGAAAGAAGAGTTTGAGAACACGATGATGATTGCCCAAGGCGATTTCAGCAAACTCATCAATGCCCAAACCTCAGAACGACAGGCCATTTTCAGAAAGATCCTTAAAACATATGACCTAAAGGCTTTTATTGATAGCCTGAATGAAAAAGACAAAGACAGCCAGGCTGTCGTTGAGGGCCAGAACCACCAGATAATCGGACTGTTCCAATCAATTCAAGATGGGCCAATAGAATTAGCCAATTTGCTGAAACAAGACGAGGCCATCGACCATTATGATGAAATGCTCTCTCTTTGCGAGAGCTCTATAGAACAAAATCAAGAAAACCTTAAGCCCTTGCTCGACAAAGCCTCTTTAAGCGAAAAGGCCAAGCAAGAGATGCTCCTAAGACACCAAAAGAGCCTTGTGGATAATAAAAACGCCCAAGATTACCTAAACGCCTCTTCCTCGTTGAAGGAACTTCAGATGAAGGCGAAAGAGCATGAGGAAGAAGAGGAGTCGGTTGAACCCGCCATCAATGCCGCATTAGTCATCAGCTCTTCGAAAGCCTTGGACAAAACCAAAGACGAGGTCAAAGAGCTAGAAAAGAAAAAGGACTCTTTGGCGATCGACTTGCCAGAGGCCAACAAAACGTATGATGAGACAAAGAAAGTTCATGATGAACGGCATGGCGCGCTAGAAAAGGAAAAGGCGGACTTATTGGGCGAAAAGGCCACTTTGGAGTCATCTAAGAAGAAACTTGATGACTTACAAGCGGTTTACGCTCGTTTTACTGAGGCCTTATCGGAGCAGTCGACAAAGAAGTCATCTTTTGACGCCGTTCAAAGCGAAGCCACGAAACTCCAAAAAGAACAGGATGAACTGACTATCAAAATAAACTCATATGCCGATGAGGGCGAAGAGGAAAAGGAAGAGAGCCTCCTCAATGACATCAAACTCAAGAAGGCGGATTTATTGACGTTGCAAAATGACTTCGCGTCCTTGAAAGAGAGTGAGAGGACAGTCACGGCCATCCAAGCTAACTACGTGAACTCCGAACGAGCCTATGTGGCTATCAACTCTGAGGCTCAGAACGCTTTGAGCCTTTATCTATCGGCTCAGGCTGGTGTTTTGGCGGAGGTTTTGAAGAGTGGCGAGGCCTGCCCAGTCTGTGGGTCGACCGAGCATCCTCATTTGGCCCATAAAGTCGAAGGCGTCAAAACAAAAGACGAGATCGACGCTTTGAGCAAAAAAGCCGAGCAAGCCAAACTTGAGACGACAAGATTAAGCGGCGAGGCCCAAAAACAGCTAGGGGTCTATGAGGAGAAAAAAGCGGCCTTATTGGCCTCCGCCAAAAAAGCCCTCAATAAAGAATCCTCGCTGGACTCTCTTGAAGATGACGTCAGAAGCTCCAACATGGCGCTTGATGAAGCCTTTAAGATAGCCAATGAGGCCTTATTGGCAGCTAAGGCCAAAAAAGAAAAACATGTCGAAGACATCAAAAGGCAGTCTGCTCTCGCTGAATCGATAAAGAAAAAACAAGACGAGACGAACAAAGCCTCTTCCTCGCTCGCGGAATCCAACAATGAAGTCGGCAAGATCATGACCGAGAAGAATGGTTTGGAGAAAGACACCAAAGGACTTTCAAAGGATGAAGTCGAAGGCAGACTGAATACGATAGGGGCCCGTCTATTCAGTTTGGGGCAAGATGAAAAGAACCTAGAGAAGAACCTCACGGAAATCTCTGGGAAAGTCGCTTCATTGAGACAAGCCAAAGATGAGAACAATGAAGCGTTGCCGCTTAAAGTGTCCTTGTTGCAGAAAGAAGAAAATGATTTCATGGCCTTATTGGCCAAATATCATTTCGTAGATTTGTCAGAGGCTCAAAAGGCCGCGCTTCCAGAAGAGATATTGAGAAAACGCCAAGAAGAAGCCCGAAGTCGTAATAGCGGCATCGAGAGACTAAGCGGCTTGGTCGAAGATGGCCAAAAGAAAGGCTATGACAAACTGACGGTCCAGCCGACCGACAATTTCGCATCCGAAGAAGCTATGGCTTCGGAAGAAGCGAAAAATGACGCTGATGCAGTCGCGGAACTATCAGGCAAGATTCAGGCCAACGCCGAGACGTTGAAAAAGATCAAGAGCAGTTACGATCTCTCAAAAGACCTTCTTGAGAAGGCCACGATGATTCACAGGCTCGCCCAAACCGCGAATGGAAAACTGACGGGCGGGACGGCCCATATCGACTTTGAGGTTTATTACCAAGCCCAGATTTTCGATGAGATTCTGGCCAACGCCTCCAAAAAGTTCCAGGTCATGAGCGACGGACGTTATACGCTCCTTAGAAGAGAGGCCCCGCAAAATAACAGAGGGGACTTTGGCCTTGATGTCGATGTTCTCGATTACGAGACAGGAAAGAGCAGACCGGCTTCTTCTTTGTCAGGAGGCGAATCGTTCATGGCTTCGCTTTCACTAGCCTTGTCATTATCGGAAGTCATTCAGCAAAAGGCCGGCGGCATCGAACTTGACAGCATGTTCATCGACGAAGGCTTCGGTTCTTTGGATCCTGAAAGCCTTGCTTTGGCGGTCAAGATATTGACTGGCTTGTCCAACAACAATCACCGCCTTATCGGAATCATCTCCCACGTTGAGTCGCTCAAGGATAAAATCCCTGCTCAGATCAATGTCAGCAAAGGCCAGCAAGGCTCATCGATAAGCTGCCATCTAGAATGAAACACGTGCTAATCAGTTCTTGTTTAGAATGGTGATAAAGCTATGAGCAAAGCAAAAGCCTCCCATGTGAGCCATACGTTCCCTCCATGTTATCAAAGGGATGCGGAAATACTGATTCTAGGTTCTTTCCCTTCTGTTAAGAGCCGAGAGGAAGCCTTTTATTACGCCAATCCGCTGAACCGTTTTTATGATGTTCTATCTATGGTGTTCAATGAGAAAAAGCCAGTGTCTCTAGACGAGAAGAAAGAGTTTGTCTATGCACACAAATTGGCGTTATATGACGTCATCGAAACGTGCGACATCATCTCTTCAAGCGACTCATCGATCAAGAATGTTAAGCCAGTTGATCTTTCTTTGATAAAGGCTCCGATAAAAATGGTGGTTCTTAATGGCAAAAAGGCTGGGGCCTTATACATTAAATATCTGAGCGGCAGTTATGACTTGCCTTACCAAATACTTCCTTCGACGAGCCCCGCGAACGCAGCCTGCTCATTGAAGGACCTATACGATAGTTGGTCTAATGTTTTACTGAAGAAATAAACAAAAGGGCAAAAGATTGTAAATGTGCCGGAAAATAGCCTCTTTGGCTTTCTTTCCGTGTCTATAAATGGTCTAATGGCTACATAGGTTAATAAAGAGGAGTGAGCGATGTTTTCGTTTAGAAAAAGCGGCACCCTTTCACCGGATAGAATAATAAAGGCAGTGGAAGAGGAGTCGAAAAAAGAAGAGAAGATACTGAAGGTGTTTTTATTTGGCTCATACGCTGATGGAAAGGCCAAAGGAAATAGTGATATCGACATCCATGTCATCCATGATGGAACCATGAATGAAAAAGAACTGGCCGAATACTCCTTTCGCCTTCAAGCGAGATTAGGAAAGCCAATCGACGCCATAAAAAGCTCCTCTAAATCGAAGAGGAGCGGTTTTATCGAATCGATCAAATCCAGCGAAAAGCTAATCTATAGCAAGGACGCTAAGCGAGCTTCGTAAGCACTTCGTTCAAAGCAAAGCTCAATAGATAAGCCCCAGAGATGAGATAAAGAATCCAGGAGACCTGTTTTCCTTTTCCTCTCGCGAGCATGATGACGCAATAGAAGATAAGGCCGAATCCGATGCCGTTGGTCAAAGAGTAGGTGAGGACGATCATGAGAATCGTGATGAAGGCGGAGAAACCGATCTCGGCCTCATCCCAATGAAGCGACTTGAGATTGCTTGCAAAGATCATGGAGCCAACGACGACCAAGGCCGCGCAGCTGACGCAGCTATAGGTGAAAAGCTGGAACACCGGATAGATGAAAGCACTCAAAAGGAATAAAGAACCAGTGACCACGGAGGCTAATCCGGTTCTTGCTCCGATCTTCACTCCGATTGTCGATTCGACGAATGAGGTGACGGTGGCGGTTCCCATCGGGGCGCAGATCAAAGCGCCGGTGGCATCGGCCACGATGGCTCTGTTGTCTTTCATCTTGCCGTCCGCGCCGAATATGGTCGTCCCTCTCCCGATTGCCATGAGCGTGGCGGTGGTGTCGAAGAGATTGACGAAGATCAATGAGAAAATGATGACGTAGGAGGCTGGCTTGGAGAAGACATCAGCCACAAGTCCCCAGAAGGCGCTACCAGTGACGACATTTTGCTGTCCGTCAGAGAGAAGGCCGTATAAGAAGACATCGGTGAAACCGTTGATTCCCCAGTTGGTGGAGAAATCAGCCCATGGAAGATTGGCGTTATCGACGCCGCACGCCCTGATGATGACGCCGATCAAGGCGACCGAGAGCATGCCAAGAGGCACGGCCAAAGAAGAAAGGATGCCTTTCTTGGTTCTGATGTTCATAAGGATGACGACTAAGAGAATGCCGCCGATTGATAAGAGGACGGCTGGATCGCTTAAGGAGCCTAAAGTGACGAGGGTTCCGGAGCTAGCGACGATGATTCCGCTTCCTTTAAGCCCGACAAAAGCGATGAAACAGCCTAATCCTGCCGAGATAATCGATTGGAGTCCCTCTGGGAAAGCCTCGATGATCTTCCTTCTTATCGGTGTCAACGAGAAGATGAAGAAGACGATGCCAGTGATCGTAAGCAAGATCAAAGCCTCTTGCCAGGAATAGCCTAAGGCCCCGCAGACCGTATAGGCTAAGTAGGCGTTAAGCCCCATTCCGGCGCTTAAGGCGATTGGGCAATTGGCGACTAGACCCATGATGAGGGTGACGATGGCGGATACGATGGCGGTGCTGGCGAAGACTCCTAACGAGTTCATGCCGGTTGAGCCTAGTATCGAAGCGTTGACTGGGAGGATGTAACACATCGCTAAGAATGTGACCAAGCCGCCTAGTATTTCATTGCTTGGCTTGCTTCCTCTTTCTCTTACGTGGAAGAACGACAAAAATTTGTTTTCAGGCTTTTCTACGACTTGGGATTCACTCATAACCTCTCCTTAGGGTTCAAATTAACGAGCCGGATATTGTGCGCCTTTTTTCAAAAGTAAGGAAGAGAGTTTCTTTTTCTTCCGGCAATGACGGCATTTTTCCTTGGCCTGAATCAATAAAAACAATGTAGAGATTTTAAAAACGGAATAGGCGTTTTTCTATAAAATGCGATTTATGAAAAGTGAGACTTAATGCTGATAATCAAATCAATGTGTCATATTATTGTTATATTGCAGTTCACGGATAGAGGAACCATATATGGTTATTTATGAGCAAAACAAAAAGCAGTTCATCGAAGATGTGACGAACGCGAGAATCACCGAAGCCATCATGAACGGCTTTACCAAAAACGGCATTCATTGGGGCGGTGACAGCGAAAAACGTTCCTGGCTCCCATCTCTTAGGAGTGTGCGTGACGTTTTGTGCAAGACCTCGATTCCCGATGATGTCGATGTTGGGATCGAATATCGTTTTCCTCTCGGAGGCGAGAGAATCGACTTTCTCATTTTCGGAGCCGACAAAGAAGACCGTGAGAACATTGTGATACTTGAACTCAAGCAGTGGTCGACCGTCAGCGTTTTTGATGAACGTGATGACATGTTCGTCAAAAGCGACCTCAAAGGCGGTTTAGTCCCCAGCAAACATCCGTGCTACCAGGCCTATAGATATCAGAATGACTTAGTGGAGTATTCTCCTGAGATAGCCAAAAAGGGCATTGGCGTCCATCCGATGGCTTACTGCATGAATCTTCCGCCTGATTATCGCGACGTTCTTTGTGGCGTCCCTTACGAGAAATGGCCAAAGAAAGCCAAATTGTTTTTAGGCGGTGACGAATACTTGCTCGCCAAGGAGATTGAGAAATACATATCCAAAAGGACCAAGGACAACCAGCCTTTGTATTTGCTTGACCAAGGAATGCCAGTACCAGCCAAATCGCTTCAAAAGATGCTCTCGAAAATACTGAAAGGCAACGAAGCCTTTGAATTAAAAGGAAACCAAGAGGACATCGCTCATCTTTGCAACCTTCAAATAGCTACAGCCTTAGCCGACGGAGAAAAGAGGACCATCATCATCAACGGTGGCCCGGGGACTGGAAAATCCGTTCTCGCCATCAACCTTTTGGTCGAATGGAACAAACGGGGATATCTATCGATTTATTACACGAAGAATGGCGCCCCACGCGCCTGCTATCAAAGACTATTGGGTAAGGGCGATTCGGAGCTTATCTCCAAATTCGATGGGATGTTCCCAACCCAGAACGGAATAGCTGCCTTCGCAAGCAACGACAACGTCGTCAAAGTCGGCCTTTTCGATGAGGCCCACCGTCTTAGAAAGAGACCGTTTCAATATAGGAACAAGAACATGCTCGATGACATCATAAAAGAGAGTCTGGTCTCGATATTCTTCATAGACGAGAACCAACGAGTGACCGTCCAAGACATCGGAAGCGAAGAACTGATCAGAGAGACAGCGGAGAAATATGGGTCAACCGTCATCTCTGGCGAGGCTTATAAACTCACGACCCAGTTCCGCTGCAACGGGTCAGAAGGCTATGCGGCTTTTATCGACAATCTTCTTGAAGTCAATCCAACTGACAACCCATATCCGCCTCGGGACTATGATTTTGAGGTTTTTGACACCCCGATGGAAATGAAAGAAGCCCTTAAAGCCCATAACGACGATAAAAGCACAGCCCGCCTTGTAGCTGGCTATTGCTATCCATGGAATTTGAAGAATCCCGATCGTGGCTTGGATTACGATATCCTCATCCATACCGACAAAGGAGATTTCAAGAGCGTTTGGAACCTTCCATCCAAATCACCGAACTGGGCCGTTAGAAAAGAATCGTTCGATGAAGTTGGCTGCATCCACACCTGCCAAGGAATGGAATTCGACTATGTGGGTGTGCTTGTCGGCAACGACCTCACATATGAGAATGGAAGTGTCGTGGCTCATCCGGAAAGAATAAGCCTGGACGATAACAGTTCCGGCATCAGAAAGTGCAAGGACCATGATTTGGCGATGCGTCTTGTCAGAGACACATACAGGGTTTTGATGACCAGGGGATTATCCGGCTGCTATGTCTATTGCGAGGACAAAGCCCTACGTGATCATATAAAAGAGCTGATAGCGAAAAGCAGAGAGATGATCAAAGCGTAAGGCAGGCCCCTCCATATTCATATAAGAATATATAGATATAGTTTTTATTTTTGATAAATTTCTTAGTAATATACTATTAACTAGATGTGGTCGAACTTTTTTTGCTTTTATTTAGTTTTGATGTGGTGGTATCATATCATCAAGAAAAAAGAAAAACTCGGAAACCGAGTTTTGATCTCCACCATGGAGACTTCGCATTAGCGAAGCAATGAGCTTAACAGCTTATTTGAACTTGCCATGTTATCTATTGGCACTTCAATGGTAGGCGATGAAAGGAAAAAAATCAAGATGGGAAAATTCTACATGGGGCTCGACATCGGGACCGACAGCTGTGGCTTCGCTTGCACTGATGAGAATTACAAATTGATGCGCCTTAAGGGCAAGGATGCCTGGGGAGCCAGGCTCTTCAGCGAGGCTGACACCGCCAAGGGCAGAAGAGTTTTCCGCTCCACTAGAAGACGTGAGGCTAGAAGAAGGCAGAGGTGCATGTTGCTCGAAGAGATATTCGCCCCGGAGCTTAACAAGAAAGATCCTGCTTTCATCTTACGCCTCCATAATTCCCGTCTTTTCTTAGAGGACAAAGATGAGGAACTTAAAGAACAGAAGTACACACTGTTCAACGATCCAAACTTTGTCGATAAAGGCTTCTATAAACGGTTCCCAACAATTTTTCATCTTCGCAAAGCCTTAATGGAAGGCGGCGCCTATGCGCTGAGCGATATCAGGTTCGTATATCTGGCCGTCCATCACATCATCAAATACCGTGGCAACTTCATCAAAGAAGGACAGAGTTTTTCCAAAGGATTCAGCGATGACGCGGACGCCGTGAATGCCTTCATGGATATCCAAAGAAAATACGATGAACTATCTGAAGAAGAAGACATCGACGTCAAAATCATCTCAAGCGAAGCCGATGTTAAGAAAGTCGCTGATATCCTTCTCAAGTCTCGTCTAGTTGGCGAAGCAACGAGAGAATTGACGGCTCAAGGGCTTGTTCCGAAAGAGAAAGAAAACAAGGCTATCTTCCTCGGACTCGTGGCTTTGATTATGGGCGGCAAAAAAGCCGCGAGCTTATTCGCTCCGTCTTTGAATATCGAAAAAGACGATGACGTGTCATTCAGTTTCAATACTGCTGACTATGATGACGCCGTCGAGCCAATCATCGAGGATCTATTAGGCAACTATATCGACGTCATAGCACTTGCTAAGAGCGTTTATGACTGGAAAACGCTTAATAGCATATTAGGTGATGAATCATCGCTTTCGTGCGCTATGGTCAAGACGTACGAGAAACACAAAACCGATTTAAAGAAACTCAAGGAACTGTTAAAGCATGATGAGAAACTGTATCGCTCTTTCTTCTATTTACATGGTGGCGAAGATGGCAAGCACATCGACAAAGAACAAAACTATTGTTTCTATGTTGGGCATGGCTGCATAAGAGGCAAAAAAGTCTACAACGTCAGAAAATGCTCGCGTGAGGATTTCCTGAAAGAGCTCAAAGGGCTTTTGACCAAAAATGAAAGCATCCTTTCGATATATCCGACTTATTCATCGATTTTGCAGGAGGTGGTGGATGGAGAGTTCCTTCCAACCTGTTTCTCAAAATCCAGTTCTGTCATCCCTTATCAGATCCATGAGTATGAACTAAAACTGATTCTTCAACATGTCGTTAAGGCGTATCCGTCTTTTGGAAAGAAGGGCAGTGATGGGCTTACCGATGAAGAGAAAATAAGAAAGCTCCTTACTTTCAGGGTGCCGTATTATGTTGGGCCGTTAGTTGGCGACAAATCGCAGTTTGGCTGGGCCAAGAAAAAGAAGGACGCCAAAATCACCCCGTGGAATTTTGACGAGGTCATAGACAGAAAAGCTTCAGCCAGGGCCTTTATAGACAACCTCACAAGCTACTGCACTTATCTAAGGGGCAAAACGGTTCTTGCCGCCAACTCCTTGGCTTATAGCGAATACATGGTTTTGAACGAGCTTAATAACGTCAAAATCAATGGCGAGAGAATCACCCAGGACATGAAGCTCTCAATCTTTAATGATTTGTTCATGACGAGGAAGAAAGTCACGGTTTCTTCAATCATCAACAATTTTGCCAAGAAGGGACAACATCTTAAAAAAGAAGACATAGTGCTTTCGAATCGAGAGGAGGAATTTGATTCATCACTATCCTCTTATCTGGATTTCGTGAGAATATTTGGATCAAAACAGGCCGTCGAGGATAACAAGGAATTTGTGGAAAGAGCGATATTCCTCTCGACTATCTATGGCGATCCCAAGATGGCTAAAGAGACTTTGAAGGACGAATACGCTGGGAAAGTTGATGGTCAAATCATCGAAAAAGCTTCGAAGCTCGTCTATAAAGGCTGGGGAAAATTCTCAAAGGAGTTCCTGCTAGGAGGCGTTTATTACGCCGATGACGCCGGAATCGTTCATAACATTCTTTCGTTGCTACTGGACACTAACAAGAATCTAAACGAAATATTGTTCGATGGCCGTTATGGTTTTCAATCCTCAATTAACGAATACAACAAAGTAGACACCGACACCAAGGAAATAGACTATCAAGACGTCAAAGATCTCTATTGCTCCCCATCAGTCAAAAGGGGCATTTGGCAGAGCCTTAAAGTCGCCAGGGAACTCGTTAAGGTGGCAAAGAGGGATCCGGACAAGATTTATGTCGAAGTCACCCGTGAGAGATTAGACGACAACAAAAGGAAAAAGACCGCTTCCCGCAAAGACCAACTTTTAGCTCTTTATCACGCTTGCGAAAAAGATGCGGAATCCTTTGCCAACATCAAACATTTGGAGGAGCAGTTGCAGTTGGCTGACAACAACGCCTTACGTGGTGATGCTTTGTTCCTTTACTATTCTCAGTTAGGCAAAGACATGTATGACGGCAGTCCGATTGACATCGACGATATCTCAAGCAAATATGACATCGACCACATCATCCCACAAGCCATGAAGAAGGATGACAGTCTATCTAATCGCTGCTTGGTCAACAAGGACGTCAACCAAAAGGTCAAGAAAGCCCAGTACCCTTTGCCTCATTCCATCCAAGACAAGATGAGGCCTTTCTGGAGCATGCTTTTCTCCAAGGGTCTTATGAGCAAAGAGAAGTTTGCCTCATTGACCAGGACTTCTTCGATAACCAACGATGAATTAGCCTCTTTCATCGAAAGACAGCTAGTCGAGACCAATCAAACTTGTGCCGCTGTCATCTCCTTCTTGAAGGAAATGTATCCGAACGCAAAAGTTGAATTCTCAAAAGCCAAGAACGTCTCGGCCTTTAGACAAAAATATGGACTATTGAAGGTAAGGGCGATAAACGATCTCCATCACGCCAACGATGCTTATTTGAACATCGTTGTGGGGAACACACTGATAAGCAAATATGGTCATGATTATAAATCACATGTTTCGCACTATAGCTCAGATTTCACGACTGGTTCAAACGATGTCATGAAGGTTTTTGATAACGATGTTCCAGGAGCTTGGACGTATAAAGGCGGCCTTTCAATTGAAACAGTCAAAAAGACTTTGCACAGAAAAACTCCTTTGATCACGAGAATGACGACGTACGGGAAAGGAAGCTTCTATGAAATGAACCTCGTCAACAGAAACGAGGCTTTGGTAAAAATGACTGATAATCCGAACAACCCTCTTTCTGATGAAAAGAAATACGGCGGATACAGTTCTGCTAGAACTGCTTATTTCAGAGCGATTGAGATGGATGAGAAAGGCAAGACCGTAACCAAGCTGGTTGCTATCCCAGTCCTTTTCGCTCAAAAATGCAAAAAGGACGATGGGTGCAGTGAATACTTGAAGTCCATTGGCTATGAGAATTTCACAATATCCAAGAAGGTTGGGCTTATTCCTATGAAAACCCATATTAAGTACAAAGGATGCGACGCATTGATATCAGGTACTTCGAACGGAAGAATCATCATAAGCCTCGCTGTAGAACCCTTTTACGATGATGATGATGCGGCTTATATAAGAACTCTTTCCAAGTACTGGGAGAAAATCAAAGCTGATCGAGTCGATGTTAAGAACCTTAAAGATTCCAACGAAATTATTGCCGTTGGCAATCAAGATCATAAAAATGAAGTCTTGATAACCAAGGCAAGGAATTCCTTGCTGCTTGAGATGTTCGCGAGAAAACTTAAGTCGAAATGCTATAACGCGTTAGGGGTTGTGTCTTCTCAGAGCTCACTGATAGAAAACAATATTCCCGTTTTCGCTGGGTTAACAATCTATCAACAAATTTATGTTTTGTTAGAATTAGTCGACCTTTTATGTTCTGCAAAAGGTGCAGTTGATTTTTCTCTAATAAATGGTAGCAAAAACGCTTGCTTTTTAACCATTTCATCAGACCTATCTAACAACGCCATAATTAGTGAATCCACATGTGGTTTATTCGTAAAAGAGACAAGGCTGTAAAGTGTCATTCAGAACGGTTGTGGTATCAAGTCGAGCGAAACTTGAGACATCTCTTGGATATTTGGTCTGCCGTTCTGAAATTGAAAAACGCATACTCTTAAGCGAAATCTCTACTTTGATCATTCAGTCAACGGCCGTTTCAATGACGGCCGCTTTGCTGTCCGAACTAGCAAAACGAAACATCAAGGTAGTTTTTTGTGATGAAAAGAGCAATCCGGAGTCAGAACTAGTCGCTTATTCTGGCAACTCTTTATCTTCAAGAAGAATCCAAGAACAACTTTTATGGGATGAAAAAGCTAAGGCTGATGTTTGGGGGATGATAGTAAAAGCCAAAATATCAAGGCAAGCCGAAACGTTAAGAAAGCATGGGATTAATGAAAAATATCTCCAGGTAAAATCTTATGTCGACGAAGTTACTCCCGGAGATAGAACCAATAGAGAAGGCTTTGCAGCCAAGGTTTATTTCAACGCTTTGTTCGGAGAGGGCTTTTCCAGATCTGATGATTGCTTCGTTAACGGTGCCCTGAATTATGGCTATTCTATTTTGCTTTCGGCCATCAGCAGAGCGGTGGTGGCTAACGGATATTTACTAGAACTAGGCGTAAAACATCACAATGAATATAACCGCTTTAATTTGGCGTGTGATTTCATGGAACCATTCCGGGCAATTGTTGATGACAAAGTGAAAAGACTTTCTCTAAAAGATGACTTTAAGGTTCCATTGATCAATCTTTTGAATCTCAACGTAGTGACAAACAACATGAACACGACACTAGACAATGCGATTGGAAATTCAGTTAGTTCATACATCAACGCTCTTAATACTGGATCAGTCGATAAAATGTCATTTATTGAAGATTATGAGTTATAGATTTATGAGAATGATTCTCTTTTTCGATCTTCCATCCGTAACGGATGATGACAAACGGCTATATCGCCATTTTGTGAAAGATATTCAAAAAGAAGGGTTTGTTATGATGCAAGAATCTGTTTATCTCAAGCTTTCAATGACTCAGATGATAGTGGATTCCACGATGACAAGGCTTCGCAAATTAGTGCCTTCAGAAGGAATGATATCGGTTCTTGTGGTTACCGAAAAACAGTTTGCGACCATAGAACATCTTATCGGAGAGCCAGTGACAGACATTATCAATACAGATGAAAGGCTAATTGAATTATGAGAAGCTTGGGTTCGAAGTACTTTTCTGACCTGTACAATATAGATGACATTTCATTTTTGAACATAACAATAGAAGGACCAAAGAATTATTGGTCTTTCGTAAGTGGTTTATCCGATCATAGCTGTAAGTCACTAATCATTTCTGACAAAGAAGGTCCTCTTTCTTTAGAAGGAAATGCTGAGGTGATTTCCGACTTATTCAATTTGTCTTTTGACGACAAGAAAATCGACAATTTGCTGCAGCGAAAATTGGTTTCGATTTATGAGTCATCGCATAAAGAAGAAAAACTGGATCACATAAGCGACAGCGTTTACGATCTATTCAAAGAAATATCTCAGGATTTGAACATAGGAATAACGTTCCGTGAAGATTTGAGCATCAAAGACTTTATAAAGATTCTTTGTCCAACTATAAATGTCGAATACACATCCAAGCTTGAGATGTTCGTTGAGTATTTAAAATTGATTAATGAAATCAAATCGATTGATGTTTTTATCTTTTTGAACCTTAAATCAATTTTCACCAAAGAAGATCTTCAAGCGTTTTCTTTAGAGTGTCAGTATCACAAGTTTCACATAATCAATTTAGAGCCATATAGGACTCCTTTTTCTATAGAATCAGAAGTCGCAAAAGTAATTGATAGTGATTTGTGTGAAATAGAGTAAACTGCTAATGTACTGAAAGAAATATGGCTAAAAACCTAGTATTTGAGGTTTGAGAGTCATGTTATCTAAGGTATTCTCTCAACTGCTCCTCGATTTGGCTTCTCAATCAACCTGTTTGAGAGTCATGTTATCTAAGGTATTCTCTCAACAGAAGTCGCCGAAAATAAAGCTGTCAGCCTGTTTGAGAGTCATGTTATCTAAGGTATTCTCTCAACTATAAGTAATCGCCATAAGGCGTTTGATCCGTTTGAGAGTCATGTTATCTAAGGTATTCTCTCAACGATGGCTGACACGGACGGAACGCCATCCCTGTTTGAGAGTCATGTTATCTAAGGTATTCTCTCAACATAAGAATCGGCATTGGTCACAGCCGACCAGTTTGAGAGTCATGTTATCTAAGGTATTCTCTCAACCGTGTCCGTGTTAATATCATCGGCACTACGGTTTGAGAGTCATGTTATCTAAGGTATTCTCTCAACACTATGCAAGGTCTTTGTTTGGGTGTATTTGTTTGAGAGTCATGTTATCTAAGGTATTCTCTCAACAAACTCAAGAAGCGTAAAGCCGAGATAAGAGTTTGAGAGTCATGTTATCTAAGGTATTCTCTCAACTACGCATTTGACCGATGATTTTGTCCGGGTGTTTGAGAGTCATGTTATCTAAGGTATTCTCTCAACATGGGAAACACTAAAATAACTATAATCATGGTTTGAGAGTCATGTTATCTAAGGTATTCTCTCAACATTTCTACTCTAGGAATTGGAGGAAGTTATGTTTGAGAGTCATGTTATCTAAGGTATTCTCTCAACCTGAACGAGCTTGGAAGCGGTCATACCTATGTTTGAGAGTCATGTTATCTAAGGTATTCTCTCAACCGGCGGATGTCGAGTCGACTATGTACTCGTGTTTGAGAGTCATGTTATCTAAGGTATTCTCTCAACCCGGGCTTGGCTCAGCTCTGACTGTGGCGTGTTTGAGAGTCATGTTATCTAAGGTATTCTCTCAACCATCATCACAATGATGCTCTCCATCGGTATGTTTGAGAGTCATGTTATCTAAGGTATTCTCTCAACTCCCCCTAAAGGGGGACGTTCCGGAAGGCGGTTTGAGAGTCATGTTATCTAAGGTATTCTCTCAACGAGGACGCCGACCGAGAGGACGTCCTCCGGGTTTGAGAGTCATGTTATCTAAGGTATTCTCTCAACGCCGGTTTACTTCATTGAGATGGTTGGCAAGTTTGAGAGTCATGTTATCTAAGGTATTCTCTCAACACGCACGAAATAAGGCGCGAGGAACTTATAGTTTGAGAGTCATGTTATCTAAGGTATTCTCTCAACCACGGACGAGCGAATCAGTCACTCGCGGCGGTTTGAGAGTCATGTTATCTAAGGTATTCTCTCAACCGAATCCGCTTAAACTCACAAACGGCGAGTGTTTGAGAGTCATGTTATCTAAGGTATTCTCTCAACATAGCAAGTGTGCTCCTTGTTGTCCTTCTTGTTTGAGAGTCATGTTATCTAAGGTATTCTCTCAACTTGGAGGCGTTTCTCAAAACGCAAGGCACAGTTTGAGAGTCATGTTATCTAAGGTATTCTCTCAACGCAAGGATGACGCTCACAAAGACAAATGGAGTTTGAGAGTCATGTTATCTAAGGTATTCTCTCAACTATAAAAGTGAATACAAAGCCACGATAGGTGTTTGAGAGTCATGTTATCTAAGGTATTCTCTCAACCTCGGAAACCCCGGCCCCGTTGATGTAGCGGTTTGAGAGTCATGTTATCTAAGGTATTCTCTCAACGATAATTACGAAGATAAGAATATCATACTTGTTTGAGAGTCATGTTATCTAAGGTATTCTCTCAACTCAGGATCCATAAGTTCGGAAAGCTCGACGGTTTGAGAGTCATGTTATCTAAGGTATTCTCTCAACCTATACCTATAGCAAGGACAAAGCCAACATGTTTGAGAGTCATGTTATCTAAGGTATTCTCTCAACCGCTTCCGAGGTTATAACCGTGAAGCCTTTGTTTGAGAGTCATGTTATCTAAGGTATTCTCTCAACCGTTGATAGGTCTTGGCTTCACCGACTTCGGTTTGAGAGTCATGTTATCTAAGGTATTCTCTCAACTCGACAAAGCGGCTAAGGAACACAATGTTTGTTTGAGAGTCATGTTATCTAAGGTATTCTCTCAACTCAACTATAATCGCATTGACTTTTAGTAAAGTTTGAGAGTCATGTTATCTAAGGTATTCTCTCAACAATAGGTCGGCTGGAAATCGGCCTCGAAAGGTTTGAGAGTCATGTTATCTAAGGTATTCTCTCAACGGGAATGTAGCGATGAAACTAAACGCCCTGGTTTGAGAGTCATGTTATCTAAGGTATTCTCTCAACAATAGAAATTACGTATTTACAACTTATTATGTTTGAGAGTCATGTTATCTAAGGTATTCTCTCAACAACGATGGAGGCTATCTTGCCATCTCCATCGTTTGAGAGTCATGTTATCTAAGGTATTCTCTCAACCACGGAATTTATAAAAACGTGCGGACACTGTTTGAGAGTCATGTTATCTAAGGTATTCTCTCAACTCAAACAAATCACCGACAATGCGGAGGTACGTTTGAGAGTCATGTTATCTAAGGTATTCTCTCAACTGGTCTTCGAGACTAAAGGCAAAGGCGACAGTTTGAGAGTCATGTTATCTAAGGTATTCTCTCAACTCTATCAGTGGATCAAGAAACTTATCATCGGTTTGAGAGTCATGTTATCTAAGGTATTCTCTCAACTATCCGGCTGCTATGTCTATTGCGAGGACAAGTTTGAGAGTCATGTTATCTAAGGTATTCTCTCAACACTTTTACAACAGATTCTTATGCCTGGTATGTTTGAGAGTCATGTTATCTAAGGTATTCTCTCAACTCGCTATCATCGAAGGTCACCTAGACTTTCGTTTGAGAGTCATGTTATCTAAGGTATTCTCTCAACAAGCATATGGCGTGTTCGTGCCCATTCATCGTTTGAGAGTCATGTTATCTAAGGTATTCTCTCAACCGCGATTAATTGGCTGCTGTTGCAAACGGAGTTTGAGAGTCATGTTATCTAAGGTATTCTCTCAACACATCTTAAACGATGAAACACGCGCGAACAGTTTGAGAGTCATGTTATCTAAGGTATTCTCTCAACAAGGCCGGATATATCTACGATAAGAAAATCGTTTGAGAGTTATATTTTGGACGTTGTTCAGTTCCTTTTGAGAAGCCCTAGCCAAGACAACAGTTTGAATATTTACTAACAAAGAAATAGCGTTAGTGACTTCGGTAGTTCGGAATTTTCAAATCACATCGAGTGCGTAATGCTACCTAATTAATAAGGAAGTGCTATCCTCTATTCGAGGAAAAAATATGAAAAAGAACCTTATCACGAGCACTGTCTTTTTGGCAGTTGGCATGGCTTTTGGAGTTTTCTATCGCGAGTTTACGAAATTCAATGGTTTTACAGGACGTACAGCGTTGGCGTTTGCGCATCCCCATCTTTTGGTATTGGGTTGTTTGCTATTCTTATTTCTTGCCTTGGTTTTGAAAAACGATGAGATTGTCAAAAGCAAGAAATTCAAATGGTTCTATTACCTACAAATAGTGGGGCTTTCTGGAACGGCTATCATGATGGCGGTCAGAGGCATATTCCAAGTTTTAGGAACGTCGCTTAGTTCTGGTGTTGATTCGATGATTTCTGGTATAGCCGGAGTCTTCCATGTCACTTTGGCGGCCGGTCTAATCATGCTTTTCGTCTCTTTGTTTGATATGGTCAAAAACAAAGAAGCAAAAGAAAAAGCTTAATTGCCTGATAAATATTTAAGGATTATTGAAGCCGCGATATCCGCGGCTTTTTTGGCGTTTTGAGGATATTCCTCAGCGGCGTTGTCTGCATCGGAAATAACTCTCATCTCAGCGAATTCCTTTTTATAGACATAGGCTATTTGCCCTATTGGGGCGCCTTCCATGTCGGAGCAAACGCTGCGGAAAGTGTTTTTGATTCTTTCTTTGTTCTCTTTGTCGGCGTAGAAAGTATCGCCCGAGGAGATGATTCCTGATTTAGGCGAGAAACCAGCCAGTTTGGCTGATTGCCCAAGGATTTCATTTAGGCTTTTTGAAGTTGGCAGATCGACTATGTTGATCCCGGATACCAATCCTTTTGGATCCCCGATAGCGGATGTGTCCATATCATGTTCGACGACGGAAGAAGCGATGATGACGTCAAAGAGGTCGGCTTCATTTTTATCAAGCGAACCAGCTACGCCGACGTTGATGATCTTCTTGATGTTTGGATATAGAAGCAAAGCGCTCGTGATGGAGGAGCTTGCAAAGGCCTTTCCGATCCCCGAGACGACGAGAAGATAATCGTGTCCCTGATAGTTGGCCTCGTAAATTTTGGCGTATCCAGATGTCCTTCTTTTTGTGATCGAAGAGGATTTCAGGATGGTGTCGGCTTCTTTCTCCATTGCGACGATGATGCAAACCATGGGTTTATTATACGTTTCCTCGTTTGGTCCTGTCTTGTTTTTATTCTTGACGTACGCGCTTAGTATCTCAGGTCCGTCGTCACCCATCGTCCAGTCGAAACTTGGGATGCCGTCATTCATGAAAAGAGCCTTTTGAAACTCGTTTATGGTGGCTATTTTCTTTTCTTTGGAACGAACGTAGTAGATATTTGTCTCGCTATCTGGTTCCATGACATCGCTCGTGTCATAGCCGAGGCAGGCGAAATATTCGAGGCAGACAAAGGCCGATTTGAGCTTTTTCGTCACGAAAATATACCTATCGTACAGAGACTCTATTCTCTTGATGTCCGGCAGCTTGGCCTTTACCACCGAAACGATCTCTTCGTATAGGGAGCTTATTTTGTCGTCGAACGAGTCACTCATGTTGTTTCCTCACACCCAATCTAGCATAAACGAAGAAAGAAAAGCCTTCTTTTCGTAAATACTCCCTTCCCATATGAAGAGAGAGACAAAGATTTTATAATGAACAGGTCCTAAAGAAGGAACCCATCATGATGAAAAAAGCACTTCAGTTAATCGTTTGTTCGTTGGCCTGCTCGTTTTTATCATCATGTTCGTCTTCTTCTTCCGGTAGTGTCAGCCTAACAAGCGGCGAGTATGAGACGGCTTCGTATAAAGGAAGCGACTCTTCCTATATGGGTGACACCGACTTCAATGTCTCCTTTGAGAATTTCTCATTTTCATCGATGGGTTCTGTCACCATCATGCCGGTTTTGTCCGGATATGTCACAAGCTCAGAAAACTATGAGGAGAATCAGGTCTATCCATTGGTAAGCATTGAATACCCAAAGGATTTCCCTGGGCTCAAGGTCTCTTTCTCCAAGGATACGATAACGATCAAAAACTCCAAAGAGGTCACCTTTTCCGGCCGGGATGTCTACATCCACGTTTACGCGAACGTCAAAAAGATCAACGTGACAGGGGCACTTCCGGTTTATCTTGATGCCTCAAGAAGCTCTTCATTAGACGTCTCTTTTAGCGGGGCCTCAAGCCTGGAGACTTCGACGGCCTTATCTTTATCGAGTTTAAATATCGTGGCATCAGGCGCCTCTAGTTTCATCCTTGATGGGGAATGTGACGATTTCTCAGCGACCATATCAGGTGTTTCTACGATCAATGCCAAGGATTTATCCTGCAAAAACGCGAACTTCGATGTGAGCGGAACCGCCACAATCAGCTGCAGCGTCAGTGACTCTCTTATCGTCACGATATCCGGACTCGCGACCATCACTTATTATGGTGACCCAAAGGTCGAGAGCCATATATCCGGCGCAGGTTCCGTCAACAAGGGATAGACATGGAAAGCGGCGAGCTTCTCAAGCGAAGGATCATCGAGCTGGCTTATCGGGCCTCATCCAAGTGCTTGAAGACCCATACGGCCTTTATATCCTCTCCTAATGAGATTCTCCATGAGCTTTCGTTGTCGGGCTCTGTCGACATGAACAAAGAGACGATAGGGGATAGCTCCTATTTCATTTATGGAGGAGACGAGGCCGAAAGGGCCGTCGTTTTCTTTCTTCCATCCTATATGGAGGTCGAAGAAGAGAAAAAGAAAGAGGAGCAAGGCGAGAACATCGCCTTGCTTCATATCGAAGGCAAGAACGAGAAGTTCATGGAGAAACTCACCCATCGCGATTATTTGGGGGCTCTCATGAGCCTAGGATATGAAAGAGAACAGTTCGGGGATATCCTCGTCTACGATAAAGGCGCGTATGTCTATTGCCTATCCCCGATAGCGGAAGAAGTCGCTAAATCTTTGCTCAGCGTTTCTCATTCTTATGTGAAGACAAGTATTTTGGCTCCTAAGGAATGCCCTATCAAAAAGGAGACGGAAGAGAAAAAGATCAATGTTCCATCTTTGAGGATCGACGCGGTTATCAGCGAATGTTTTTCCCTTTCAAGGGCGGATTCCAAAAGCCTTATTGAAAATGGTTCTCTGTTCGTCAACGGAATAAACAAAACAAATACTTCGTATATCATTAAAGATGGGGACGTAGTGGCGTGCAAAGGCTTCGGCAAATTCATTTACGAAGGCGAAACTGGCGTCTCCAGGAAGTCACGAATTTTCATAGCAATCAAAGTTTTCAAATGAGACCATCGGTTTTTTGTGAGTAAAAGCACAATTAGAAAAACCTTAACAATATTTAAATAGTAGCGACTATTTCTTTATTCATGTTGATTATTAAGAATAATTGAGTGAGAATATCAATTGTTCTAATAGGAGTATTACTTGATGGCACATAGGAAAATAGCCCTCTGGGGAGTGTTCTTTTTCTTGTTGATTTTCATCATTGCTGCATTATCTTTCGTGCTTCTTTCAAAAAATGAGAGCGACAAAGGTTTTATCATGGCCGGAATCAATAGCACTTCCGTCAATGAAAAACGTCTTGACCCTCATAAATTGCCTTCATATTTCGCATAAGATTCAGCTTCTTTCAAAAGAGTAAATCAACGTCAGTTTATCATTGGCTTTAGGTCTTGCCTGAGGCTTGAGTTTTGGTGCCGGTACCTATATGTCGCGCCATTAAGTTTCTCATTCGAATATGCCTAGTTTTTCATTTATGAGAATAAGGGTAAAATATAGCCATGAAAAAGGAAGGACATCCAGGATCATATTTCGATGGGGGCTTCTGGCAAAGCCTCGGCTATGACCTTTTCGTTCTTTTGCTATCGGTCGTGACTTTGGGTCTTGGGTATCCTTACGCTTATTGCAAAAGGCTTAGATGGCAATTCTCCCATGTCCATATATCCGGATCTCAGTTAGTTTTCGAAGGGAAGGCCATGGAGATATTCTCCAGGTGGCTCGTTTGGCTCCTATTGACCGTCGTGACTTTAGGGATCTACGCCTTGTTCATCCCGACAAGATTCATGCAGTGGCTTGTTTCCAGAACCCATTTCGAAGGCGAGAAGGACAGATCATCGGAATTCTCGGGGTTTGTGATGACATATATTCTTTAAAGTTCCTATTTG
>DHAP01000003.1 GCA_002397465.1 Caryophanales bacterium UBA4951 | reverse complement strand
ACCAAGAAGATGAGGGATGCCTATAACCTAAGAAGGGTTTACTTGATTGGGGCCTTAAAGGATATGGGATTAGATTGCTATACCCCACAAGGGGCTTTCTACGTCTTCCCTTCCATTTCCAAGTTCAACATCAGTTCCGATGAGTTCGTCTCAAGGCTTTTCAAAGACAAGAAGCTGCTTCTTATCTCCGGCAGCGCCTTTGGCGCAGTCGGAGAAGGATACGTCAGGATTTCTTACGCTTATTCAATTGAGAAGCTCAAAGAAGGAATGAAGAGATTACAGGAATTCATCGCCACGTTATCGGCTGATTCCAAATAATGATCTTATTTCGGTGTAAAAGTTTTACACCAAGGTTGTAAATGGTTCTTTCTTTGCTATGATTTGGCTATGCAAATCAAATCATTTTCGGTCAAGAATTTTAAGAATTTCCAAAATAGGGTCTCTTTTGATTTCTCGAAAATTAGGGACTATGGCTTTAACTCTGCATTGATCAAAAACGGTTTGGTTAACAAGGCTCTTGTCTATGGCTATAACGACTCTGGGAAAACTAATCTAGGCTTAGCCATAATGGACATAACCCGCCATCTTGGCTGTGGCAGTTCCATCTTGAGCCACGATACGTATTACCTAAACGCATATTCAGCGGACGAATGCGCGGAATTCACATATGTCTTTTTGAACAATGGGCAAAAAGAGATTATCTACTCCTATAAAGTAGGTGAGGATATGAGATTGCAAACGGAAGAAGTGCAGGTCGACGGGAAGCTCTTTTTCCAATTCAATCATCGGACTGGCAAATACATCAATAATTTCATTGATGCCAAAGATATCGCTATTACACAAAAGAGCAAAGATGAGTCCGCTCTTAAGTTCATGAAAGAGGCTATTCCAAATCTATCAAAGGATTCAACGATCAACGAGATAGTGGATTTCGCTGATGCCATGGTTTTCTCCAGTTCGATAAGAAATAGAAACGACTTTGATAATGGGATGTATATCGAAGACATCGTGAGCTTCATCATCGAGAATGATTACGTCAAAGACTTTGAATCCTTTTTGGATAAGTGCGATATCCATTATGACCTATTGGCGATAGAGGCTTCTTCTGGTCAATCCATCGGGGCAATCCATGACGGCAAAACAGTGGAGTTCTTGGATATGGCTTCTTCAGGCATCTATTCATTGCTCGTTCTTTATTACAGGCTTAAGAACAAAGAAAAACCACTCAAGTTTCTTTACCTCGATGATTTCGATTCTTTCTACAACTTCAAACTCGCCAAACACGTCCTCTCATATATCAATAGCGATCATTCCTTTCAGTCGGTGCTGACTAGCAACAATTCCTATTTGGCCGATAATGCCTTCATGCGTCCTGATTGTTATTTCCTCATCAAGAACGGAACGATAAAAAGCTTTGCCGATCGCACCGATAAAACAATACGGGAAGGCAATTCTTTAGAACATCTTCTGATCAGCGGGGCTTTCGAATGATGGACCATTTTCCAATGCCAGTCTTATGGTTTGAAAAATGTCTCCATAGAGCGATAGCAACTTTTTATCAACAAGGCCATAATGTATAGATGAAAAAGAGAGCGAAGAACAAAGTCGCCTTCATCAATGACTACTGGAAGCATTTGAAGAAGGCCTATCAAAGAAGCATTGACGACATTGCGATGGGGGAGGGCAAGACCACTTGCCTAACTGACCCCGTCTTAAGGAACTTCGACATCATCATCAAAGATGGTCTCGAGGCTTTTTCTACTGCAGGATATAAGACAGGCGTCAAGATCCTTTCTGAGCGTGATGACAAACACGCTTTCGAGATGATCGATGCCTTAAAGCATAAGTTCACCGAGAAATACGAATGCGAGAAGGTGGCTTTCGTCATCCTCACCAGTTTCGACGATGATGAGATAGCCTCGTTAGGAGAATTGCCCACCAACTTCAAAGTGTTTGGCTCTTCCTTCACCGAAAAATACAAACATCTCATCCGCGTCAATAGCGCTTCCGTCCTCAGCGACAAAAAAGAAGAGGACTTAGTGGACAACGAACCTGCCATCAAAGGTCTCTCGTTAGAGGACCTTCATATCCATCCTGACGAGATGAAGGAGCAAGAGGAGTACTACGTCTCCTTCCTCCGTCATATGGTCCATGACAATAGATTGGCGTTGTTCTTGGGCAATGGCATCTCTTTGGCCTATGGCTCTGACTCCTGGCCCGAGACCACCAAAGGAATTCTTTCCTATCTATCGCCCACCCTTGTTAAGAACATCAATAAGACATCATCATTAATCGGCGAGAACGCCTATTCGGAGATGCACTTCGCCAAATTCGCTTTCTCGACCAAGCTTCCGACTGGCGACAATTACTATTACAAAGCCATCCATAACAGCATCTACCATAAGTTCTTGGGGCTCTATCCAACCGGCACCACATTGCATGGTGTCACCAAGCTCTTCAGAAAGACCAACTGCGAGGTCATCACCTTTAACTTCGACTCTTTCTTGGAACAGGACTTCGCCTACACCTTCGCCCCCTTAAGCGCATCAAGCGAATATGATGGTCATTTGCTTAAGGATGCTGAGCCATACGTCATCAAGCACGTCCACGGATTCTTGCCGCCTGATTATTCCACCATCACGCCAGAGATGAAGAAGTCCATCGTCTTCGGCGAGGATGAGTATCTTAACTTCTACATCCGCAGGTCCCCGAAGCCATGGGGCTACCAAGAGATCGTCAAAGCCATCAACGAGAAGTGCTGCCTTTGCATCGGCTTATCCTTAACCGACTTATATCTACGTTCCCTCTTCCTTAAAGGCAACCAGGAACAAAGGCATTTGTTGATCCTTGCCGATGAGGAACTTGGGGTCAATGACCGTCTCATCATCAACGATTATTTCAACGAGCTCAACGTCAAGATACTGTGGTTTGATTCCTACGACCAAGTCACCCCGTTCCTCGACACCCTCTAGACTTGAAAGGCCTTTCAACGAGGGGGCGTGCCCGCCCCTCTATCTTTATTTTTTCTTTGGCCTAGAATGTCCTAGCCATGCCAATTCGCGGAATCAGCAAATACTTTCAAACCAGGGATAGTTCCATCGACCTAACCAAGGGCAATCTCTTCAAAAAGATGCTCCTTTTCATCGTCCCGGTGGTTTTGGCGTCTTTACTTCAACTACTCTATACAACCGCGGACTTATTGGTCGTCAATTATGTCGGTGGCGGCGGCGACTCGATGGCGGCGGTCGGGGACAACGGCTCCCTCATCAACCTCGTCGTGGTCTCTTTCGTCTCGATTTCGGTGGGCGCCAACGTGGTGGTGGCCGACGCGAAAGGCTCATTAGATTTCTCACGTGGCAACAAAGCCCTTCATTCTTCTTTGCTATTATCTTTGATGATAGGGGTCATGGTCGCCATCATCGGTTATTTCTTGGCCCCGACCATCCTTGTCTGGATGCAGACCCCAGAAAGCATCCTTCCTTTGGCAAGCCTCTATTTACGCATCTACTTCTTAGGCGTTCCTTTCCTCATGCTCTATAACTTCGGAGCCGCCATCCTCAGGGGATTAGGCGATTCCTTCCGTAGCCTTGTCGTCTTGTTCCTATGTGGCATCATCAACGTCGGGGGCAACCTTGCCCTCGTCTATTTGTTCTATAGGGTTTTGCACATCGAGAACGGCGACATCATCGGCGTGGGCCTTTCGACGGTCATCTGCGAATTGCTCCAAGCCCTGCTCGTTATCTATTTCCTGGCCCACACCCATGATAAGAGCATTTCCTTCTCTTTCTCGAAGCTCAAGATCGCTAAGAAAGAAACGAAAGAAGTCCTTGCCAATGGTTTGCCTTCTGGGCTAGAGGCTTTCATCTTTGCCATCACGAACGTCGTGATCCAATCGCAGGCCAATCGACTCTCTTCCTTATATGGTAACGGGGTTGTGGTGGGACTTACCGCGAGCGACAACATCGAGGGCTATATCTTTGCAATCCTTGAGGCTTTTGCGGTTGGCATCGTGGCGGTCGTGGCCCAAAACCTTGGGGCCAAAAACAAAGAGAACCTCAAGAAAAGCCTCTTGTATTCTATTGGATCAATCGTGGTGATCGGTATTATCCTGGGCGGTGGGGCGGCTTTGCTACATGACTCCTTACTAGGCTTATACATAAGCGACACCTCCAGCGCGGAAGGGACTTTAGCCATGGCTTCAGGCACCGCAAGGTTATTATTGATGGGCCTCACTTATGTCTTATGCGCCCTCATGGATTGTGGCTCAGGTTATCTTCGGGGACTAGGCCATCCAGTCGCCCCGACTTTGGTGACGTTACTCTGTGCGGTCCTCTTCAGGCTTGGCTATGTCTTTGGGATCTTCAACACTTTGATATTCCCTTCTTCGCTAGATGTCTCCAGCAAGATCCTTCTCTTATACGCCTCTTATCCTTTATGCTGGGTCTTGGCTTCTATCATCTACGCCTTCATGGTGCCTCACTACATGAAAAAAGCCTTCCGCATGATAGACGAAAGGCCTAATGACAACGTTCCTACTTCAGATAATAAAGCTGAAGGATCCGGAGAAACTCCTCATTGCTGAGGGCTAGGTTATCTAAGTCATAGGCAAGGGGCTTGAACTCCTCGCTGAAGAGCTCTTCATAGATGCCTTCGATCTTGTTCCAGACATCATCTAGTTTTTCTATTGACGATGAATAGACGATGAAGGGCATCACCCGGAGATTGATCTTCCCCTCGTGGGCGAATTCCTTTTTGATCCAGGGGTTCTCGTTGAGCAAGGACTGCTTTTGACTTTTCGAGGTGAGGACCACCCCGATCAATTTGGTGAGGTTGATCGCGCAGGTGGTGACTTTCGCATCCACCTTGGCAAGCTTAAGCCCGTCTTTGGCTTTTTCAGCCGCGGGTATGTCCGCATACGAACATGAGAGCAATATTTCCATGGCTCTACTATATCATCTCTTTCCATGGATGTGTGGATAGGGGCTCCCGCCCCTCTCCGTCTTTCTTTAAGCGAGTGGGCGATTTATAATCATCCTCGGTAAGAAAGGATTAGGAATTACCCAATTAACATTATGGTCAAATTAGTCTTGATTCGTCATGGCCAGTCCGAGTGGAACCTCTCCAACCAATTCACTGGCTGGACCGATGTCGACCTCTCCGAGAATGGCGTCAAAGAGGCCCATGAAGCCGGCCTCACTTTGAAGAAAGACGGCTATAGCTTCGACGTCGCTTTCTCCTCGGTCCTCAAGAGGGCCAACAAGACGATGGAAATCGTCTTAGGCGAGCTTGGCGAAAGTGGCATCGAGAAACACTTCAGCTGGCGTTTGAACGAAAGACACTATGGTGCCTTACAAGGACTCAACAAAGCCGACTCCGCCAAGAAGTGGGGCGATGAGCAGGTCCATATCTGGAGAAGGTCCGCGGACGTTCAGCCACCGAAGCTTGAAAAAAATGACCCACGTTTCCCGGGCAACCAAGAGAAGTATCAGAACCTCGTCAAGGAAGGCGAGATGAAAGAAAGCGACCTTCCGTTAACGGAATGCTTGGTCGACACCGCCGAGAGGGTTAAGCCTTATTTCGACGAGATGATTGCCCCTGCCATTAAAGCAGGTAAGCGCGTCCTTATCGCCGCCCATGGCAATAGCCTTAGGGCCCTTGTCATGGAACTTGAGCATCTATCAGCCCAAGAGATCGTCTCCGTTGAGATCCCGACTGGCAAACCTCTCGTCTATGAGTTAGACGAAAAGAGCCTAAAGGTCCTCAACAAATACTACTTATAATCGATTCGATTATCGTTAAGCCTCTTCGGAGGCTTTTCTTTTTATAGCAATCCCAGCTTATCAAAGACGAGGTAGATCTCTTTGTAGGCCGCCACTTCGGGATTGCGTTTGACTAAGGCGTCGATCTTGTTCATCTTCATGTGGTTGGTGGCTAAGTAATCAAGATAGAGCAAGAACCCGTTCTTCTCTTTCTTGGAGATACTGAAAGAGTAGTTGTGGTGGCTTCTGAAGTCCATCGCCTCTTTCTTTTTGCCTAAGCCTCTGATCTTTTCGATGAGGGACTTAATGAAGGGAATGACCTCATATTCGGCGCAGTAATCCATGTCGATTTCTTCAGCGAGGCTTTCAAGGGTTCTGATGAATATCTCTCTTGAGCTCTTGGGGGTTTTGCCTTCATAGGCTAAGGCCCCGGTCGTCTTATAGAAGTCCTCAAGGTCGTTGTTTGCGATGGCTAAGGCAAAGGACTCCATGATATCCGAGAGTGACTCGTCCTTCTTGAAGCAATAGGAACGGCCCCAGCAATCGCCAAAGGTCTTTTTGGCGTCTAAATATCCTAATAGCATGTTTCTTTTGGCCACCTTGCCATCGAAGTCCATGATGGAGCCCGTGTCATGGCTTGGCCTGATCGTGGTGACGAAAGGGAGTTTCATGTATTCGGGGTGCTGCGGAACCTTTGGGACGGCGTGTAAAAGCACGGCGACGATCTTATCAGCGCCCATCTTGATGGCTAAGTCGATAGGTAAGTTATTGTGGTAGCCCCCGTCGATGTACTTCTGATGGTTGATCGTGTACATCGGAAAGATTGGGTAGCAGGCGCTGGAGGCGTGGAGATAATCGAGGATGAGGCTCTCTTTCACGTCATTGAGGATCACATCGACTTCTTTTAGGCCCGGATAGGTGGTGGTGACCACCCCAATCCTGGTTTTTGTTTCTTTGATTTTCTTTGGGTCGATGCTCTTATGGACGAGATTCACCAAGGGGGTGATGTCAGCCCCTCCGTTTTTGATGAAGGTCTTGGCAAAACTCCAAAGACGGTTGCCTTTTTGCTTGTCGAAGTCATGGAGGAACCCGCTATAGAAATTGACCCCGTTGACCATCACCTGGTCAGCGGCCACGTTGTTCCACAAGGCTTCGGCTTTTTCGTAATCATCCGTGGCCACCATGGCCCCGTTGATGGCCCCGATGGAGGTTCCGGTCACGATGTCAAAATGCATTCCGACTTCTTGTAGATACTTCCAGGCCCCTATTTCATAGGCCCCAAGGCTTCCGCCTCCGCATAAGACCAAAGCAGTTTTCATGGTTTCATAATAAAGTAAGGGAATGAAAAAGAAAACAGATAGGCTTATTTCTTCCGATTGACATTATCTAGATGTGGCGCTTAATTATGCACATGGATAAATACGGCTTTAAAAGGGTGATTATGGTTTTCCTATTAGGCATATTGGCGGGTTTGGCCATCGCTTTCGGCGGGGCCTTGTTCGAGTTATGCGTCGCTTCGATCCCTGATGGCGGGAGGATCGTCGGATCCCTGGCCTTCTCAGTGGGACTACTACTTGTTTGCGCGTGTGGGCTTAATCTCTACACCGGCAAGATCGGCTACTTATTCGATAACGACAAACTCTACATATTAGACCTTGTCATCATGCTATTTGGTAACCTAGTCGGGGCGGTTTTACTAGGATATTCATTGAGATTCACAAGTTTTTATAATCTTGTCAATAACGTCGCTTCGTCCATCTCTTCGTCTAAGCTCATCGACTTAGGTAATGGCGGCGAGAAATGGTATGCCTGTCTCATCAATTCTATTTTCTGTGGCGTCCTCGTCTATATAGGGGTCAATCTCTACAAGACTTCTGAATACCAGATAGTCAAGATCTTAGGTCTCATCGCCAGCGTCTTCATCTTCGTGGCTTTGGGCTTTGAGCACTGCGTGGCCGACATGTTCTACTTTGCCTTGTCCAATTCCTGGGGCATGGAGTTCGGGCGGGCTGTTCTTTCGATCTTCATCTATATCGTCGGCAACTCGCTTGGCTCACTCGCCGTCAACGCCATCTTCCATATGGCTCGTCCGAAGAACAAAACCAATTTGGCATAAGAAAAGGACCCTAGAGCGATCTAAGGTCCTTATCTAACTTAATTAGAACTCAGTCTTCCAAAGCCCGTGGATGTTGCAGAAGGCATAGACGGTCCCGTGTTCGACGTCCGGGAACTCCGCTTTCGCCTCGACTCCTTCATGGGGCAGGTAGACGAATTTGACTTCGCCGTCATTGACGAGGGCAAACCACTCGATGTAGTGGACGGCACTCATCGGATGGGGGATGCTGCCGCATTTGGCGACGAGCTTGCCGTTTTCATGGCTGATGACTGGGACATGTTTCTCCATGCCGGTGTCACCGCTCTTGGCGACGAGCTTATCCATCTCTTTGCCGCAGCAGACGAGCGTTCCGCCGCCTTTATGAAGCAAGGCAACGACGTTGCCGCATCTTTCGCAGCGATAGAATTCAACTTCTTCCATAGTTAATCTCCTTATTTTTTTATTTCCTCGAGCAGTTCTTCGACTTCGTGCTGACCCTTCAGGAATTGCTCGGCTTCCTTAGGATCGAGGGTCCTCATCAAGGTGATGAGTTCTCCCATGTGGATCTTTTCTTCGTCACGGATGTCGCTTAGGACCGCTTTGGCCCTCGGATCATCGGTGGCTTGGACGTGGGCGTCATAGAGGTAGATGGCCTCTAGCTCGCCAGCTATATCTAAGCGTAAGGCTTGGACTAATTCTTCTTTGGTGAGTTTTCTTTCGACGTTGGCGATAAAGGGGTCTGCAAATGTTGGCATAATGTTTCTCCTTCTTGTCTAAATATTATAGCCTAAGTTATCTCTAGACAAGCCTTATGCTCAGTCTGCATGTTTCCTCATATTAGTTAGCGGGCGAAACCATAAAAAACGAAAAAGTTCGATATTTTCTTAATTTTGGTGCCTTCTTCCGTTTTGTGGTCTAATATTCATTCGGCTCTTTATGAACGAGAAAAGAAACCCTTTAATATATCGACTGCTCTACTTCGCGATTTACGCCGGAGACGCGCTGTTCACGCCCTTTTATTCTTTGTTCTTCATCTCGGTTGGATTATCAAGCCTTGAGCAGAGCATCTTGCTCGCATTGATACCATTCACCTTATTCATCGGCAACTACCTTTTCTCTTTCTTCGCCACTTCCTACAAACGGAACGTTAACCTCATGAGATGGATGGCTTTGGCCCAAGGGGTGGGTATCGTCTTATTCGGCTTCATGCAGTCATTCGCCTCTTTGTGCGTTCTCACGATTTTCATCTGCTTGTTCAATTCCTCCTACTTCCAGATTGAGGACGCCGCCAGCGCCGTAAGTATGAAGAAGCTCGGCGTCAGCTATTCCTCCATCAGGATCTTTGGCTCAATCGCCTATGCGGCTGCTTTGCTCGCGGGTTATTTCCTCGTGGGCAATCTTCCTTACAAGTATCTCTTCGTCATCGCCGGATGTTTGATGTTCATCGGCTTTGCCTTGACCTTCTTGATTGCTAAGCCAAGCCAAGAGGATATCCATAGGGACGCCGAAACAAAAGAAGAGAAAGCCGATCCCTATCGGAGTTTCTTCAAGAACAAGAGCTTCGTCCTCTTCCTTGTCTTCTATGCGGTCTTCTTCGGCTGCAGCAATACCGCTGGCTACATCATCCCCGTCTACTTGAATCAGTTAGGCCTCTTGGACAATGAGTATTCCCTTTGGAGCGGGGTCAGGGTCCTCGCGGAGATCCTCTCCTTCATCGTTTTTCCATTCCTTTTCAAGATCATCAAAAAGCACAAGACCAGCCTTATCGTCGGTTCCTCGTTCTTTTTACTGAGCGCGCTTCTATTCAGTGTTGTCACCGATAGATATTGGCTGGTCTCTTCTTCCTTCCTAGCGAGGGGCTTCGCCAATGGCTTCATCATCATCTCGAGCGTCAGCTACCTTCAGAACCTTGTCGGTGACAAGAACGTGGCCAGGGCCTTGACCCTTGAGGCTGGCTTATCCTACATGGTGACTGGCATTGGCAACCTCGTGGCCTCTTATATCTATACCGCTTTGTCATTCCAGGCTTTCTTCCTGATCCTCTTTGTGATTCAGGCTTTGGCTTTCGTGCTTCTCTTCTTCGTCAAAGTGACGACTCCACCAACCAACAAACTATCTTTGGCGCAAAAATAGCAAGTTTTCTATGACAAGCCTGTATAATAGGCTCATGGACGTGAATTCTTTCTCCTTTAAGAGTTTTAAGGAACTTAGCAAGGGATTAACCAAAAAGAAGAGGATGGACTTACTGAAGTCCTTCTCTAGTGACGCCGTGCATTTTCAGCTTTGCATCAACGAAAGGCCAGCCATCTACTTGCGGAGCAAACCACTGGAGTTATTGATCAATGACCTCAAGAGCAAAAACGCCGAGCTCAATTCGCTATTCAGAGAGATCGAGCCTTCTTTGATGTCCTCATATTTGGAGATGATGATGGTCAAGGAAATCGAAGCCTCTCTGTCTTTCTCCAAATATGAGGATAAGGAAGATGACATCTTCTTTTCCCTTCATGAAAAACGTTACTCCGCCTCGAAAGAGGTCTCTTCGTTTTGCTTAGCCTATTCGTTATTGAAAGAAGGGGTCAGATGTCCTTTGTCTTCCCTTGAGGATGTCTCCAATTCCTACATGAGGTTATTTAGGGGACTATTAAAAGAAGAGGAAGAGCCTGATGGTTTATATTTCCGTGACTCCAAGATAAAGGGTTCAGATATCGATGATGAGCAGGGGATCAAGTACGCGCTTAAAGAGACCCTCTATTTTCTAAGTTCGCCAGGTTTATCAATCTACGAGAAGTGTGCCTTACTATCTTTCTTCACCCTCTACTCCAAGCCATTCTACAAAGGCAATCTATCATTTAGTTCTTATCTATCGTCAAGTTTGTTATTTAATGAGGCTGGGCCTTGCTCTTCATTTATCGTGGCCCGTTCAATCAAGGAACACCGTCGGTTGATAGATGAGGCCTATAAAGACTCGATTTCCAGAAGCGGCTATTCGGATATCTCCATCTACGTCTACTTTTTCCTTAAGGCGTTGGGGGAGTCTTATTCGTCCGCTATCATGGCCTTAAGGAAAAAGAGGGCTGTCGATGTAAAAGAGGACGAGCTGGGCAGGCTTTTGTCTTTGGCCTCTTCTTATTCCTTATATGGCTTATCCATAAGGGACTTATCCAAGATGCTGAGTCTTTCTAGTAGAAGCATCATCAGGCATTTATCCCTATATAAAGAAAAAGGCCTTCTAAGGATCGTCAAGATCCAGAAGGCCCTCTATTACTCTTTGCTTTAATAAGGGTGATCGAAAGTCAAAACGAAGTGCTTGGGCTTCTCATCCTTTTCGAAGTGCTTGTTCAAGGCGTCTATGACGTCTTGGTCTTTGACTTTCTCCCCATAAGGCATGAGGACGTCGAAGATGACGTTCACGTGGGTGGGCCCGTTCACGATCCTGAAGTCATGGAACTGGATGTCGCTTGCTAAGGAGGACAAGATTCCTGCCACTTCCTTCTTAAGCTCATCAGTGAGGGGGTCACCGACCGCGACGGGGTCCATATGGATCGTGATGTCCACATGATGGTCCTTCTTGATCTCGTTTTCGATGTCATCGATCACATCATGGGCATCTAGCATCTTCATGTTCTCGTCGATCTCCGCGTGGAGGGAGACAAAGTACTTGGTGGGTCCATAGCTATGGCAGATCACGTCATGGACGCCGAGGATCTCTTTGTGGGATTTCACGTCTTTGACCACTTCTTCGACGATGGCGGTGTTTCCTTTTTCGCCAATCAACGGGTCAGCGGTCTCTCTGATCATCTTGACTCCGCTATATAAGACGAACAAGGAAACAAGGATGCCCATATAGCCATCGAGGAAGTCCCATCCTAGCGTGAGGCAAAGAATGCCGCTCACCATGATTGAGAAGGTGGCGATGGCGTCGGTGAAGGAATCTAGGGACGTGGCGATTAATGAGCCGCTATTGATGGCTTTGCCAATCCCTCTATTGACGTAGCTTTGTAGTAATTTCAACAAGACTGACACACCCAAGATGATGACGGTCAATAAGTCATAAGAGACCCTCGTGTCGGCGATGACCTTCTCCAATGAATCCCTGAAGAGCTGGACTGCGACGACGATCACGACCACCGAGACGATGAGTCCGGCGATGTATTCGATTCTTTCATGGCCGAAAGGATGTTCCTTGTCGGCTGGTTTGGCGGATATCTTGAAGCCTATAAGGGTCACAAGGCTTGAGGTCATATCGGAAAGGTTGTTGACGGCATCGCCGACAAGAGCCATCGGAAGGACCCATGGGACCGAGGAGGAGGCGATGATGAAAGCGGCGGTGAGCTTCAGGGCCACGAGGATGAAGTTGGAGACGATCCCAAAGATCGCGGCGAGTTTTCCATGCGCGGCACGCACGGATTCTTCGTTCACATTCGTGTAATCCTTAATGAAAAGCCTGCGTAATAAAGTAACCATGGTTTTGACCTGTTAGGATAGTCTAAGGCAATTGGACGGCAATGCAAAATAGTTTCATCTAGTAATGAAAACTAAATGTCTTGATAATGATAACTAACATAGTTAATATTGTGACGTTATGAAAGCAAAAGACATCGAACTCCCTGATTACACCTTAGCCCAGGAACTCTGGAACTCCATCTCCCATGGCTTAGGCACGATCTTCACCCTCATCATGGGGCCTTTCTTGATAATGAAGGCCGTTAATAGCGGCGACGTCTATCAGATCGTCTCCTCATCCATATTCGTCTTTGCCCTTCTATGCTTGTACACCTTCTCTTGCCTCTACCATGGCATGGGGCGCAACACCGGCAAGAAGGTCTTGAGGGTCATGGACCATGACATGGTCTTCGTCCTCATCATGGGGACCTATGTCCCATATTGCTTAGTGAGCCTCCGGGAGTATTCCCCAGCCTGGGGTTACACCATATTGTCCTTATGCGTGGTTTTGGGGATCATCGGCATCGTTCTCAACAGCGTCAACATCAAGAAGTTCGCCGTCTTCTCCATGATCGACTACATCTTGATGGGTTGGATCATCGTGATATCCATCTATCCTCTCATCAAGGCCATCGGGTTTTACCCTGGGACCTTCCTCCTCATTTTAGGTGGCGTCCTCTATACGGTCGGGGCGGTTTTATACGGGGTCGGCAAAAAGAAATCGCCGTGGTGGCATACAGTCTTTCACTTCTTCGTCTTGGCTGGCACCCTCTGCATGTTTTTCTCGATTTATAATTGCGTCATCGGCTAAGAAAGAAGAGAGGAGAATTATGCGCGTACGCGCTATAATGCCTCTCGGAAGAATTTTTTATGTCCCGAAAGAAAGACAGTTCCTTGTTACTTGAGAATCGACGCGCCCATTACGAGTATTTTCTTTCAGACTTCATGACGGCCGGGATCGTTCTGACTGGCACCGAGATCAAGTCGCTACGGGCCCGCAACGCCTCGATATCCGACTCTTATGTCCTTATCAGGCATGGTGAGGCTTATATCGCCAACATGCACATCGCTCCCTATAAGGAAGGCAACATCTATAACGTCGACCACTTAAGGGACAGGAAGCTTCTTTTAAGCAAACAAGAGATCAAGAAACTATCATCGAGGATATTAGGGACGGGGACGACCTGCGTGCCCACCAAAGTGTTCCTGAGCCATGGCTATGCCAAAATCGAGATAGCGGTGGCCAAAGGCAAACAGCTTCACGATAAGCGTGAGACATTGAAGAACAAAGAGATCCAACGCAATATGACCAACATCCGTCACTCGGGTGGAGAGGAGAGCGACTGAGATGAACTACCAAGAGGTTACGTCTTACTTAAAGGAAAGGGACATGACGATGTCCCGTTACGAGAGGGAGGACTGGGATAAGTTCGTCAAGAAGATCGGCCTTTCTTTAAACGTCCCTTTCATCCATATCACCGGGAGCAATGGCAAAGGCTCGACAGCCCATTATCTCTACAAGATCTACCAAGAGGCCGGATATACGGTCTCCATCTTCTCAAAGCCTTATTTCTACAAGGTCAACGAGCTCATGGAGACAAACGGCAAATGCATCAGCGACGCGGATTTTGCGAGGATATTCTCCCTTCATGAAAATGAGATAAAAGCCGCCAATCTCTCATCTTTTGAGATTGAGACCTACATCGCTTTCGCCTATTTCAACGAGATCAAACCTGATTTAGCCATCATCGAGGCTGGGATGGGCGGGGCCACCGACAGCACCACCTTGGATGATGATAAGCCTCTACTATCCATAATCACCAGCGTTTCCCTTGAACACACCGAATTCCTTGGGAGGACCATCTCCGAGATCGCCTTAAACAAAGCTGGCATCGTCAAAGAGAACTCGCCGGTTTTGATTGGCAAGCTCGACGAGGCCGCCGAAAGCGTCGTTTCCGACGTCGCAAGGGAACTCTTCTCCAAACTCTACAAAGTCGATGACTTCCATAACGAGGTCTATGAGGCCCCGCATTATAGATTCGACTACCTTCCTTATAAGGCTTTGCAGCTATTGACCCCAGCGGCCTATCAGCTAAAGAACGCCTCCATCGCGATCGAGGCCACGAACATCCTCCAAAGCAAGTACAAGGTCGATGAGACGTCTTTGCGTAGAGGATTAGAGAGCTCACCCCTTCCTTGCAGGATGGAACGTCACCATAACATCATCATCGATGGGGCCCATAACCCCGAGGCGGTCGAGGCCCTCATGGAGAGCGTGGTCCCTCTTGCCTCTGGTAAGCCCATCCACGTCTTATTCGCTTCCTTCAAGGACAAGAACATCGCGGTCGAGCTCCCTCGTATCGACAAGGACTCCGCCGAGATCGTTCTCACGAGTTTTGATAGCCCGCGCGCCCGCGATGAGCTTGACTATTTCCTTTATGAAGGCGACTATCGTTTTGAGAAAGACTACAAAGTCGTCCTCAATGACTATCTGGTCAGCTATCCTAATGACGTCATCCTCGTTTGTGGTAGCCTGGCCTTTGCCTCGCTTGTTAGACTATATGTGGTGGAGGAACTCAAGTTATGAAGGAAAGACAGCTTTCGCCGACTCAGAAGATAACGTTCGCCGCGATGCTATTAGCCTTATCGGTCATCATGACCTTCATCGCCAAGACCATCCCGATGGGAGCCTTCTACTATCTCCGTTTTTCTTTGACCCCATCCTTGATCATCTATACCTCGTTGACCCTCGGGCCTTTATATGGGGCTATCGTCGGCTTGTTCAGCGATCTGCTACCGGCCCTAGCCTATCCTCAAGGCTCCTACAACTTCCTTATCAGCATCGTCTACATCCTTTTGGGCATCCTTCCATGGTGCCTAGCCAAACTCACCAAGCGTTTCAGAAGCGCCCTTCATAAGCCTTATGCCTTCTATGTCGCCCTTGCCATCATCTTCATAATCATCTGCTCCCTTTTCTATGGGACGGAATTGCTGGATGAGAGCTTTGGCGCTAACGCCGTCTGGGCCAAGCCGACCATCTTAGCGGTGGTCTTCGTCTTGGACATCGGCTTATGCGTTGGGCTATATTTCACGAACAAGTATTATCAAAAGAGGATCCTCGAGAACCCCGATGTCCCATCGCCCAACGAGACGGCTTTGATCGCCCTCGTCTCCGAGGTGGTCCTGATGGATGTCTTGAAGGCTTTGGCTTTCTTCCTCTGGTACAACTTCCTTGCCAACGAGACGTTCCCTTTGTCTTATTGGTTCGTCTTCTCGATGCTCATCATGGGTTCGCCCGTCAACATCCTCATCATCGTTTTCGCCGATTCCTGGATGTTGATCTTCACCAAGCGTTTCATCCACGCTTACGGCTGGGCCAGCGATAAGCCAGGCAAGAAAAGCAAGGAAAAAAAAAAGGAAACCAAGGAAATCGTCCTCGAGGAAAGTGACGATTATGACGAAAAAATAGAAAAACGCCGAAGGATCAGCTGGATCATCTTCTTCACGGTACTCATTTTGGCCATGGTGGCCTGTATCTTGGTAATAAAGCTAATTTAGCATTGACGTCACCTAATAAGCGCCTAATTTGTAAAAATCGCTTCCAACGGCAAATATTGCTCCCGTTGTAGCGATTTTTACTTTCTTCTTGCTTTTTAAGTTTATTGCTAGAAAATAGGCTTAGGGCAAAGAAATATAGCATGTGCTCAACTTTTGCTCTAGGGAGGAATGGATATGCCAGAAGTTGACATCCAAAGGGGCGATGGATCAATTGTGAAGTGCGACATAGAGGCCAGGACACTGACCTATTATCGTTATCACGTCAAATTCACCCCACTCGAATGGAAGATCTTACGCGAGTTATACGAACGCAGACCCAACGTCGTTGAGAGAAGCGACCTTGTCAAACTCATCTGGGGCACGGGGAAGAACTTCCCAACCCGGACCATTGACGTCCATATATCCAGCATCCGCAAGAAGCTCGGCTACATCAAGGGCGCCAGGATCGATTCCTCATACGGGACCGGCTACAAGTTCGTCATGTTGACAAGATTCTAAAACACAGATTACAAAAGAACGCTTCACGGCGTTCTTTTTTTGATAAAAAAGCTGATAGCCAGTGATGAATCAAACTTGTTTGTACAACTTGGACAAACAAGTTCTCATTCAACATAATCGTATAAGCGTCTCAAAAGATATAGTCATAGGAAAGGATGTTCATCCATCCAAACTTAAGGCTTTTACCACGTCGAAGAATGTCAAGGAATCTTTCTGTCGTGGAAGGGTGAAAACCAACTTCTATTTCACCTTTGAAGTCGGCATTTTGCCAAAATCTTTTACAGTGTCCAAATCTCAATCATTCCTTGGAGGCCTTCTTTTCTATATAGTATTCGCGGAAGGAGATTCGCCATATGAAACCAGAGGAACGCAAAACATTTTCGAAGGTCAGCGAATCTGACTACCAAGCTCAGATGGAATTAGCCCTCTCATCCAACAACGACAACGTGAGAGAAGCCATCGAAAGCGCCTATTCTCCAAGAAACGAGAAAAACTAAGACATCGATAATTGAGCCCGAGTCAAACTCGGGCTTTTTGTTTTATCGAAATCTATCCATAATACTTAGCATATGGTCAATGATAAAAAGTATTTCCGCAATCACGTTGTTTATCAGATCTATCCGCGAAGCTTCTGCGACTCAAATGGCGATGGCATCGGGGATTTAAGGGGCATCATCTCCAAACTCGATTACCTCAAGGATTTGGGGGTCGGGATCATTTGGCTCTCACCGGTCTATAAGTCACCAAACGCCGACTTCGGCTATGACGTGGCCGACTATGAGGCCATCAATCCGGAAATCGGGACGATGGATGACATGAATAGGCTCATCCTCGAAGCCAAGAAAAGGGATTTGAGGATCGTCATGGACCTTGTGGTCAACCACACCTCCGACGAGCACCCGTGGTTCAGGGCCAGCAAAGACCCCAAGAGCCCATATCATGGCTATTACTATTGGCGGAAAGGCAAGAAGAACAACACTCTTCCACCAAATAACTGGACCTCTAATTTCGGTGGCAGCGCCTGGACTTACGTGAAGGAGACCGATGAGTGGTACCTTCATATCTTCGATAAGAAACAACCTGACCTTGACTGGCATAACCCCAAGGTTCTCCTCGAAGTGGAGAACATCCTCCGTTTTTGGCTCGACAAGGGCATATACGGCTTCCGTTGCGACGTGATCAACCAGATCTGGAAAGACAGTTTGGAGGATGGCAAGAAGACCCCATACATCATCGGCAGCGAACACTACCTGATGAAAGAGGGCAACCACCAGATGCTCCGCCATATCAATGAAGATGTTTTCGCCAACTATGACTGCATGTCAGTCGGGGAATGCTATGGCGTGGACTTCGTGAACGCCAGAAGGTTCGCCGACAAAGAGCTCGATATGGTCTTTGAGTTCCAACACGTAAACGTCGATAAAGGCATCGTCCCGATCTTCAAGGTCAAATACAAGCCGGGCAAGATGAAGAAGATACTCGTCGAATGGCAGAAAGAGATCGACTGGAACGCCAACTATTTCGAGAACCACGACCAGCTACGCTCAATCGAGAGATTCGGCGACGCCGAGAAGTATTACAAAGAGTCGGCGAAGATGCTGGCCACTTTGCTAATCACCTTACGCGGGACCCCATATATCTACCAAGGCGAAGAGATCGGCATGCTCAACATGAAGATGTTCACGCCTGATCAATACGTCGACCCAGTCAACCATTGGGTCTACAACCTCATGAAGAAGTATCACATACCGGAGAAGAAAATCCTTCAATGCGTCCAGAACATGAACAGGGACAACTCGAGGACCCCGATGCAGTGGGACGACGGGGCGATGGCGGGTTTCACGACGAGTGCGAAGAGCTGGCTCCCAGTGAATCCCAACTATATCAACATCAACGTCAAACTCGAGAGCAAGGATCCTGATTCCATTCTCTCGTACTACAAGGCTTTGATCGCCATGAGAAGGGACGATGACGTCCTCTCATATGGCGACTTCGAGCCGGTGGCGACCTCGAATGGCATCATGGCCTATTACCGGGCTTTTGAGGGGCACATGAAGTTCATCCTTCTCAACCTCGCGAAGAAGAAACAATCACTTCCGAAGGTGATACGTCAGATGCGGGGCAAGGTCTTATTAAGCAATTACAAGGGCGCGGGCTTCACCTTCAAGAAGTTCTTAAGGCCTTATGAGTGCCTAATCGCCGAAATCAAGTAACCAGGAACCCTTCGGGGTTCCTTTTTTTGATGTTTTTTGAGTGAATTACGTCCCCATCCCTATTATGATTAGTGGGCGTCGGAGGAAACACTTTATGGAAAATGAGCATCGTAAGGACTATCTCAGCTGGGAAAGCTATTTCATGGGCATCGCCCAACTATCGGCCTTAAGAAGCAAAGACCCCTCGACTCAGGTTGGCGCCTGCATCGTCGATACCGAACATAAAGTCGTCTCCATCGGCTACAATGGGATGCCACGCGGCGTCGATGATGACATCATTCCCTGGGGACATGGGGAAGGGCTTGAGAGCAAATACCTCTATGTCTGCCACGCCGAGTTCAACGCCATCCTCAACACCAGAGACGGCTCCCGCCTCAATGGCTGCACCCTTTACGTCACTTTGTTCCCATGCAACGAATGCGCGAAGGCCATCATCCAGGTAGGCATCAAAGAGATCGTCTATCTATCCGACTCTCATAGCGAAGGGATCGAGTTCCAGGCCTCAAGGAAGCTTCTGGCGATGGCAGGCGTCAAAGTCCGTCCATACCACGGGCAGGAACTTACGATAACGGTCAAATAAATGAAACACGGGCCAGTATATCGTTTCTTCATGATCTTGCTCGCCTATATCATCTTTGGGCTTGTGATCATCCTCTCTTTGGGGAGCGGCAGCTTGCCCATGTGGGTCTTCTATCTGATAATCGGCCTTCTTGTGGCCGCGTTCATCATCACGGAGGTCGCCAACGAATACGTGATTTATAAACGAAGCAAGGACAAACCTAACCAAGAATGAACATCATCGAAGTCACAAACCTCAGCTATTCCTACGATGGAAAGAACCCCGCCCTCAGCGGAGTCTCTTTTTCCGTTACGGAAGGAAGCTATGTGGCTTTGATCGGACATAACGGCTCTGGGAAGAGCACCCTCGCCAAAGTTTTGGCGGGATTGAACTCCGGATTCGACGGAAGCGTCAAAATCTTCGGGCTCGATCTCGATGCCAAGAACATCTCCTCCATAAGGAACAAGATGGGTCTCGTCTTCCAGAACCCCGACAACCAATTCGTCGGTTCCAGCGTCCGCGATGACATCGCCTTCGGGCTTGAGAACCGCCAAGTACCTTCTAACGAGATGGACGCCATCATCGAACAATACTCCAAAGAAGTCGGGATGCATGATTTCCTCGACTCGGCCCCGGAGAATCTTTCAGGCGGCCAGAAGCAGAGAATCGCCATCGCCGGCGTCCTTGCCATGAAACCCAACCTCATCATCTATGACGAAGCCACGAGCATGCTTGACCCAGTCGGCAAGAAAGATATCCTCGATCTGACCTTCAGGCTCAGGAAAGAGAATCCTTCCTTGACCGTCCTCTCAATCACCCATGATGTCGAAGAGGCCTACCACGCCGACAAGGTCTTGGTTTTAAACGAGGGCAAGCTGATGCTTTCAGGAACCCCCGACGAGGTCTTCTCACATGAAGAGGAACTGAACAAGATCCGTTTGGGCTGCCCTTTCTATATCTCCCTAAGAAACGAATTGGAACGCCAGGGGATCAAGATCCCTTCCAGCGTCCATAACGAAAAAGAATTGGAGGATTTCTTATGTCGATAGAATTCTCCAACGTCTATTATGTCTATTCACCGAAGTCCCCGTTTGAGTATGAGGCCCTCAAGGACATCAACATCAGCCTCGAGCAAGGAAAGTTCATCGCCTTGGTCGGCCGGACTGGCAGTGGCAAGTCCACGCTCATTCAGATGATCAACGCTTTGCTGACGCCGTCGAAAGGCGAAGTCAAAGTGGATTCTTTCATCAACTCACCCGACAAGAAACGCCGGAGCAAGAACATCTCTGAATTACGAAAGAAAGTCGGATTGGTTTTCCAATTCCCGGAATATCAGCTCTTCGAGGAGACCGTCGAAAAAGACGTCGCCTTCGGACCCAAGAACTTCGGAAGCAAGAACGAGGAGGCCCTCAAGATCGCCCACGAGGCTTTGAAGAAAGTGGGGCTCGATGAGTCCTTCTACGCCCGTTCGCCCTTTGAGCTTTCAGGAGGGGAGAAACGCAAGGTCGCCATCGCCGGCATCTTGGCGCTTTCGCCTGAGGTTCTCATTGTCGATGAGCCGACTGCTGGGCTTGATCCCAAGGCCGCCGAAGAGACGATGGCCTTGTTCGAAAGCATCCACCAAGAGGGTGTCAGCATCATCCTTGTGACCCACGACATGAACCTCGTCGCCGAGTTCGCCGATGAGGCGGTGGTGATGGAAAACGGCAAAATCGTCAAGCACTGCAAACCCGAAGAACTATTCGGCGATGACCTTTCGGCTTACTCATTAGAGAACCCCCATATTTTCCAATTTGCCTTGGATTTACAAAGAAAAGGTTTGCAAATTGACCCTAAAAACCTAAAGAACGTCAAAGATATGGCATCCGCCATCAAGAGGGCAAAACATGTCTAGCTTCTCGATGGGCCGTTATGTGCCATATGACTCATTCCTCCATAAGATGGACCCCAGGACGAAAATCCTCGCCCTGATTTTGCTCATGGTCGCCGTCTTCATCGGCTACGACACCTACGCGATGACGTATCTCATGGCAGGCGTGGCGAGCATCATTGTCATCGCTCTACTTTGGATATCCCACATGTCGATGAGACAGGTATGGGGTTCTTTGAAGAGCCTCTGGTTCATGGTCATATTCCTTTTGCTCATCTACATCATCACCCCAAGGAGCGAGGGACACGTGGCTTTCTTATTGGGCTCATACCCAATCTATTACGAAAGCTTCCTTGAGGCTGGCAAGATCCTTTTGAGGCTGATGCTGATGATCGAGCTGTCCCTCATTTTGACCGCAACCACGAAGCCGCTTGATTTGACTTACGCGCTTGAATGGTACATGAAGCCCCTCAGCTGGATTGGTTTCCCGTCTCACGTCGTGGCCATGACGATATCGCTGGCTCTACGTTTCATACCGACGATCCTCGATGACGTCAACAGGATCATGAAGGCCCAGTCGAGCAGGGGCGTTGACTTTGAGCATGGCAAACTCTCATCAAAACTTCGTGCTATTGTCTCTCTCATCGTTCCTTTGTTCGTCTCTTCCTTCATCAGAAGCGACGAGCTCGCCAACGCGATGGAGTGCCGTGGATATGATCCCAAAATCAAGAGGACGAGATACCGTCAGCTTCATTTCCATTACTATGATTTGATCGAGGCCATCCTCGTCATGGGCGTCGCGGCTTTGTTCATCTATGTCTCCGTTTCACACTTCAACGCTTTCAGCACTTGGTGGGGGATGATCGTATGGTGAGGTACCTCTGCACCCTCTCCTACTTAGGCACCCGTTACAAAGGCTTCGAAAGACAAAAAGAGCTTCCCACCATCCAAGGCAAAGTCGAATACGCCTTAAGCTATTTGTCCAAAGAGAACGTATATATCCATGGGGCTGGGAGGACGGACGCCGGAGTCCACGCGAAAGGCCAGACTTTCAGTTTCGACTTCGAGAAGAAACTCGACGAGAAAGAGTTCCTTCACGCGGTCAACCGCCTCGTCCCCAGCGACATCAAGATCCTTTCCTTAAAGGAAGTGCCATCTAGCTTCGACGCCAGACATTCATGCGCCGGCAAGATATATTCCTATTCGCTCCACCATGGGGAAAGAGATCCCTTTGCCCTCATGGAGTTTCAGCTCGAATACCCTCACTTTGATTTTGAGGCTTATAAAGAGGCCTTGCTCCTATTCAAAGGAAAGCATGACTTCAAGGACTTCACGACCAAACCTGAGGATAAGGACAGCTTCATCCGGGACATCGTGGACATCCATTTCGATGAATTAAAGGACGGGCACCTCAAGGTTTATTTCAGGGGCAATGGCTTCATGACCTACATGGTGAGGATCATGGTGGGCGCGGCCCTTAAGGTTGGCTTAGGCAAAATGAGCCTAGAAGAAATAAAATCCCATCTCGATGATTCAAAACGAAGGATAATATCATACAAGGCGCCGGCGGAGGGCCTTTGCCTAGAGGAGGTTATTTATGAACAATAAGCCACTTGGATATACATATCACTCACACACGAAGAGGTGCGGGCACGCGACTGGCGAGGATGAGGATTACGTCAAGAAGGCCATCGAGGGCCATTACGAGATATTAGGATTCTCCGACCACGTGATGCTCCCAGGCAAGAGCCAACACGGTATGAGAGGCGATTACTCTCTAGCGGATGGCTACTTCAAATCCGTGAGGTCTTTGCAGGAAAAATATGCCAAACAGCTGAGGATTTACTGTGCTTTCGAGGCTGAATGGTATGGTGATGCCTTCAAAGATTACTATGAGGACCTTCTTTCTAGCGGCAAGGTCGATTACCTTTTGTTGGGTCAGCATTGTTTCTTGAACAGCGAAGGCGGATTCACTTTTTATAGCCAGGTCAGCGATAAGAAAAAAGCCACCCTCATGTATGTCGAGGACCTCATCAAAGGAATGGAGAGCGGCCTCTTCGCTTACGTCGCCCACCCTGACCTCTTCATGATCTGGTATGGGGATTGGGACGCCTTTGCCTATCAATGCTCAGTCAGTATCATCGAGGCCGCGAAAAAGAACCACATGATTCTCGAGGTCAATATGGGCCCATCGAGATGGGGCAGAAGGAACGGTGGTGGCGAGGAGATCGACGTCGCCTATCCTTGCCCAAACTTTTGGGACATCGTGAGCGAGTATCAGCTTCCTTGCATCATCGGGGTTGATGACCATCATCCTAATGAACTTCTCGATTCGCCGTTTGACTGGGTGAGGGACTTCGTCCAAAAGCACAATCTCAACTACATCGACCGCCTGAAGATAGACTCAAAGTACGTAAAATAAGTCATTTTGGCGTTTACTATAGTAAAAAAACCTACTGCCGCCATGAGGTCGGTGATAGAATAACCACGGCTAAAAAGGAGCTGGATTTAATTATGGGAAGACATTTCGAAGTCAGAGCGGCGGCCATGGCTGCTACCGCAAAAGCCAAGAGCGCGGTTTATATGCGCGCCTCCAAGGAGATTTATGCTGCTGCAAAAAGCGGCATCCCAGACCCCGACTCCAACCTTGCCTTAAGAAGCGCCATCGAAAAATATCGCAAGACCACCCCGCGTGACGTCATTGAAAGAGCCATCGAGAAGGCCAAAGGCGGAGACGCCGTCGCCTATATCGAAGGCCGTTATGAGTTCTTTGGCCCTGGCGGAAGCTTCCTTATCGTCGACACGATGTCGGATAACGTCAACCGTGCCCTTACTGGAGTTCGTACCATCGTCACACGCAAAGGCGGAAAACTTGGTTCAGTCGCTTATAACTTCAACCTTGAAGGCGTCATCGACTTCAAAGGCGAGGAGAGCAAGAGACAAGACGTCGAGGACAATTTGATCCTTGGCGACGTCGATGTCACCTCCGTCACTTATGAAGACGGCGAAATCGAGGCCCAGGTCAATCCTAGCGATCTCGAGAAAGCCAAAGATGTCATCAAAGGCCTTGGCTACACCGACTTTGACAGCGCGGAGACCACCCTCATCCCGAATGACTACGTCACTCTTGATGATGATGACCTTGCCAAGTTCAAGGACATCCTCGAAGAGCTCAACGAAAACGAAGACGTCCAGAACGTCTACCACAACGTCGAGAACGCCTAGTCTATCATCTGTATCAAACGTACCCCATACTCTGGTCAATCCGGAAGTAGGGGTACTTTTTGTTTGTGACACTAAATATTTCTATATGAATAAGACAAGCTTCGGATGTGAGATTAGTATCGATAAAACCTTAGAAAATATAAATTAAATGCCATAAAAGTTGCAATGCTAATATAATGGCGTTTTTTGCAATTGAAACCTATTGGCCTGATGACTGTTCTACTGATGGATCGAAGGAAATTTCCTCTTCAGCGAACTTGTGTAAGAGGTAGTCTATCGTCAGGTTTTTCTTTTCCTCGCCTTTGACGTCGAGGACGATCTCTCCTTCTTTCATCATGATGAGGCGATTGCCATATTTGATGGCGTCTTTCATGTTGTGAGTGATCATGAGGGTTGGGGTTTTGTTCTTTTCGACGAGGCTGGAGGTGAACTCCATGACCTTGGATGCGGTCTTGGGGTCCAGCGCGGCTGTATGTTCATCTAAGAGAAGCAACTTTGGCTGATTGAGTGAGGCCATAAGAAGGGTGATGGACTGCCTTTCTCCGCCCGAGAAGCTCTTCATCCTCATCTCAAGCCTTCCTTCTAGATGGAGGTCAAGGGGCTCAAGCATCTTGATGTAGTTCTCTCTTTCGTCTTTCTTGATGTACCAACGGAGGGTGTGGGACTTGCCACGTCTATTGGCCAAGGAGAGATTCTCCTCCAAGGTCATGTCTCCGATAGAACCAAGGAGGGGGTCCTGAAAGACCCTGCCGATGAACTTCGCGCGTTTGTGTTCTTTCATCTTGGTGATGTCTTCACCATCGAGGCTGATGGTGCCTCCATCCGGGAACAAGGATCCGGCGATGATGTTGAGGAGAGTGCTTTTTCCAGAGCCGTTTCCGCCGATCACGGAGATGAAGTCCCCGTCATTGATGTCGAGAGAAAGGTCCTTGAGAGCCAAACGGTCATTCTCGGGATTCTCGTCTAAGCGGAATCTTTTTTTGATGTGTTTGAGGCTAAGCATTGGCTTTTTCCTTTCTTAAGGCTAATTGGTGTTTGACGTTCTTCTGGAAGGTTGGTATCACCATCACGACCGTGATGAAGATGGCCTGGATGAGATAACGGTAGGAGGCGTTGTAGCCGGGGATGAGCTCAATCGCCGAGAGGATGAGCCAGTAGAGATATCCGCCGATGAAGATGGAGATGAGGTGAGCTTTGAATGACATCTTTGGCAAGGCTATCTCACCTAAGAAGATGGTGGCCAATCCGATGACCAAAGTGCCTTTGCCAAGGCTCTGGGTGGCCACGGTGCTCCTCATGGAATATAGGGAGGCGGCGATGGCGATCAAAGAAGAGGCGATGGCTAAGCCAAGTATCGTGAGAAGGTCGACGTTAAGGCCTTCGGCACGTGAGAGTTGGGCGTTCTTGCCAGCCGCGCGGATAGCGGTGCCTAGCTCTGTTCCAAAGAAGTAATAGATGGCGACGAACAAGATGGCCCCAACGATCGCAAGTAGGAGCAAATCCCCGCAGAAGTTAGCCCAAAATAGGGGCATGAACTTCGCAAAAAGGTTCTCAAACGGGGTGAATAAGGTAGCGGTGGTGTCACTTAAGGAGATGTTGCCGTTGCTGAGGACGACGCTTAAGGAGAAGAGGGCGGTCATCACGATGATGCCGGATAAGAGAGCGTCGATTTTAAGATACCTGTTCAGTATCCCGACCACCGCCCCGGAGGCGAACCCGACGAGGATGGAGATGAGCAAAGCCAAGAGAGGATGGATTCCGCTTTTGATGGCGTAGAGGGTGATGATGGCGGTGAAAGGGAAGACCCCCTCAACCGACATGTCGGCGATGTTGAGGATTCTGAAAGAGACAAAGACCCCGAGGGCGAAGATGCTCCAGATCAAAGATAGGAGCAAGGGCTGGGTCAACAAGGATTGAAGCTGGGAACTCATTCGGAAACGACCTCCACGACTTCGTCGGCGGCCGCGACTAAGGACTCAGGCAAAGTGACGCCCCAGGAAGCGGCAAGACTCGGATTGACCACGAGCGGGAGCTTGGAGGCAAAGCCGACGACGGTGTCCTCGATCTTGTTTTCGCCGCTCAGGATTTTAAGGGCCATCTCACCGACTTGGACGCCTAAGGATGAGTAGTCGACGCCAAGAGAGAACAAGGCCCCGCCAGTCGAGACGAGCGAAGAGTCCCCGCAGCAGACGAAGAGGTTTTTCTCTTTGGCGACTTTGGCGATGCTGGCTTTGTATTTGGCGCACATGTTGTCGGTTGGGTAGTAGAGCATCTTCACATCGCTTCCTAGATTGTTCAAAGTGGTCTCGATTTCCGTTTCCATGGCCACGGACTTATCGACGACGCTCCAACCGAGATCGTTCATTTTGGCTTTGGCCAAGCTGACCTGCTGGATGGAGTTGCTTTCGCCGCTGTTATAGATGAAGGCGACTTTCTTTGAAGTGAGCGTCGAAGAGAAATGGGTGTCGATGAGTTCCATCGATTTCTTGGGGTCGCCCATGTCGGAGACGCCAGAGACGTTCGTGCCGTTGGCGCTTGTGGTGGATGTCACCAAGTTCGCGTCCACCGGGTCGGTGACAGCGGAGAAAAGGACCGGGATGTTCTTATCAAGGCTCTTCGAGGCCTTCTTCAAGGACTGAGAGGCTGAGGTGGCGATGCCAAGGACCATGTCGCTATTGGAGACGAGGTTGGTGGCCATCGTGGACATCGTGGCCTCATCGGCCTCGGGGTTCCTCAGGGTGAAATTGATTTTATGGGTCTTGGCGAAATCGCTGTTCTCTATCGTGGATTCAAATAATTCCGCGACTTTGTTGAGCGGGGTGGCCGAGACCAATTGCAAGATGCCGATGTCGATCGAATCGTCGTTATCGCAGCTAACGAGCCCTCCGATGGCGAAGATTCCGATTAGGCTCATCATTAAGAGTTTGTGTTTCATGTGAATACCCTCCTTTGAAATAAAAAACTCCGGGTGGCGTGAACACCTGAAGCAACGGACGATATCCTTTGATGGTGTTCAGCGATGTACATCGCTTCCCACCTCAATCGCTTATCACTAAACGTTCGGGTTATCGGAAACGATATCCTGGCGGTAATAGTAATAATAGCGGTAGCCTTTCGAGACTAATATTTCTCTTGATGCAAGATTTGACATACTAGCCTCCTTGGCCTAGCAATACTTTAAAAGAGACAAGGATATTGTCAATCATTATTTGCTCATACCACTTTCTGGCCGCATAGATGATAATTAGGTAAACGAAAAGGATGCCAACATGAAACTTTGCAAGTGGGAGCGTTTCTTCATCTACCCGATTTTGGGGATTCTTCTGATCGTCTTCGCCTTTTATGACCTCGACATCATGAAGAGCTTATATGACCCGACGAACATGGTGGGGCGGATCGGAGAGCTGATCGGCGAGATGCCAACCCAGCTCCTTGGGGTCTATGCCTCATTGCTGTTATTTAGGTTCCGCGACAAATCCACCAAGGCGAGGAACATCATATACGGTATCGTCTTCATGGTTTTGGCCGTCTTCTTCGCCGGTTATGGCGGTGGCCAGATCTGGAAGTACCTCCAAAACGACACCTATGGATTCGGCAATCACGTGTGGATACTTTTCCCTATTGCCGCGGCTTATTTGCTCGTTGGCGGCTTATTGGCCTTCCTTCCTAAATATCAGCATCAGGAAAAAATCGTCGCCTTCGGTTTGTTCTTCATCGCGATGTATGTAGGCATCATCATCCTCATGAACGTCTTCAAGTTCATCTGGTATCGTCCGAGGTGGCGTTATCTCTATCCTCTATACGGGGATGAGGCTTCTTCTTATTTTGTCCCATGGTATCTACCTAACTGCCATTGGAAGTTCTCCGATTCCTATGCCTCTTTCCCATCCGGCCACACGATGAACGCCCTGACGGTGATCGTGGCTTCTCTTATCCCTAGCTTCGTCGACAAGCTCAAAGGCAAGGAGTGGTGCTTCCGCCTCTTCGCCTATCTTTGGGCCATCTATGTCGCCATCTCAAGGACCATCATGGGCGCGCACTTCCCAAGCGACACAACCGCAGGATTTTTGATCGCCTTGGTATTCTTTGATCTGATGGTCACTTTCTTTTATCCCTTCATCGAAAAGAAACTAAACAAAAAGGGGATTGAGTCCCCCATAGAAAACCCTCAGTGATCACTTGCCGAGATATTTGAACAACCACCCAAACAGCCAGTCCTGAGTCAGGATGTATTTGGCGATGCTGGTCTTGGTGTCGTCATTCAGGGCAAGAGTCTCTGTGACCCAGTTTCCGAAGTCGTTTTGCATGCTGGAGCAAAGTAGTAAGACAACTGAGATACCATAGATAAGGATGCAGGCTTCGGCGAGTTTGATGATGCCGCCGAGAAGCCTAGAGACGGCCGAAGGTTTCGTCTTCGTGGCCTTATGGAATACCTTGATGCAGAGAAGGATGATCCAATAGAGGATGTAGACCGCCAAAACGATGATGAGGAAAGCGATGAGGATACAGGTGATCTCCGCGGCAGCTTGGGCGATCGGGAGAGCGACTTCCACGAGGTCATCGCCGCTTGGAAGATACGAGGTGACGAATCCCGTGAAGGCTTCCTGAAGGAACTCCGGGATCTTTAATTCGGAATAGATGGTCGGTAACAAAGAGGTGATGGTCGTGGCGTTCAACTGTTGACTTGCCTCACTGGATAATGAGATGACAAAACTCTCAAAAGAAGTGGAGATGCTGGTGCCTAGCTGACTGGCCATCAAGGTCTCGCCGAAAGGCTTGCATAAGAAGTAGGCGGCGAGCAAAGAGATGATGGAGATGCCAAGCCCCTTCAAAGAACGTAAGAAACCGAGGTGGATTCCCATGAACAATCCGAGGGCGGCGATCACGATATAGGCTATCGAGAAAATGTCGAAGTAATTCATGCTTTCAGTTTAATGAAGGGCCCTAAAAAGGCAATCACAAAATAAAATGTGGGCGCGGAATCTAGGCAAAAAGCTGTTTTGAAACTCCCCTTAAGGGGCTTTTGCCGTGATAATGGATAAGGCCCCAACAATTCCTTTGACAACATACCTTTAGGTATGGATAATACTAACCGGCACTACTTTAGAAAGAGCAAACCCCGGTAAAGTTTATTCTTAAAAAAGAAAGTCGCTTAATGACTAGGAAGAAGGAAAAATTATGCAGCGTCAAACCACTATCGCCAAACCCGCAGAAGTAAAGCGCGCTTGGTACCTTGTGGATGCCACGGATATCTCACTCGGCCGCTTAGCGAGCCAAGTCGCCGTCATCCTTATGGGCAAAAACAAGCCAGTCTATACTCCAAATGAGGACACTGGCGACTATGTCGTCATCATCAACGCCTCGAAAGTGAAACTCACTGGAGATGCCGAACACAAGAAGAACTACTACAACGTCTCCGAATACAACGGCGGCCTCCGCACCAGAAGTTCTGGCGTCATGAAGAGAGAGTTCCCGGTCGAGATGGTTGAGCGTGCTGTCTGGGGAATGCTTCCAAAAGGAGCCCTCGGCCGCGCTATGTATAAGAAACTTTTCGTCTATGCTGACGAGAAGCACGATCAAGAAGCTCAGAAGCCAGTCGCTCTTGAGCTCAAGAAATAAGGAGAAGAACCATGGCAGAATCAAAGAAATACTATGGCACCGGTCGTCGTAAATCCTCGATCGCCCGTGTCTACGTCACCAGCGGCAAGGGAAAGATCCTTGTCAATGGCGAGGACGTGAACAAATACATGCCCTATGCCACTCTCGTTCAGAACCTCAAGCAACCGCTCGTCATGACCGGAACCGATGCCAAATATGACATCGAGTGCGAAGTCTATGGCGGTGGATTCACCGGCCAGGCCGAAGCCATCCGCTTAGGCATTGCCCGTGCCCTTCTACTTGCCGGAGAGGATCGCAAGACCCTCAAGGTCGGCGGAATGCTTACCCGCAATTCGCGTGCCAAAGAGAGAAAGAAGTACGGACTTAAATCCGCTCGTCGCGCTCCACAGTTCAGCAAGCGTTAATCGTTTCCGAACCACAGCCCAGTTAGCAATAGCTGGGCTTTTCTTTACCCTGTCTAAAATCTCTCTTCTTTTTATTGAATTATCGATTGCACGTCTCAAGATATTGACTAGAGGTTTTGGAGGAACACCATGCTAGATAAAGAAGTATCGAAGTATTTCGCTTTAGAAGAAGAAAGACAAAACAAGGGTATTGAGCTCATTTGCAGCGAGAACTATCCTTCCGTCTCGGTAAGAGAGGCGGCCGCGAGCATCTTCACCGCCAAATACGCGGAAGGCTACCCTGGACATCGTTATTATGGTGGCTGCGAGAACGTCGATGCGGTGGAGAACATCGCAATCGATCGTTGCTGCCGCTTGTTCAAAGTCAAACACGCGAACGTCCAACCTCATAGCGGATCGCAAGCTAACTTCGCGGCCTACCACGCCATAATAAACCCTGGGGACACCGTCCTTTCCTTGATACTCAATGATGGGGGTCATCTCACCCATGGCTCACCCGTCTCTTTCAGCGCCGAAATGTACAAGTTCGTCCATTATCCTTTGGGCGAGGACGGACATCTCGATTACAAAAAGATCCAGGAATGCCTCGGCGAATATAATCCGAACCTCTTTTTGGCCGGCTATTCGGCCTATCCTTATGAGATCGACTTCAAAAAGATGAGAGAGTTGATCGACCAACATAACTCCCATAGCGGCGTCCATTGCTATTTCATGGTCGACATGGCTCACATCGCCGGCATCATCGCCGCGGGCCTGACCCAAAATCCATGCGACTACGCGGATATTGTGACTTCGACCACCCACAAGACCTTAAGAGGGCCTCGTGGCGGCATCATCCTTTGCAATGACGACGAGCTCTTCAAGAAGGTCAACAAGGCCGTCTTCCCTTATACCCAAGGGGGACCGTTGGAACACATCATCGCCGCGAAGGCCGTTTGCTTCAACGAGGACCTTCATCCGGACTTCAAGAAATACATGCAGGGCGTTCTGGACAACACCAAAGCCTGCGACGAAGAACTTAAAGCCCTAGGCTGCGTTTGCTCTGGAAGCGAGAATCACCTTCTCTTGCTCAATGTCTTGGAGAGTTTCTCCATCACCGGCAAAGAGGCTCAGGCCCGGCTTGAACGAATCGGCGTGACCGCGAATAAGAACATGCTCCATGGCGACAAATTAAAACCTGGCGAGACCAGTGGACTAAGAGTCGGCTTTGCCGCGGCCACCAGCAGGGGATGCGACAAGAAACAAGCCAAAGAGATCGCCGATCTTATCTATAAGGTTCTATCTTGCAAAGACGAGTCATATTTATCTCTCCACGAGGAAGTGCTGCGAATCACTTCCAGCTGGAAGGATGTCATGAAGCTCGAATATCCTTTGGCGGAATAGTTTTACATTTCTCCTAATAACCATAAAACTTTTTTATTGCGGATAAACCACATTTTTCAGCTATACCGTCCAAAGCTTAATCCTCACGTACGCGTGCGTGTGATACCTTATTAGTAGATAGACGTTACAAAGCAAATCATGCCTGTATCGTCCCTTCTTTTGTCTATGTTTTATGGACTATTAGCCTTTGAAGGGGCCTTATGGGTAATCTCACCCATTCTCCTGCTTGCCACCCTATCTTAAGAGTTGTATATTATTAGGGCGCTTTCGGGCGTATATGGGCCTTTAGCTCAGCTGGTTAGAGCGTGCGCTTGATAAGCGCAAGGTCGATGGTTCAAACCCATTAAGGCCCACCAATCGAAAGCAAGCCCCGATGCAAAAGTCGGGGCTTATTCTTCTAAATAGACAGTTCTTGCGATATTATCCTTCTATTGGGTGTTTAGCTCAGCGGGAGAGCGCTTCCTTCACACGGAAGAGGTCGTAGGTTCGACACCTATAACACCCACCAACCGCCGCCTTAGCTCAGCTGGTAGAGCAACTGATTTGTAATCAGTAGGTCTTCGGTCCGAATCCGGAAGGCGGCACCAAAACGAGAAATCACCGATGCTACGATGGCATCGGTTTTTTGTTGGCTTTGCAAAGAAATGTTCTTTCGAAAATCGAGACACGAAACGTAAAGAAAACTGTTACGTGACAAAGTAATCGCAAATTAAACTTTCTTTTTCGATGATATCTAAGATTTGCTTGTTTTTGTCGCGTTTACCTTGTCACATTTTTGACAAAGATGGATTCATAAGCCATAATGCAGCCGTGACAAAAGGACAGTCTCATTAAATGTGACTAACTTAATGCGACTGCTTCTAATTAAGGTTTTCTTGCCCTTCTTGCCACAAGGTTTTCTAGGTCAGACTAATTGGGTTAGTCTGACCTTTTTCTTATTAACGCGATGAATCCTTATTGCCTCTAAGAAGGCCTTGCCATATTTCCTTAAGACTAAGGCGTATGGCGTTTGGTCATGTAAGGACTCTCTAGTATAGGAATTGATGTTAGAGAACATCTCGTCCAGCATCTCTTGATTAATGCTATTTAGGCTCTTGCCTTTGGGCAGACAGTAACGAACTAATTCATGGCATCTTTCGCATTCGGCCTTATCGGTAGCCTTATAAGGGTTGGTGTAATAGGTGTCACATATCTTCTCGCCATAACTAGTAATCTCGATCTTGGAGAAACTAGTGAACTCGGTTCCGTTGTCGGCCAGATTGATAGGAAAGATTCTTTTGACATTGTCTACTCCAACATCTAAGAAGATCTTCCGTATCGCGGCATTGACCGATTTTGTGTCTCCTTTGGCAATCACTCGTCCGAACTGGAAGCTATATTTAGGAAAGGTAATGGTAAGGATAGCTAAGGTATCTTCAAGTTTCCCTATCACTGAATCATATTGGACCACGTTCATTCGTTTATTGGAGCTGCTCTTACGAAGATAGTCTTTATAGGTCCTGCCTAATAAGACGCGAATATCCCTGGGGGCCATGTCTTTATGGCCCTTAAGGCATTCCCGTTTGTATCTCACGTAGCGGCGTAGCTCATGAGGCTTAACGCTTAAGTTGCCTCGATAGCATAGACGCCTAATCGTCCTCTCGCTGCATAAGGACTTAAGCGAAGCGTTGGCGATATAGATATGGTGAAGGCTTTGCCCTTGCCTTACGCCCTCCGTAACAGCCTCATCAATCATCTTAATGTCAGATGGCGGAATCTTGGGCGATGACCTAGAACTCTTGCGGCGATTGGCCGTCAGCTCTTCGGCGTACCTATAGTCGTAGTAGTGCTTAAGCAGGTGGCAATAAGCTCTGTTGGGGCATCCATTGCAGATGTAACTATAGAGAGTTTTGGGGCAATGCTGATTTTTCCCCTCAACTTCTTTAGAGTTTCTTATTAGTTCACGGTAGATAGTACTCTTACTACAACCTAGTCTAAGAGCTATCTTATCAATACCATCTTTATTAGCTATCGAAGCCTGGAGATTCATACGATCAAATGAATCAAGCTTCTTTCGTCTTTTCTTGCTCATAATACTTCTCCTTTCCGTGGCAAGAAGGGTTTAAGTATTATAAGACAAGTAGAGTTGCGATTACTTTGTCACTTAACACAAAAAAGGTTAGAATCCATATGGGTCTCCTTTCATAGCTTTCCTGTCAACGAAAGGATATAATCGGAGGCCTTTTTATGCAAAAGCTCCTAAATGTTATTGGGTCGAATTATTGGCCATCCCAATAAGATTTAAGAGATCCTTTAGTTTCCGGCCGCTATTCTCCAAATCCCGTAGTTTTGAAGACTGACAATAGTCGATACAGAGTTATTGATGGCTAAAAGATGAATCCTACAAACCCTCCACTGTCAAGACTGATTTTGAGTACGCTTGATGAAATCAGCAAACCATATCTCTGTTCGGGAAGAGTGGTTGGCTTTGTCTCCTTTCCCGATGAGCCTCTTAAATTAGCTTCGTCTTTCTCTTTTTCAAGCGACGGGGTGGCAGAAATGATGTTGATGGTTAACAGGCTCATCTCAATTTGCCAAAAATGGCTTTCAGTCAGCGGGAATGAATTCATTTTGGATTCTAAGAGTTTCCTTGTCGTTTCGAAAAATACGCCGAGGAAATGACGAAGGAAAAACGCTAAGATCTTAAGGATTTTTTGTGTCGTTTTTACTTGAATAAGTTAGTTACTAGCCTATTGACTAGCCTAATTAGCTAGCCTAATATTGGCTCATGAACGAACAAGAACTCAAAAAATACCTGAACGACATCGTGAGCGAGACCAAAAACGCGGAAATGAAGGTCTCTCTGGACTCCAAGGACTGGGTCGGCTGGGCCAAATCCTTCTGCGCGTTCTCCAACGGCGCGGGCGGGCACGTCTTCGTCGGCGTCGACAGCCGGATGAACCTCGCCCCGATCCCCAAAGAGGACGTCGACGGCGTAGTCCTGAGGGCAAATTCCGTCCTCAAGCAGCACACGAAGCCGTTCGTCGATTACGACATGAGGCCGATAGCCGTCGACGGCGGCGGGGTGGTCCTCGATTTCGCCGTCTCCCCGAGGGATAGGAACCTCACCTGGCTGGTTCAGGACGGCGCGTCCCCGGTCCTTTTCGTTAGGCACTACGGCTCGAGCGAGGCGGCCACCCTGGAGGAGACCCTGCTCCTCTTAAAGAGGATCAAGAAGAACGAATACGATTCGGAGGCGGTCGGGATCGATCTGCGGTCCCTGAGCTTCTCCGGCGTTTCGGCCAAGCTTTCGGGGTATTCGTCGCCTTTGCGGCCGGCGGACCTCCAGAGCCTCGGCCTTTCGAACGGGAGGGGGAAGTCCACGCTGACGGGGTGGCTGTTCGCGGACGGGAGCGACTGCCCGGAATCGAGGGTCCGCTGCCTGACGTGGTCCGGCCAGACGAGAAGCTCGGACTGCCTTGACGACAAAACCTTCGCGGGCGGTCTGCTCGAGGTGCTCGCCAAGGCCGTCGGATACGTCTGGTCCTGCCAAAACTACCGCTTTTCGTCGAGGAAAAGCCCCAATTCTCTCGAGGGGTACGCAAGCGGGTCGTTCGCGCTCAAACCCGTCCGCGAGGCCTTGGTCAACTCCCTGGCGCACCGCGACTACGCGATCGCCGGGAACCCCGTCACCGTGGAATGCTTCCCGGACAGGATCGAGGTCACCTCCCCGGGGTTCTCGCTCAGCTACCCGGACGGCGTCGGGAGAAGGCCGCTGGCCGAGATCGCCTCGTTGCGGAGGAACGAGAGCGTCAGCCGCGTGTTCCACGAATGCGGGCTCATGGAGGGCCGGGGGTCCGGCTTCGCGGACATCATCAAGGACTACGACGGGCTCGGAAGCGAATACGCCCCGCTCTTCTACGGGACGCCGGTCTCGTTCACCATCGTTTTGATGAACAAGAAGTTCGGCAACCATTTCATCGCCGCGGGCCCCTCGGCCGGATTCGAGGCTCCCGCCGGGGGCGACTATTTCCTCTCCCGGGAGAAGCTTTTCGCCTCCTCGCCCTCGCTGCAGTCCATCGAATCGGCGATCCGGTCGGATTTCCGAGCCTCCATCGACGAGATCGCCGCGGCCACCGGCCTGAGCAGGGCCGGCGTCAAGTACAACCTCGCCCGCATGAAGTTCGACTGCCTCATCCGCCGCAAGGGGAGCAAAAGGTCCGGCGTGTACGACATCATCCCGGAAAGCGACCGCCCCGCGGACTTCCTTTCCCTGGATTACGACGAGCGAGAGCTGCTGCTTTCGTGGATGGGGGAACGCTACCAAAAAGCTCAGAAGAAAGGTGATGTCGTTCTTTCAAGCTCAATGGTGGATGCCTATATGGCGGAGACCAAGAAAGCAATTTCGAGTGGGCAGATCAAAGGTGCGATATTGGCATCCCGTTTTTCTGTTTCTAATCTCGAGGACGATGATTGGAAGGTTTTGGCCTTAGAAATTCGTTTCGATCGCAATGCGCTTAACAACCAGTGAGGTATAAAAATGGAAGACTTAATTTTTTACGATATTGAGTGTTCAAATTTTGAGAAATTCGTCTGCGATGTCGCAAATAATCCTGTTAATTTTGGCCTCTTATTAGACGGTGGCTTTGCCTATGAACTTGGATGGTCCAATGTTTGGCACATCCCAGCGGGGAACCAAGCTGCGTTCGAATCGTTTTGCGCAAGCCTTCCTGGAGTCTCGTTAAAACGACTTGATCTCGAAAAAGAATACGACAAATATTATAAGAAGAAATTCCCGATTTCTGCTGAAACGCTGGACTTAGATTCTGAGTCAGTCGTGGCCGAAGAAAGCATCCCATTTGTTTGGTATTTCGAGGATGGGACCCAACTTCTTACGGAAGGCGAAATCGACAGTAAGGGATCGGTTAAAATTTGTATTCCATCTGGGGAACAATGCCAACACAGCACCCCACACGTCCATATTTATTATCAAAGCAGCAAGATGTTTAGCGTTTCTTTGGTAAATTTTTCGGTTTTGGATGGAAACACAAAAAAGACCAAGATTTTATCAACCGGATTAGAGCTTATTAAGAAAAATGTTCAAAAAGAAAGAAAATGGTGGAACGAAAAAACCAATTCAAAGAGTCATTTTATTAAAGACGGTTCTGGCCAATATACGGATACCATAGAATTCATTGATTGAAATTTTCCATAAGTTTTATAGAAAAGTGGCCATCTTGCTGGCTAAGTCTGTGGATTTTGACGACGTTGGGACGATATCGATATTTTCACGAACGCGGAAGGGGTGGCTGGCTACGAAGTTGATATCAGCGATCATAATTCTTCGTAGACCCTTTATTGCGCAACGTTTAAGGGATCTGAATTCGGGGGAAATAACGCTCGTCATTCCTGAGCGGTTTGGGGAGAAGAGTTACTCCCTGTTTTCTCCATGAAGTGGTCAACTGCGCCGAATCGGTAGGTTGTGAGAAATATTTCGGAACGTAATTGATTCTTTTTTCGCGGGTCATTCGGCTTAATTCTGATGTAAAATAAATTCATGGATGATTATAAGCGGCCGAAGCAAGAAGAAGTGGCTGATAGACGCAAGATAATTCTGGGCAATTTTGACTATTATTTGAAAAAGAAGGGCATTACTGCAAAGAAGTATTGCAAGGATAATTGCTTAGATGTGACAACCGTTTCCCAATGGCGATCAAGCCGTTGTTTTTTATCGATAGAACAACTTGAACAGGCCGCCAACTATTTTGACATTACCGTGAACGATTTGATGTACTCCGAAGAAGAGAAAAAACACATTGAGGTTCTCGCCGACAAACAATATAATCCGATTTTGGCCAAAGAATCTCGAGAGATCCGAATGATTGATCGGATTTTCAGTAAACCTTTGCCTTTTTTAACCCCAGCCATCATCTATATTATCGTCGGTTTGATTTGCTTTTTCTCTTCTAAGTCATCGCCTTTCTGGGTATTTTTAGGTCTGGTCCCTCTGCTGATCACCTTCTTTACTTATGACGATTCCCTCGGGGATAGAAGGACGTTTCAAATTCCATATGAAGACGATATATTCTATCGGATGGAGAATCCGAAAAACCAATTCTATCTTATCGAAATAATCTTAGTGTCTTTTTCATCACTCTCTTTCTTGTTTTCAATTTTCTGGCTTTCTTTTACAGCAAAGCAAGCCGCTAATGAAAGTGGCATTGTTTTCTGGCTCTTCAATCTGGTCTCTTCTTTAGCTGCGTGCATTTCTTGCGTGGTTCTCATGTTCATTGCAAAAGACAAAATCAAAGCTGACATCTATAGTTTTGAAATGGGAGGGTTTTCCGCTCGAGTCGTACCTGTCTATCTTTCTCTCTCGAATCTTTGCTTTGCTGCCTGCTATGTGTATTCGTTTTGGGCAACAGAATGGCCAATCGTGGTGTCTGGGGGAATTTCTTTCTTTTTTATTTTGACTGAATATTTCGTTGCGTGCAAAAAATACTCCGAATACGTTCTCGTGTATAAAAAGAACGGAAAGGATCCTCGTCCTTTCTACTCAAAATTAGATAATAAAGATTGATAATTTGCCAATTTTGGCCTTTAGCGATTGACAATTTCTCAACTTCCGTTTTTATTTGTTGCCATCGGACTAATATGGTTTCGTTGGCACAGTCAATGGCCCAGTTTTGGGAGGATGCTTATGTTAAAAGAGCCGAAAAGAAAAAAGAAAAAACGATTTGATTCTTTTGGTGCCGAATATTTCGGCGAATCTTATTATTGCGGAGAGAGGGATTTACCTTATTTTGAGTGTCATACTGTGGCACTCCCAAACTTCTTGGCCCTTTATTCTGAACCTGGGCTTTACCGCGCCGCTGAAAGGACGGGCGTTTGCTTTTACCAAGACGATTTCAAATTCGATTCGATTGGTTCTTTAGCGGACGCCATTCTTCACAATGAAGCCAAGCTGCTTAACGAATACAAAAAACGGTTCGAAGGGGTCGATTTCGTGATTACCCCGGATTATTCGACCTATGGAGACATGCCTGATTTCATGGTCGCCTGGAACATTGGTCGATCCCGTCTTGTGGGTGTCTGGTTCATCATGGAGGTCGGGGCGGTGGTGATTCCCAACGTGACGTATGCGAATGAGGGTTCCTTTTCTTATTGTCTTGACGGGATTGATGTCGGCTCGGTGGTAGCCATGAGTGCGAAGGGAATGCTTGCGAAAAAGGAGAATCTCGAGCTTCTCCACTTCGCAATCAGGCAGGTGGTGGATCATCTGAAGCCGAAAGCCATTGTCGTCTATTCAGTCGCCGATGACAAAACGACGTTTACCGCTTTCGAGTATGCAATCCAACGTGGGGTCGAGATTGCCATTCCTGACAACACGCTCAAAAGACGAAACAGGATTTTGAAAGGAGATGATAATGATGGGAAGAAATAAGGACAGCGGTAGATTTCACGGGACGAAAGGTTCCGGTCAGGGATCTTTAATGGGTGGGGAGTCTGCTCAAAAACAAGAAGAGAATATTCGCAGGGTCGAAGGGAAACCAGTGACTTTATTGTTGATTCCAAAGAAGAAAAAGGAGCCGACTCTATCACAGGGTTATCTTACGAAACGAAAACTGTTAAAAAATATGAAAAATAAAAGACTCAAAAATGTGATTGATCAGCTTTATCGAGATGATGCACATAAGGGGGATGGAGGGACTGCAGCCGCTCTTCGATACGAAAAAAAGTCCGGCAAACTCCTCAGCCCTCGTGGACATCAACAAAAAGCTGAGGAAAGGATGCAAAATCTTGATAACATCATGAAACACGAGAAGTTATCGTTAGAAGAAAAAGTACTTGCACAGAGTCTATACAACGATCTTGAAGATGCTGTTAAAATGAAAGGGAAATAAATATGGAAAGCCAAAAATTAAATTCGTTGCTTCTCGAGAAATTTCCACAAATTCGTCCTCAATTTGATAATTTCGTTTCTTGGCAAGAGGGAATGGCGACGGGATCGCATGTTGTTTATGAGGACGTGTTCGTTCCCTACGTCTTGGACAGTATCGCCAAGAACGACGTGGAAGAAGTGAAAAGATGCTTCGATTTCGTTGAATCGCTTTTTTCGCTCCAAGATGACTACGCGAGTGATGTTGCTGGGCAAAGCATACTTGAGGCCCTGTCTGAAGGAGATGCCCATCTCGATCTTTCTTCAATCAAATTAGGCAAATTGTCGAAACAATACTATGATAAATACCTCAAAGACTTCCAAAATTAATTTGAAGATGTTCTATATTCGATTGGACTATTTGGCAGAGGTCAACGACAGATCTTTCGTTGTGAAAGACGAAGAAACAGCCAAGATTGGAAAGCTTTAGACGCTTGCCATAACTTGCTGTTTTTGGGGGAAAGTTTTCTTTCCGTTTTCTCCCCAATTGCGGACGAACTGCCGGAAAGCTTTGAAACGCAAAAGAACACAAATGGCATATTAATGAACTGCTAACCTCTA
>DHAP01000023.1:7329-7646 GCA_002397465.1 Caryophanales bacterium UBA4951 | reverse complement strand
GTGTCTCAGTCCCATTGTGGCCGGTCATCCTCTCAGATCGGCTACACATCCTTGCCTTGGTGGGCTATTATCTCACCAACTAGCTAATGTGCCGCAGGTCCATCCAAGAGTGACGCTTTAAAGCGCCTTTCAAACATCAGAGATGTCTCCAATGTTGTTATCCGGTATTAGCCAAACTTTCGTCTGGGTATCCCAGTCTCGAGGGCAGGTTACCTACGTGTTACTCACCCGTTCGCCTCTGACGTATTGCTACGCCCGATCGACTTGCATGTATTAGGCACGCCGCCAGCGTTCATCCTGAGCCAGGATCAAACTCT
>DHAP01000023.1:0-7240 GCA_002397465.1 Caryophanales bacterium UBA4951 | reverse complement strand
TGAGCCAGGATCAAACTCTCAAAAAGTTAGATCTAGTTCAATTAATAAATTATCTGGTTATATTTGATTCTATAAAAGAATCGACGTTAGTGTATGTTGTACATCTGTTTAGTTTTCAAAGATCAGTCCACGCGAATCCTTGCATAGCAAGTGGGTTCTACCCAAATTCGCGCGCTTTGATATCATAGGCTTTGACCATATCCGTGTCAACAACTTTTTAACAAGTTTTTGACGAATTTTTATGGCCTAGGCATTTGACATCAGCCGCCTCCAGCAGGTTTCCCTTTTTTTCGGCAGCGAGGAATATTCTAGACTTTTATTCATTCCCGTCAAGCCCTTTGATGCAAAGTTGCGTTTTTCTTAGATGCCATCGAAGAAGAAACTGTTTTTTATCTTTGATTTTCCTTATTTTTGATTCCTTAGGCGCCTGAGCGCACACCCATGCGCACGCCTTCGCGTACGTGCGTACGCGCGTATATATAGAAAAGAGCCCCTGTCTTTTTGGGGCTCTTAGGCGTTTGGGATTAATTAATCAAGATCGGCGGACCAGAGACCGTGCTGGCTGCAATGGGCCACCACTTCCAAAACGACCTCGTCTTCGTCTATCAGGAATATCACTTCCGGCTTGTTGCCTGGGTGAAGGTGCTTTCTTTGACTCCCTTTGTCGGTCAATAGATAAACCCAGTCGATATAATGATTCTCATCCATCGGATGAAGGCTCTCGCCGACTTTGACATAGACCTTTCCGTCTTCCTCGTGGACAAGCGGCGTGTGTTTCTCATGTCCCGATTCATCGCTCTTATGGATAAGGGCTTCTTCCATCGGCTTGTCACAGCAGGTGATTTTGCCTTTTCCCTCATTTAGCTCAGCGACGAGATTTCCGCATTCGCAGCTCAAGAATCTTGCCATATTAGTTTCCTCTTTGTTCCTATTATAGCGCGTAGTTTGTTTTCGGCATTCTAGGTTAAGAAAATCCATACATATGAAAAGGCCCACGTTTCCGTGGGCCCTTGTTATTATCCTTATGAGTTACGGTTCTTCGAGAGAAGAAGGATATAAAGGATACGTATGAAGATGAGGATGAAATCACTATATAAGGTTAAGGCGCAGTAGAGGGCCGTGTTGTTGTTGGTCATCCCCTGCTCCGCGATCTTGCCCATCCTGTTGGCGTCATAACCCGTGAAGAGCATGGCGATCACGATGATGGCTAATGAAATCAGATAATCATAGAGGATAAAGCCTGCGACCGAGCCGCTTGTTAAGTAGGATATCATGGCCCAAAGACCGAAGATCGTGCTCGAGAGCAAGACCCCAATCAAGAGGGCGACGCCCACAAAAGCCAGCGGCGAAAGGTCAATAGGCGAAAAATAGCCGACCAAGAACATGACCCCGAAGGCAAGACACGTGATCCCAAAAGCCTCAGCGACGAGATAAATGTCGACGCCGGCCAAAAGAATCAGCGAGAAGGAGAAGCCTAGGGCGATGGCATAAATGATAAAGCCAACCCATGGTGCCTTTCCTGTTTTGACGGAGACGATGCTCATGACGATCGAGTCAACATAGCTGACGATAAGGGAGATGATGCCGACGGCAAGTAAGAGCGTGTAGCCGCTCGCGGTCAAACCTCCAGCCCCATCCCCATATTTCCAAGCCATGATGTAGGCGAATAAGAAGGCGGTGAGGGAAGTGATGGCAAGACCGATGAACATATAACCGAAAACAACAGCCAGGAACTTAGTCGAAGCTTTTTTGTTCTCAGTCAATATTTGGGTTTTTTCCATTATTTGTCCTCTCTATAGAAACAACGAAACATCAAAGGCTTTTGTTGGTTATTTAAGCATTCCTTCGATAAGGCCTTTGAAGGAGTTCGGGTCGAGGGAAGCCCCGCCGACCAAAGCGCCATCGATGTCTTCGGCGCTCATATACTCGGCGACGTTCTCCGGCTTGACGCTGCCGCCATAAAGGATGCGCATGTCGAGGGCGACGTTTCCGAAGGATTCGCGAAGAGTCCTTCTGATGAAACCGATCGTGTCCTCAGCGGTCTCCTTGGAAGCGGATTTGCCAGTGCCGATGGCCCAGATAGGCTCATAGGCGATGATGACTTTGCCAGCTTCTTCGCTGGTTAAATCCTTAAGTCCGGTTCTGATTTGCTCAGCCACGAACTTCTTGGTCTCGCCGGCGTTGAAGGTCTCAAGGGACTCACCGCAGCAATAAACCGGGGTGAACCCAGCCTTCAAAAGGGCTTTGATCTTGAGATTGCAACTCTCGGAGGTCTCGCCATTATAGGCGCGGCGTTCCGAATGGCCGATGATGCACCAGGAGACGCCAATGCTCGAAAGCATCGGAATCGAAATCTCTCCGGTGAAAGCCCCGTGGTCATGCTCGTTGCAGTTTTGGGCGGCCACGATGCACTTGTGGTTGATGTTCTCTTTGACGGTAGAAAGGCAAAGGAAGGTCGGGGCCACTCCGACGTCGATGTCGTGAGCGACGGCCAAATCGACCATTTCCGAGGCGGCCAAAGCAAAAGCCTTAGCCTCTTCGGGGGTCTTGTTCATCTTCCAGTTGCCAAGCAATAATTTCTTTCTCATTTCCTTATCCTTATTTAAGGACGTCCACTCCAGGGAGGTGGCCATCGTTCTCAATCATCTCAAGGGAGGCTCCGCCACCGGTTGAGACGTGGGAGAAATCAGCTTTGTAGCCAAACTGTTTGACGGCTGAGGCCGAATCGCCTCCGCCACAGACGGTGAAGGCCTTGCCTTTGATGGCTCTGATGCCTTCGCAGATGGCAATGGTGCCAGCTTGGAAGTCTTTCTGTTCGAAGACGCCCATTGGGCCGTTCCAGAAGACAAGGTGAGCTTTCTCGATCTCGTCTTTGTAGAGCTGCTGGGTCTTCGGGCCGATGTCGACGCCCTCAAAGCCATCCGGGATGTCCCCGTCAACGGTCTTGATGGTGCGATCCGGGGTCTCATCGAACTTGTCGGTGATGACTGAATCGATCGGAAGGATGATGCGGCCTTTGGCATCAGCCAAGCATTTCTTGGCATAGTCAAGCTGGTCGTCTTCGACTGGCGAAGAGCCGGTCTTCATGCCCATGGCCTTTTTGAAGGTATAGGCCATAGCGCCGCCGATGAGGATCTTGTCGCACTTCTTAAGAAGGGTGTCGATGACTTTGATCTTGTCGGAGACTTTGAAGCCACCGAGGATGGCGATGTATGGACGGTCTTCTTTCGAAGGCTCGACGCAGCGGGTGAGATTGTCGACTTCTTTGATCATGAGATAGCCTTCGGCGACGGGTTTGCCTTCCTCTTTGAGGATGGTCGGGACTCCGACGGTCGAAGCGTGGGCGCGGTGAGCGGATCCGAAAGCGTCCATCACGAAGACATCAGCCAAACTGGCCCATTCTTTGGCCAAGGCTGGGTCATTCTTCTCTTCGCCCTTCTCATAACGGGTGTTCTGGACGAGAAGGATCTCGCCGTCTTTGAGATCATCGACGGCTTTCTTGAGTTCTTCCCCGCGGGTGGCTGGGCAGAAATGGACTGGGGTGCCTGGGACTAATTCGGCCAAGGCTTTGGCGACTGGGGCCATGTCATTGGCTTTCTTCATGGCCTCGATCTTGGCTGGATCAGGTTCTTTCCATTTGATTTTGCCAAGGTGGGACATCAAGATGACGCGAGCGCCTTTCTTGGTGAGTTCGGTGATGGTCGGAAGGGCGGCCTTGATACGGTTGGTATCACGGATGACCCCATCTGTTTGCGGAACGTTGAAATCGACGCGCACATAGACGCGTTTGCCTTCAAGCCCCTTAAGATCTTTGACGGTAAGCATATTTATTTATTTGCTCCTTGCGATATTTATCATAGCACTAAAAAACCTCTCTTCCATATGTTATATGGAATTACCGATTAGGCTATATCATTTGAATTGGCAGAAGCCTTTGTTAATGATGATTACGGAGCTGGAGTCGGAGTGACATAAGGAACGTAGACGTCATAAGACACGCCATCGATTATTATGTCATTTGTCGAATAGTTTGATTGAGAGCAAAGCCAAGTATCCCATGCGGCACGATCAGCAGCAGTCAAATAGCCTAAAGTCTCATTCCCATAAGTAACATTTGACAAATTGATGGTTGACGTTTCAGCCACCCAGTCAAAACAAACATACATTTGAGTGCAGTCTTTTGTAGCCACGGCGGTCATGTTGCAGCAATTGACATTATATGTGCAGTTTGAACCACCATTGACGGCGAGCGTTGAGAAGTCGTTGCTGTTCTCAGGGTGCTCTTGAGTGTTTACACTCTCCATGATGCAGTTGTTGAAGACCACATTAACTTCGGTCGTATCTGTAATCTCACCTGTTTTGGTTCCAGCCAAATAAGTAGCCGTCATGAATGTGCAGTATCCGTTGAATATGGAGTGGTTGAAGTAAAGCCCAAGATTTGAATTGCCCGAGCGTAAGTCGACAGCATAATGGACCGCTTCGATGGTTGATGAATCAAGAATAAACTTGCTGTTCGTATTGTTGAGAATATCGATTGTTCGGACATTTCCAAGGGAAGCGTCTCCAGGTGCGCCATCCTTCGCCTTTATGTCAAATATGGCGGTCGTGGCAGAACTGTTGTTTTGATAACGGAAAACCGCGTTATCAGAATGACCTGTGGCGTTAGTTAGAGCGCTGGTGATCGTTTTGCCATTGCCAAAGATGGCGACAGAGCGGTTCAAGGTGAACTCGACGTCAATGTCGGTCATATTGGCAGTAAGCTCAATGGCAGCGACCGTTGAATCCGCTAAAGCCGTGGTGAACTCAGCGGCAGTAGAAACAGGAGTCTGAGTGTCAACGAGAAGACTTGAGACATCCTTTTTGACTTTGTGATTGGCATCGAGTCCGGTCAACTTGGTTGTAGCGCTGAGAATGCCCTTGAGATATAACGAGGAGCCGGTTCCGGTCTGGAACTCACGGACGGCATAGCCATATGTGCTCGTGATGCTGCCGCCATAGAAGATAATCGAATTGCTCTTGCTGGAGCCAGGATAATTGACGCAGCTATCGAGAGCGACGCCACTGCCTTCTGACATGAAGCCGTTGCCAAAATAATAAGGATCTTCAAGGCTTCCGTTAGCGATGATGGTGCACTGATTGAATGTCGCAACGCCGCCTTTGACGTAAACGCCGGTCTCGCCTTTGAAAGTGCAGTTCTCGAAATCGCTGGTGCCATATCCGCCTAAATAGGCTCCGGCGCCATAATCATCTCTTGTGGCTTTGGTGCCGCTCGCGCAATAGAACGCGCAATCTTTGACGCTTAAGTTGAAGCCATCAGACAGACCGTTGATGTTGAGTCCGCCCCAATAGCCATCGATCTTTTTGATGTCGAGGAGGTTGACTTCAAGAGACGAATCGCCCTTTAAGTTGACTCCATAGGCAAATTGGTTGTGGTCAGGATAAGTCCCGTTGCCGCCGATCCATTCATTGTCGACGCCAGTTCCCTTAATCGTGGCTTTAAGAGAGTGAGATGTATCCAACTGTTCGAAATAGACTGAGCAGCCGATATGGTATCCATTGAGTTCAATCGTGAAATCAAGGTCTCTGTCGGCGCACTTAAATCTCGCTTCGGTTGTCGAAGTGATGTCCGCGGCTAGTTTGATATATGGGAATCCGGCATTGACGCTATCGACAAGTTCCGTATAAGTGCTGACGGTCATGCTGTTGGTGACTTTGATCTTTTTGTTCTCGCTCTTGACGTCATCGAGGGCGCTCATGAAATTGTTGTCGCTCATGGTGACGTTCATGAAAGGAGTTTTTGTCTCGCCCTCAGCGCCTGTGGCGAATTCATGGACGGAATAGGAGTTGGCGCTGATGAACGAAGAATTCTTTAAGGTTATGTAATCTTGTTCAGTCATTCCTTTGGCGCCGTAATGGCTATCGAGAACCACCGCTGAGCCAGTCGAACTAAAACCTGTCGCCGAATAGGCGGCATCGCGTTTGGTGCCGAAAGCCTCGAATCCGCATCCATCGAATGAGAGGTTGCCGCTCTTGACGTAGACAGCGGTATCCCCGCTGAATCCGCAATTGGTGAAATCACCTGCCAAGTTGCCGGCGATGTAATTGGTGCCTTCTAGCGTGGCATCGGTTTTGGCGCCTGTCGGGCTACTGAAGTTGCAGCCGGTCGCTCTTAGCTGTGCGCCAGAATATTCAGCCCCATAAGTTAGACCGCCATTATGTCCGACTGATGTGACGTCTGTAAGTTGGATCATCGTCTCGGCGTTGCCTTTGATGACTAAGCCAAATGGGCAAAGGGTGTCTGTCAAGGAACCGACTGTCCCATTTTCTAATCCAAGCATGAAGCCATAGGCTTGCTCTCCATCACCATTTCCGCCGATGATCAATTCGCCTTGGATGCTATGTTGATTCAAATCAATTGTGACAATGTGTTTACGGGCAACCGATGCAAGCGTGGCCACGCTGTTGGTCAAGCTGATATCAGAAGTCAGAGTGATTTTTGTCGATGATTCGAAAGCCACCAATAACTCTGTCTCAGTAGAGACTGAAGCGGTTTTCTCGGCGCAGGTGTATCTCGCGCCAAAATTTGCGATGGCAAAAGGCGTCGCATCGACGCTCTTGATATAAACGTAATTGACGACGGTCGAGGTTAGATCAAGATTCAAGGTCGGATTGGCCTTGATATCCCAATCCTTTAATAAGGTAGCCTGGGATAAATCCCCGCCCGAAAGGTCATCGACTGAACCATATACTTTAAGGGTTTTGGCATCACTTGAGCTTGAAGCCGCTATAGTCAGACTCTTAAGCCCGGTGATGGCTGAGGAGTTGGCGACGAAAGCCCCGTTCGCGTCAGCGGTCGCATACTCAAGGAAGTTATCGACGTGGGTGGCGCCTGAGCTGGCTAAGATGCTCGTTGAGCGAAGGCTCGTCACGATGTTGGAACCCGATGCCGCCCAAACGGACGCGTTCGTGCCGCTTAAGACGTAATCCTCGGTGTCGGCCTTCAAAGTCGTGTTGGTGCTTATGAAGGACTCAGAGACTCCGACCCCCACCACACCGCACAAGGCGCAAGACAAAGCCAAAACATCACTTTTGATTTTTTCATAATTTGGTGATCCTCATATATGTAATATATTAAGGTCATTAATTATTTTATACAAATTACTATAGTTGAAATGGCCTTTACAATATAAAACTAGCAAGGATACTAGGCTATTTTGTTTACAATATTAATATTTACTAG
>DHAP01000047.1 GCA_002397465.1 Caryophanales bacterium UBA4951 | reverse complement strand
TTTTTGTTTTCCTTTCTGTGTTTTTCTCCAAGCGAATCGGGTATCCCGATTGCAAGGCGGTTGGCGGGAAAAACTCTGAAATAGTTTTTTCCGTTATCCTGTTTCCAAAATTCCGTACTTTTAAGGACTCTCAATCCATTTCGGCTTCGTTGCCTTCTGGGTCGATAACGCCTTCTTCGACTAGTCTTTTGTATTCGGCCTCCTTCAATGAGCGTTCGAATTCCTCAAAGGCATCCAGCGCCTCGTATGACACCTGTTCGGAGATGGACGCAGCTTTGGCCAGCAACCCTAGAACACTCTTCGTATGTAGACCGATGATGGCTTTCGGGTGTTTCAGTCGGCTGGCTTTCAACTGTTCCTTTTTTCTCTCTTCCACGAGGGCTTTTATGGTGGCGTTCCCCATTCTTCTTTTGAGGTCTTTTTTGAACTTAAACCCATAGAGATATGGCTCTGGGTTTTGGATCCCCTGCTTTTGGCAAATCTTCCCTATCTCGATGTCTCTTTCGTCAAGTTTTTTGACGATGAAACGGTATGACGGCCCAAGGCATTTGTTCTCAAGAATGAGGTCGCTCAGGTCGTCTAACTTCTCTCGGCACCCATCCATGTTTGGAGACGCATATCCGAGATCCCCTGTTTTTGGTATCTCTTCATAGAGTTCCTTCAATAGGCGCTTGATGGTGGATTCGTCTTCTAGAGGAAGCCCCGTCGCTTTCCTTCTGGCTTCGTCGACCGCCATTTTCCTTATTCTTTTTATCCCTTCGACGGGCGATAGGAAGTGCTCCTCAATGGACATCTTGAAGTCATTGACCTTCGGTATTGAGACCTTGCCTTTCCTGTAGCGGTATGACTTGGTCTTCTTGTCGTAGATCCTTGGCTCGTTTTCGAAAAACGACAGGTGAATATGGCGGTTGTCTGTGTTGGTGTGAAGCCCGACGAACCAGGTCACGTTGTCGTAATCGATTCCCAAGCTCTCCAAGTATTTCGGAAGGGTCTTGTTGAGCATCTCCACCGCTTGGCGATAGTCGTAGACGTTCTTCTTCCCGTATTCGGCTTCGAAAGAAATCACGGTATCCCAAATAACGGACTTTGTGGTTCGTAGTTTCTCTCTCATCGTCTTCTTCTCTTCGTCGGTCAATAGTCCGTTGGACGAGAAGAGGCCGCTGCTCTTCTCTTCGTTTCCGGCATAGTCCATGTAGTCGATCTCGGCATTGGATTTGATGCCTTTGTCGATGTAGCCGATGTAGTCATCGGACTTGTTTGAGGAATAGAAATCTCTTTTGGCGTGGCCGATGCCGTAGTAATGGGTTCTAGCCAGCACGTTTGGTGTCGCCATAGTTGTTCATCACCTCCCTTTGCTTGATGGTCAGACGGTAAGGGAGTTCGTCCATGTTTCCATTTCTTATGTAAGAGGTATCCACGTTCCATTGCTCTGCGATGACGTTCAATATCCAATAAAGCTCTATGAGCAAAGTGTCGTATGGGCCTTTGTCCGCCTCTTCCCTGCCCTGGTTGGCTTCTATCCTGCCAAGGCTCACCTTCAGTTCGTTTAGACTAGCGACGATGTCCTTGGCGCTTTTGGGGTCGCTGATCAAGTCTTGATTCTCCAAGACATCCAGCGCCATCTTCCAAAGGAACACCAAAAACTCCGTCTTATTGCGATAGCCATGCTTTTTGTATTGGGCTTCCATTCTTTCAACGGTTTTCTTATCCAAGCCGTTGATTGTGTTGTAGTTAAAATTTGGTTCTTTCAATAATGCTTCCTCCTGTTTTCCGGTTTCCATTAAGTGGTGTCCGTTTAACCTCCTTTCCGCGGGCTGTCCATTTTTAGTCCCCTCACTTTCTATCTACCGATTTGCACCACGTTTATGGAAAATAATCATTTTGAAAAGAAAAAAGCCCCGGCGATGAGGCAAAACAGCTAAAAGTTTTCCCGGTTTTGCACCAGGTTAATTACTTCTTGTTCTTTTTGGACCTTCCGCGCTTCCTAACAAGCGGCGAACGGGCCTGAACGGAATTATGCAAAACCTTCTTGTCGTTGATTCTTCTTTTCTTGGTCAGTTCAAGATAGTTCTCGTATTTGTCTTGCTGAGTATGGGTTGAGTTCTCTCTATTGGGGATGTCTTTGTAATCCTTCCAATGCCAGTTCCTTAATCCAAGGGTGTTGGACGGCCCATAAATCTTGGCAAATGTCGGATGGGAATCGTAAAACTCCCCTTCTTCATATTCGTGGGCTCTATAGTATTTGTTGGGCCCGTGGCCGCCATTAGAAAGCATGGTTTCCTCACGTTTGATATAGCCCTTCTTCTCAAGCCATCTCAGTTCGTATTGAATCGTCCTTTCCTTGGTTCCAAGTTTCTCGGCCAAAAATCGAACGCTTACAGACTTGCCGTTATGCGTGGCTATGTAATAGGCGATGATTGCCTTTCTTTGGTCGGAAGTAATCTTCCTTATCTCCGTGTATCCTTCCACATCATAAAGAGGGACTTCGATATAACCATACCCGCCGGCTCTGGCCTCTTCCCATATTCTCCTGACGGAGGTAGGGACACGCTTATTGTCCTGGCTAAGGTCAACGTCATCAAGGTCCGCTTCGAATTGTTCGTTAAACTGCTTCTTCACCATATAGATATTTCCTTGGTTTCAGTTTACCACCCTGGTGCAATTCTTCAAAACAAATCATTCCAAAAATATCATAATGTTGTTATAATCTTTACATGAATTACTCAAAGGCCATTAAGGCGCTGCGCGAAAAGCTCCTTTTATCGCAAACTGAATTTGCTGAAAAAATCGGCGTTTCTTTCGCCACCGTCAATCGCTGGGAAAACGGCAAACACGAGCCGACATATAAAGCCAAAAGGCAGATTGTTTCGTTGTGCAAGAAAAACAAAATCAATATGGAGGACAAGTAACATGGGGGACGAATATCAAAGCGAAGCTCAATTAGAGGAAGAACTAATAAAAACATTGGTGTCTTTCACTTATGAATACACCGACATCAAGACCTATGACCAATTAGTGGCCAATTTCCGCAAACAAATTGATAAGCTGAATGGCCTTACTTTATCTGATAAAGAATTTGACCGTTTGATGACCTCTATGCTTGGCCGTTCGCGATTTGAATCCGCAAAAAACCTGAGGCAAGACCAAGAGATCGAGCTTGATTGCGACGGCAAAAAGCATTCAGTTAAAATATTTGATAAATCCGAT
>DHAP01000052.1 GCA_002397465.1 Caryophanales bacterium UBA4951 | reverse complement strand
AGATAAGTGACAGTGTCCTTTTGGAAGCTGTTCAAATCGGAGACTGATTCAAAGACGTTAGTGATGGTCGAACCATTCTCGCCTTTGTCAAGACGGGTTGTAGAATTGATTTCTAGGGTGGTGGCCATATCGGTGTTGCCGCCGACTGAGGTGCCATCCTCATCAACTAAGCCAGTCTTGCCAAGGAGGGCAAGATAGTTGTTCATGGCGTCATGGGCGCCGTTTCCGATCGCAAAGCCATAGGTGCCCTTTTCAAGGAGATAGGTCTTGGCGTTCAGATAGTCGTAGTTGCTCAAGAGCTCTTTGTCCACCGTGATGGTGAGAGTCTCTTCGGCGTCCTTGGCCAAGGTTCCGGTCTTGGCGCAGCCGATGAAGGTGAACGGCTTCTCGACTTTGTTGGTCACGTCATACTCTGTGTATGGTGACTGCATGTAGAGTTGGACGTTGTCTTTGGATGCGACATCGCCGGTGTTCTTGACTTTGACCTTGACGGTTAAGCCGTCGTCGTTGATCTCAGCCCCGACGATTTTCTCGTCGAAAGTGGTGTAGTTGAGGCCGTATCCGAATGAACGGGCGACTTCTGAGGAGTATGACCAATTGCCTTTTGAGGCATAGACCCCTGAGGTCGAATTGGCGTTGCCCTGATCAAGGATGCAATCCTCGTAACGGGTCTCATAGTATTTGTAGCCGACATAGACGCCTTCGGCTTCGACGACGTAATGCTCGCCGGTGTCATTATTGATTTCGCTGGCGTTGGTGAAGGTGTGGTCAAACGCGTTCATCATGGCCGGTGCGCTGTGGTTGTTTGTCGCATAGGTGTCGACCAATCCGCCTGATGGCGAGGTGTTGCCGACGATGAGGTCAGCGATGCCTTTGGTGCCATTGCATCCGACGGCGCCGACCCACATTACCGCGTCAACGGAAAGGCTTCCGCTGAGAAGGTCGCCGATTTCGAAAGGATTCGAATTGTCGAGCAAGACGATGACTTTGCTGAAGTGGCTCTTGGCCATGCTGATCAAAGCCCGCTCGTCGTTGTTGAACTGCAAGGCGTCATGGACGCCATCGCTGTTAAGATACTGCGATGATGGGTCATCGGCCAAATCGCCACCCTCGCCGATGTTGCGTTCGAAGAAGATGATGGCGGCGTCGCCATACCCCGAGAAGGAGTTGGTCTGGACTGATGTGTATTCACTTTGTGGGACTTCTCCGACGGTGACTGTTCCACATCCTGTGTAGGACCCGGCGTAACCTGGGGTGTAAGTTCCTTTCAGTCCCTCATAGAAAGAGACCATCGTCGGGTTTATCTGCAATCCGGCGTTCGTGAAAGCTGTCTCGTATGAGACGATCTGCGAGTCGTTGCCGATGGCAGCGGCCCCTTGGCCGATATCATACATCGGCTGATGTGAGGCCATCCCCAGCAAGGTGACCTTTTTGCCGCTGACAAGAGGAAGGGCGTTGTTGTCGTTTTTGAGTAAGGCGGCACCTTCCGAAGCCACTTGGGCATTGATGTCTTCGCGGGCTTGAACAAGTTCCGTGACGGAATTGAATTCCGATTTGTAGTAGGTCGAATCTGTCTCTGAGTTGGTGATGGCTTGGACGTTGCTGGTGCCTAGAGCCCCGTTGACGTATGGACTTAAAGAATTGGCGACTACCGTTCCGCTTACCATGATGGTAAGCAGTCCGATAGACGTGTTCGATAATCCACGCCACAACTTGGATCTGCTTTTTTCTTTCAACATGATTGCCTCCTTTGGTTTTGTTGAAGAATATTCATACTGCCTATCTGGCAGAAAGAACCTGAATCAGATGAATAGACTAGGCAGGACGTTATAGAAATACTGAGGGCACATGACGTCCCCGTGCCAAAGCCTTGGGGCCACGCACAAAGAGAGGTTCCCTCCGTCTTTCTTTTTGCCATAGCGGAAATAATCGGGGTATTCGATCATGGCGTTGAATTGTTTCTTCACCCCGCCATAGGCAAAGTCAAGGGCCCCGACGGTGCTAAAGATGTAATAGTCGCTTCTTGAATAGCCCTTCGCATCGACTTTGTCGCAAAGGATTTCACTCTTGGCCAAGCAACTTTCTTCGGTCCCACTCATTAGTTCAAAGAGGTAATCGCCGCTCATTGGCATGAAATAATGAAAGTAGTCGAGCATTTCGGCGAAGACGTACCAGGTGAGGATCCCTCCTCTTGAGTATCCGGAGACGGCCCGGTGGTCGCGGGTGGATTTTAAATGCGAGTTGATGCTCGCTTGGTCCATGCTGGACGTGATTTCTGAGTAGGTGTGATAAGTGCTTTCAACTGCGGGAATGATGTCTTGAAGGAATTCGGTGTTGAAATGGGCGACCAGATAGTCGGGATTGCCCTCATCGAGGTCGTTTCCGTTGTACCAGCTGGGAAAAGCCACAATCGTGTGCTTCATATCACCGTTTTCCATGAGGTTGTCGAGGACGTTCTTGGTCTCAGAGTCTTGTCCAACGCCTTTGATGAGGGTAGTCCCATCACAATCGGTGCCATGGATGTGGTAAAGGATGTCGTATTTGGTGGTGGCATCATTCTCGTCATAGCCATAAGGGAGGTAGATGTAGACTTTTTTGTTGAGCGTCTCGTCCTCTCTGCTCTTATATTGCTCAAAGTCAGGCGCGTACGTGTTGTGAGTCTCGAGGGCGTCGATTTGGTAATAAGTGCTGGTCGTGTAGTCGAGAGAGACGATCGTTCCTTGCTCGTTGGCTTTTCTATCGTAAGAGCTGGGGACGTTCACAAAAGTCCCATCGTCCGTGTAGTACGTATAGGAATTCATGATTCCGTAATAAACGCAAAAACCCCCGCAGGTGGCGAGGCCGACCGACAGAAGAGAAATAACCGAAATCAAAATGGCTTTTTTGACCTTTTTGTCCATTTTCGTGTCCTTTTGTTTGATGAAAGCGCTTTAAATCTATCATCAAGAAAAAACACCATGGGCCTTTTGGCAAAACATGTATGGTTTTTGGCAAAACCGTATTTTTGGGATTACGAGTTCTTGATCGGAATCAAAACAGAGACGGTGAAGATGTTGTTCTTGTAGCTGAATGTGGCGTTGCCATTATATTTTCTGGCTAGATAAGAGATGCTCTTGGTGCCGTAGCCATGCTCGTTTTTGTCGTTCTTGGTCGTCACTGGGAACTCTCCATTGAAACTAGGGGCTTTCGAGCAGTAGTTGAAGACGGAGATGATGAGCATCGAGTTCTTGACGAAGACGTTGAGGTTGACGTCCCTATGGGTCTCGTCTTCTTTGTTGACGGCCTCCATCGCATTGTCCAAGAGGTTGCTGAAAAGGGAATAGATATCCTGGGGGTCGATGAAGCTGAGGGCCTTGCCATCGACGACGTAATAGATTTTGGCTTTTGATTTACGCGAAAGGACTATCTTTTCGGTCAGAACCACGTTGAGGGTGCTGCATTCCGTTTTGACGATATCCTCATAATCCTGGATGCTGTCCTCGATTTTTGTGAGGTTTTTGGCATCCCCTCCGTTTTTGGCGTATTGGAGTTGATACTTGAGGTCATGGTTTCTGATCTCGATGTATTCGATGGCTTCCTGGGTGATGCGGTGCTGGGATTCCTCTTGCTTAAGAAGGGCTTTGATGTGCTCTTCCTCTTCCTCGACCTGACTTGAACGGAGAAGGTTGAGGACGATGACGACGACGAGGCCGGAGCAGATGATGCCATAGACTGCGCTCATAGGGGTCTCCCAGCCATAGGAGCGGCCGACGTTGCAAAAGAGGTCCACGACGATCCAGACAAGTGAGCCTATCAAAGTGATTTTGATGTTATTGAGTTTGGCTATGCCCTCGTTTTTTATCTTCTTGGCCAAGAAGAAATAGGAGAGAAGATAAACGACGATCATAACCAGGAATTCGATGAGATCGAGATATGGGAATTTGACCCAGAAGGAAAAGAAGGCGTAGGACTGGGAGACGACGAATTGGATGGAACAGGCTAAGATCCAGCAGAACAAAGCCTCTGAAAAGGAGATATCGAAGCAAAAGATCAAAAGAAAGAGGACGGAAATATAAAAGGCGATCATCGTGAACGAAATGAAGGTGTCCCCTTTGACGCTGAAAAGGAAAGCGATGCCGATGAGGGCAGCCGCAGAAGCCAATATTCGGAGCCAGAAGTAATTTCTCTTTTTTAGAAAGTGCGTGAAGATTCCTAAGGCGAGGAATAGTTCCACAACGAACTTGAAGCCATACCAGCCCGTCTGACCCATCGGCCACCAAGAAGGATAAGTCATATCATGGACCCTCCCATGTATTTGGTCACCGCGTCGATGAAGGCTTTTCTTTGCAAGCGTGAAATGGGTATGACGGCTCCGCCGACATAGACATTGTTCTTTGAGATGTTCGAGACGTAATCAAGATTGATGTAAAAGGATTTGGCGCAGGAGGCGAAATTGAAGGAGCCGATGGCTTTCTTGGCCTCTTCCATCGTAAGACGTTTGGTGAAGACGCCATTGGCGGTGTGGAAGTGGATGGAATGGCCCTCGCTCTCAAGATAAAGGATATCCGAGGCATCGATTTTGGCGATGCCGTCATTGGTCTTGATGTAGATGTAGTTGCCTTTATGGGCCTCGATGTAGGAGACGATGGTCTGAAGCTTAACCGAGAAATCAAAGTACGAGATAGGTTTGATGATGTAGTAACGGGCCCCAACCTCATAGCCCTTTAAGGCATATTGGGCCATATTCGTCACAAAGACGATGCAGACATGCTGGTCGTTTTTCCTTAAGGCTTTCGCGACCTCCATGCCGTTCATGCCTGGCATCTCGATGTCGAGCAAGGCGATGTCGACGTCTTTGTTGGCCTCGAGGAAGGAAAAGCCGTTGGGGTAATGGGATAACGCTAACTCGACTTTGTTCTCATTAGAAAACCTCTCAAGGTATTCCTTGATGGTCTTCGCGTACTTTTCATCGTCCTCGACTATGGCAACCTTGATCATAGACTGGATTCAATCTTCTAAGAACTCCTTTACGGATGCGAGGTTTTCGTGGGTGTAGAAGCGGTCGTCAGCGTGCTTGAAGTTCTTCTCCTCGACATATTTTACCTTGTTATTGGGCAATGCGTACTTTGCCAAATCATAAAACCTCATGCTTTGGAGTTTGGGGACCGTGATGTCGACGCTGCCATGAGCGATGTAGATGTTGAGGTTTTTCGTGGTTCCCTCAAGTCTTGAAAGAGGGTTGATCTCTTTTAGTTCAGACGCGGTGCAGGAGGTCAGCTTCTTTCCGAGGAACTTGGTGATTATGCTATCATCGCGAGTGGTGGAATCAGATGTCCCGACCAAGGAAGTGAGCCAATGCGGGGTCCCTAGTTCATCAAAGTCTGAATCATAGTTCTCAAAATCCAAGACGCCATAGAAGTCTATGAGGGATGAGACGTTCGCGGAGATGGTCCCGGCGCTAGCTTCGCCATTGAAAGGCACGCTCGTATATTCATCGTCGTCGCTTAAGGCCGCCATGGTGGCCAAATAGCCGCCAGCGGATTCTCCGAATATCGTGAACTTGTCGGTGTCAAAGCCATAGGTGTCGGCATTGTATCTAAGGTAACGGATGGCGGCTTTGACATCCGAGACCGGCTCCGGATAGGTGGTTTCAGGGGATAAGCGGTAGTTGATCGAGGCGACTGAATAGCCTTCGCTTCTGAAATATTGGTACATCAACGTGGCTTGTCTGGAATTTGAGTCGTTCTCGATGAAACCGCCGCCATGGACGACGATAAGGAGCGGTGTTTTCTTATTTGAGGTTGGGACATATAGATCAAGCGTGTCGGTTTCGACATCTTGGGCGTATTGAAGGCCGGTGTAGGTTTCGCCCGTCCATGCTGGTTCCTCGATATTCTGAGATCCGGCAAAGGCGTTGCGGAGGACTAAGTTCATGACTCCGTTAGATGTGCCTAAGGAAACAGAGACCCAGACGATGAGAGAGGCCAATAAGGTCGCTAAGACACTCCAAACGATCTTCGGCCAAGTCTTATGTTTTTTGGGCTTAGCGGAAGGAGACGGCAAATCTTTTGATTCGGTGCTATCCATATGTTTAATTTTCTTCATCATAGTTTAACCAGTAAATCAAAAATCGTAACAAGATTGACAAAACATGTAGAAAAAAAGGCAGAACCGTCGGTTTGCGATGTCTCTGCCTATTGTTATCTAGTAGCGGCGTTTCTTGTAGGAATGAGAAGAATCGGATGAGCCGCCTCTTCTATATGGCTTCTTGTCTCCGCCATAGGATTTCTTGTCTTTGCCATAAGGCTTTCTGTCCTTATTGAAGGACTTCTTTTCCTTATCCTCAGGACGCTCAGTCTTTTCGATATGGACGAGCTTGCCTTGGAATTTGGTTCCTTCGAGGTAGTGGACGATGGCGTCGGTCGAATCCTTTGGGACCTCAAAGAATGAGAAGGTGCCCTTGAGGTAGACATCGGCGAAGTCATCGAGCTCAAGGCCTTTGCAATATTTCATCACGAAGCTCTTGAGGGTGTCCTCGTTGGCCCCGTCCTCATATCCGACGTTGATGAAGAAGCGTTGGTTGTCGGGATCGGTGACGAAGCGTTTCTTCTCTTTGTTTCTCTCGATGCTCTTGTTGTGGGCTGAGGAGTAATCCTTCTCTTTGGCTAAGCCAGAGTCAGGATCCGCCATCTTTTCCTTTAGCAAGGCCGCGGCCAAATCGATGGGGTCAACTTCGTGGCCCAAACGTTTTGAGAGGCTTTCGCAGGCCTCTTCTATGGCTTTCTTTTCATCGGCGAGATCGCTGGTGACGGTGCTTTCGAGGTTCTCTAAGTATTTTTTCATGGCCTCTCCTTTGTTTATCGTGTATTCATCAAGATGGCAGTTTGTCATCTTTTCGTATTTCTTGACCAAGAAGTGTTCTTTTTGGTTTAGGAACGTGTAGGCGGTTCCGCTCTTGTCGACCCTTCCGGTCCTTCCGATGCGGTGGAGGTAGAACTCGTCTTCTTCTGGGACGTCATAGTTGATGACGAGGTCGACGTCGCTCACGTCGATGCCTCTTGCTGCGATGTCGGTGGCGACCATGACATTGGCTTCGTAGTTACGGAAGGCCTTCATGGCTTTGTCACGCCTGTTCTGAGAGAGATTGCCTTGCAAGGAGACGACATCGTTCTTGGTGTTCTTCTTTAAGAGCTTCTCGATCTGCATGACCTTGTGTTTGGTGCGGCAGAAGACGAAGGCCCTGGTGAAGGAGAGACTGGAGAGAAGGTTGACGATGGCTTCTTTCTTTTTGTCCTCATCCACGAAGACGTACTTTTGGCTTATTTGGTTGTCTTGGCTTGGGGTGCGCTTGATTTGGAAGTGCCTGGCGTCTTCTTTGAGATACTTCTCGGAGATCTTCTTGATTTCCGGGGAGATGGTCGCCGAGAAGAGAGCGGTCTGATGTGGCAAAGTCACCTTTTCAATGATCTTGTTGACGTCTTTGATAAAGCCCATCTCGAGCATCTCGTCGCACTCATCGAGGACGAGGTAGCTGACGTTAGAGAGATTGAGGTTCTTTCTTTCGATGAGGTCATTGAGACGGCCGGGGGTTCCGACGACGATCTGAGGGTTGCTCTTCAATCCTCTTAACTGGGTCGAGATCTTCTGTCCCCCATAGATGGCGACATAACGGATGGAGGGGATGTATTTGGCGAATTTGCTGATTTCCTGGATGACCTGGATGGCAAGTTCCCTCGTCGGGCAGATGACCAAGGCCTGGACTTTTCCGGAAGCGGGGACGATCTTTTCGAGCATCGGCACGCAGTAAGCGGCGGTTTTGCCAGTCCCTGTCGGGGCTTCTCCGATGACGTCAAAGCCATCCAAAAGGGGCGACAAAGTCATTTCTTGGATGGACGTGAGGTCCACGTAGCCCATTTCGGTGAGGGCTTTTTCGATATTCGGTTGTAAGTTCAGTTCTGTTATTTTCATTTTGTGGCAACGAAGAATACCACGACTGGGGGTAAATGAATAACAATATCGTCTTTTTCGTTCAAGGAACCTCTTTCAATGGTTTCTTCATTTTGGTGATTTTGAGTAATTCTTGGGTTTATGATGTTATCTCGTGCCCGAAATATGTCATCTCGTTCCTTTATGGATGTTGTTCGTTCCTTATATCCTATCTTTAAAGAAACATCTTATATAGGTACGTCGAAGTAGAAACCACAGACTCTCTAAACGATGGAACGATACCTTCAAGATGATAGAATAAAGGCAACAGGCAATGGGCTTTCTTGATTACTTCAACAACTTTTACGTCAAGCGCATGTTCGGCCCGAGCTTTATTTTCACCGACATACTTTTTTGCTTATGCATCGTCCTCTTGTTCAACGACAGAAAGTACGACTGGAAGGGCATATTGATCAAATTGGCCGACTTATGCCTCACCTGGCTCTTCGCCATCACGGTCGCTTCGCTGTACTACTGGATTTTTTCAGACTCCTTATATTCGATGTTTGTCATTTGGCCTTGCGTGATCTTGGCCCACGCCTTTTTGATGAACTCGTATTCCTGGTTTCAAAGATGCGCGGTCGGTTTCACCTTGTGCACCCTTTTGTTCCTTTCCATCAAACTATCGGCCATCCTTGGTTTGTGGTTCATCAAGGTGGCAGGGGATGACTCCAACAATTTCTTTAATGCCGGCACCATCATCATCTTCGTGCTGGTATTGATTCTTATGGTTTTCCTCAAACGTTTCTCTTTGTCGCAGTTCAAGACCGGCAATCCCCTGTTCTTGGTCTTGCTTGGTTCTTTGGCCGTCATCACGACCGTCATTTTGATCGTCAGCCAAAGCACAGCCTATAACTCCGATAGCACCGAGTATTCCTTTGACAGCCTGAACTTCACTCTGGACTTAGGCCTTTATCTTATATGTGGCATCTCCTACTTCATGTTCTATGGCGTCACCAAAGAACAAGCGGCCAAACTAGAGGCCCAGAACATTGCCTTAAAGAGCGAGAAGGAACAAGAAGTGCTTGCTTTGTCGGAGAACAACCTCGAGGAACTGAAGAAGATCAGACATGACATCAAAAACCAATATGGGTTCATGAAGGTTCTGCTTCAGGAAAAAGACTACGCCAAACTCAATGAGTTCTTCACCGACCTCTCAGAGGCCACGATGGTGCCTCTCTCATTCATCGACTGTGGGAACAACACCGTCTCCTCGATCCTTAACTTCGAAGCGGGCAAAGCCAGAAAAAACGGCATCCATTTGGAGACCAACATCGTCATCTCCAAACAGCTGGGGATCCAGGATTCGGACATTTGCTCTTTATTGACCAATTTGATAGATAACGCCTTGGAGTCGATGATAAATGATTCCTTATGTGACAAGGGCGTCGTTTCGATAAGGATGTTCATGAAAGGTCCTTATCTCATCATGGAGATAGCCAATCCCGTCAAAGACGACTCAAGCGCCGAAGAGAGGATGTCATTACATACCAGAAAAGGCGACAAGAGCCTTCATGGGTATGGGACCAAGATCGTCAAAAGCGTCGTTGAACGTTACCACGGGGCCGTATCCTATAACGTCAAAGACGGCGTCTTCACCGCCTCAGTCATGCTTTTATGCAACGAAGAAGGAGAGCAAAAATGAAAATCAGGATCCAAGCGGCGATGTTTGACGACGATTATGGTTCAATGGACATCATCGCCAACGCCATCACGGGAGCCTTTGAACACAAAGGAATCGAGATCAACATCCATAAGTATGGTTCTGGGGAGGCGATCTTAAGCGACATCCTGAATCAGTCCTTTGACTTGGTGTTTTGCGATATCGAGATGCCGGGCGTCGATGGGATTGAAGTGGCAAAAAGGATCAAGGAAGCCTCGCCGAACTCCGAGCTGGTTTTCGTCTCCAATCGGGAAGATCGGGTCTTTGACTCTTTGGCGGTCAGGCCATTTGGCTTCGTGAGAAAGAAGAACTTCATCGAGGACATCAGCTTGGTGGTGGACGCCTACGCCAAAAATATCGGGGCGCCGGTCTCCGAGAAAGTCGTCATCAAGAACGGGGACTCGATTTTGGCTTTCTCCGTCAATGAGGTGTGCTACATCGAAAGCAACAAGAAAAACCAGTTCGTCCATGATAGCAAGGGTAGATTGACCAAACTGTCCCTTACGATGGAGGTACTTGAGGAGAGCTTCACCCCATATGGCTTTATCATGATATATAAGGGGATTTTGGTAAATTATCGCTTCATAGAGACGATTGGGGTCGATGGAGTAAGCCTCTTAAACGGAGAGAAACTGCCTCTCGCCAGAAGAAAGAGCGGGGAGGTCAAACAACGCTACCTCGCCCTTGTGAAAGACACTTCGCCTTTGGTGTTCAAGAAGTAAAAAGCAAATAAGCGGTCATGACGGAACAGGTGCATCTTGTTCCGTTTTTTTGTCATTTCGTGTCCTGAATAAACGCCTCTTGTTCCTCAAATATGAGATATAAAAGCGCTTACAAGACCCCAATTTCAAAGAATTGGAAAATGGTGCCAATGAATAAAGCCGCGAGGTTAAGGAGGCAAAAACAAGGACAAATCCCATTATTTGACTATGTCGATGTTTTTCCGAGTTTAGAAGATTATTCAGCCATTATTGGAGGTAAAAATTAATATGGCAAAAAGAAAGGTGAAAATCATATCTGGCATCGCCTCATGCAGCGTTCTCGCTGTCGGGCTTATCGTTGCCAATATCGTTTTCGCGAATCAATACGGCGGATCCAGCGCCAGCGCGGGCACCACAAGTTCCTCTTCGGAAGGCTCAAGCGAGACTAAGGACGCCGACTATTGCTACCAAGAAGGTTACAACACCTGCGTAGACATCAGCAAAGAAGGATCGGTCCTTTTAAAGAACAAAGACTCCGTCCTTCCTCTTTCACAAGGTGCCAAAGTCACCGTCTTGGGCGCGATGAGCTACAACTACGTCGAAGGCGGCACCGGCTCGGCCGGCGGCAAAGACGATGAGAACACCGTCATGATGAATGACGCCCTCATCGAAGCGGGCCTCGACGTCAACGAATCGGCCTGGAGCTGGCTTAAGAGCGCCTGCGGTGGAAGCCGCGGTGTCTCATCGGCGGACCCGGCTGGGGTTGGCTGGACTTCCTACACGGGAATCCACGAATTCCCATCAGCGACCTACACGGCTGGGAAATCACAGATCGTCACCAGCGGTTACACCGACTACGCAATCGTCACTTTCTCCCGTTCCGGTTCCGAAGGCGCTTCGCCTTCAATGGACATTGAGAACAAGGGGACGACCCTCAACAGGACCTATTTTCAGCTCTCTGACAATGAGATAGACCTTCTCAAATTCACCAAGGCCAATTTCAGCCACACGATCGTTCTTCTCAACTCGGCGTCCCCGATGGAATGCGGGTTCGTGGACGATACGGACTATAACGTCGACGCGTGCCTTTGGATCGGACATCCAGGCGAAGCGGGATTGACTGGCATGGCGACCGTCCTCTCTGGGAGAACCAATCCTTCCGGATGTCTGGTCGACACCTATGACTATGACCAATCCACCAATCCGACTTACTGGAACACCGATGACAACCGTTACACCACCGGCCAGACCTTCTATCAATATGAGGAAGGCATCTATGTCGGATACCGTTACTACGAAACAGCCGACGCGGTCGGCTACTTCGATTCCAGCGACTTCAAAAACGTCGCTTGGAAGAATGGCAAAATCTCGACTGGTTACGATGGCGTCGTCCAATACCCATTCGGATATGGATTAAGCTACACGAACTTCTCCGAGACCATCAAATCAAGCTCGGTGAACCTTGAGGCGCATGGTACCAACAGTATCACCGTAACCGTCAAAAACGAAGGAAGCAAATACTCTGGGAAAGACGTCGTTGAGCTTTATGCCGACGTCCCGTATCAGAGCGACACCGTCAACTTCGGCATAAAAGGGGTCGGACTCGAGAAGTCCAAAGTCTCTTTGATCGGATACGTCAAAACCGACATCCTTGAGCCAGGCGCTTCGAAGGATTACACCATCACATTCGACACCGATGAGATCTCTTCATTCGACAACTTCGGTCAGGGATGCTACGTCTTGGAGAAGGGCGAATACAAGTTCAATCTCCAGAATAACGCCCATGATTGGGGCGAGGTTGGCAGCGATAACGCGGTCAATGACCAAGTCAAAAAGACTCTCTCTCAGTCCATCATCTACAAAGATGAGCCGACCAGCGGAGCCGTCAGTGATGCCGTTTACGCCAACAAACGCGCTTCCGACAAAGTCACGGCCGTCAACAGCATGAACGACGTCACGGCTGGCGATGGCTGCATGCTTGATGGCTATCTCTCAAGAAACGATATCGCCGGCGGCATGACTTCCATCATGCAGCATCAATCTGACGAGACCGCCAATGAGACTCCTTCAGAAGGAATCACATCGGCCTTATCCGTCAAGAACACCGAGACGACTTCCTATGTCTATCAGACCTACATCAACGGAGTCAAAAAGAGCCTTACGGAGACCATCTACTGCCATGGCAACAACATGATGCCATTCTCCAGCACGCTTCCTGACGGGTCCAGTTTGGATTCTGGCAAATACAAAGAGCAGAAGTGGGGTCAGACCTACTATGTCGCCGAAGATGGAAACGGGGACCCAGTCTCCGACAGCGACGGCAACTTCGAAGTCTTGACCGCTGCCCCGAGCGATGGTTCCAGCTATCACAAACTTTGTGCCAATGACATGAAGAACGTCAGCATCTCCAACGATACCGGCGCTGAGATCTGGAACAAACTCGTCGAGGAGACCACCCTTTCCGAAGCTTATGAGCTTCAGGGCAATTCGGGCTGGCAGATCGGCTCCATCGCCTCAGTCGGCGTCGTCTCCCAAAAGACCGTTGATGGTCCAGGCGAAGTCGCCAACGGAACCTCCAACGGAGCCACTTGGTTCCCATGCGCGGTTCTCATCGCTTCGACTTGGAACAGGGACTGCGCCAGAGAATACGGCGTTTCCTATGGTGATCAGGCCGTCTTGTTCGGAGTCGGGGTCGCTTATGCCCCGGCCGCTAACACCCATCGTTCGCCATTCGGAGGACGTAACTTCGAATACTATTCGGAAGACGGTTTCATCGCTGGAGAGTCTCTCGGCAACGCCGTGAGCGGAATTCAGTCGACCGGAACCGGCGTCATGATGAAGCACTTCGCCTTGAACGATGGCGATACCAACCGTGGCGGCAACACCACTTGGGCCAACGAGCAGGCAATCCGCGAAGTCTATTGCCGCCCATACGAGATTGCCATCAAAGACTACGGCGCCAAAGGCGTCATGGGCTCGCTCAACCGCATCGGCATGAGCTGGTTCCACTATGGCATGTATGTCCAGATGCTCCGCAACGAATGGGGCTTCGAGGGCAACTTGATCACCGATGGCGATGGCTCGGATGGCGATGGCTACAACAACGCCCAGGCGATGTTAAGCGCCGAAGGCAGCATGTTGGCCCGTGGCATCTACTCTAACGCCGCCTCGACCGAAGCCGCCTATGGCGACGCTTCTTCGACCGGATACGGCCAATATTGCCTCCATCAAATCATGAAACACCGTCTCTATCAATACGCTTCCTCGAGCTCGATAACCGCTGCCCCAAGCTCAAGCATTGGAACCATCATTTGGGTGGTCACCGATGTCGTCCTTGGAGTCGCCTTACTAGCATGCGGAGTTTCCTTGATTCTTGTGCCTTCCCTCAAAAAGAAGAGAAAGGATCATGCTGCTGAATAAGCAAAATAATGAGGGGCGGTGGTTCATATCATCTCCCCTCAGAAGGAAATAACATGAAAAAATCATTTGCGATTCTTATCTCAACCGCCGCTCTATTAAGCTTAGTCGGATGCGGTGGCGGAGAGACTGCCTCCTCAGTGGATTCCAACCTATTGGAAGCCCCGACGAATTTCGTCTTTGACACGACGACCGGAGATTTCTCTTTCACGAACAATGACGCCAACACCGGATATTTCTTCGTGAGGGCCTTTTCGGTCACCAACGGCGTCGAAGGCACCACCTACATCGCCTCCAGCAACAGAATCAATGGCAACAGCACCGGCAAAAAGAGCGGCACTGTCGACATCTCGACCTTTGGCTGGGGACTCTACAACATCAAGCTGACGACCTTCGCGGCTGCTGGAAGCGACTACACGGCCCCGGAGCCAGTCGTCCTTAAGGCCAAATATGGCATCGGCGGCGTTTTGGAAAAGCCAGAGGCCATGGTCATGAGCGATGGCAACACCGCCGAGCTCATCATCGACTGGTACACCTTGGGTGATTGGTATGTCTTTGCCTCTCTTCCAGAAGTCAAAGTGTCCATCTATTCGGATGAGGCCCTCACCACTTTGGTGAAGAGCGATGTCATCGAGACCACGGACCTTCTTGCCAGCATCGACAAGCACCCGGCCTTCACCTATGGCTACATCTGGGGATACGATCCTTCCTCTAACCATAAGTACCTCAACAACCAGTATGGGTTCAAGAACGACATCTATTCCTACACCATGGATGCCGGAACCTATTATCTGACCATCCAAGGCATCTCGAGCGATACCACGATCTTTGCGAACAGCAAGGTTAGTGACGCCATCTCCTTCACCTTGAGTGCAGATGAGCCGACCGGAAACTATGTCGCCGCCAAGACGGCCTTATGGAGTGACCCCCAGGTCTTGGGCGTCCCAGTCGCCAACGCCGGCGATCACACCGACCGTGTCGACTTCGGCAAGACCCAAGTCACGACATCCGAGACTGTCTGAGCCTCCAAGGGGTGCCTCCGCCCTTAAAAAGGCGGAGGCCCCTTTATCCGTTAACGAAAGGAACTATTTATGGAAGTAACCATTGAACCAGAAATAAAAGAAAAGAAAAAAAGAAGTTTTTTCGATGATGATGACGATGAGGAAGAGGACAAGACTCCCAAGGGACCGAGCAAATTTTCTCTTTGGCTCAACAAGTACTTCCATCATATCGATAGGGGCGGCTCTTTGAAGAGCGAAATCACCTCGGGCATCAGCTCTTTGATATTCATCATCTGCGCCATCTTCATCAACATGCAGGTGATCAGCCAATATCTCATCACCGACGTCAATGACTATGGGACGAACGCCGATATCATCGCCAGTATTTATTTTGCCTGCACCATCGTCTCGATTATCGGGACCTTGGCGATCGGATTAGTCGCAAGGCTGCCGTTAAGCCAAAGCACGTCTTTGGTGTTCACGACTTTGATGATCTCGACTTGGGGCGCCTCAAATGGCCTGACTTATTACAATCTATTGGCCTTATGCTTCATCTCTTCGATCGTATACGCCTTGATTGTGAGTATCCCTCAAGTCAGGGATTTCCTAAGGAAGGGACTGCCGCTTCATCTCCAGAAAGCCCTTAAGGCCGCGATTGGCTTATTGATCGCCTTCTATGCCTTGCAGCTCTCGGGTCTTATCTCAATCAATGATAGCGGACTCAGCATCTTCGGCATCGGGATCATGGGAAATTCCAATTCTACTCTTCAGATTGGCTATATCACCACGATCGGCGGCTTCTCCTACACCTATGACAAGTATCATCCATATCTTGAGATAGGATTCATTTCCGCGGTGGTGGCCTTGATCCTGGCTTTGATCTTCAAAGGAAGAAAGTTCAAGCATCCTTATCTATGGAGCTTGTTGATCGGGCAGGGGCTCTTCATCGTCCTTGGTTTGATCTTCTGCTATTCGACCTTCACCAGCTGGGGCCGCATCTGGCTCATCGGCGGGGATGACTCTTATATGGGCCACATCCTCACGGTTGGCTTGAAGTATTTCTCCTTTGACAAAGTTTTCACCGAAGGGTTTGATTTCTCTTCGTATACCGGCAATCTCTTCACGTTGATTCTCGGAAGCGTCGTTTCCTTTACCGCCATGTCTTTATTAGACGCCAAAGGAAGCATCGATGGCGTCAATGACTCCGCGGAGATCGAATATTCAAGTGTCGAGAAAGAAAGCAAACTTGCTCTCATCTGCAACGCTGGGATCAACGTCATCGCGCCTATGTTTGGCGTTCCGCCGGTCGAGATCAGTAAATCGTCGCTTGTCGGCAGTGAAGACAAAGCCAAGTCTGGCATTTCCTCACTTGTCGTGGGCATCGGATTGGTGCTGAGCTTGTTTGCCTGGGTGGTACCGACTGTCTTTGCGACCGGGACCAGCTACAACGCTCAAACCAATATGTATGGGCATTTGAATTCAGGGACTCTTCAAACGGTCATCGAATGCTCCTTTGGAGTCGTCGATGCCTTGATGGTCTTCATCGGTTTATCGATGCTCAAACACGCGATGGACATCAATTGGAAGTCGCTCAGCGAGTCAGCCAGCTGGATCGCCGTGGTGGTTGGAACCTTAGTCAGTTCTTCCATCGCCGTCGGGGTGGCTTTGGGCTTGGGTGTCTATTGCTTATTGAAGCTTACCGAGATTAAAAAGAACCCTGAAGGAGGGATGCCGATCTCCTTAAAGGAAATAGGCATTCCGACCGCCGTTCTCACAGGAATCATGCTTATTGGGGTTTTGATTATCCCTGCAATTTAGGCTGATTGTATTAAAAAGAGCCAGGATTTCCTTATGGTCCCGGCTCTTTTTATTTGCCTTCTTGATTAGGCTTGCTGGCAGGCTTTTCGACGTATGGGAACAAAATCTTGACCTCGAAGACGTTGTTGGCCGTCTTGATGTTCATGATGCCTCTATATTGGTCGACTACGCTCTTGATGGACTTGAGGCCATAGCCGTGGTTCTCTTTGTCCTTCTTGGTGGTAAGAGGCATGGAGTTCTTCATCTCCGGGGCCTTCATCATGTGATTGGTGACGGAGATGAGGGAGTTGTCCCTGATCTTGGATATCTCGACCTTGATGATTCTTTCTTCCTCGTTTGGCATCTCTTTCGCGGCCTCGATGGCATTGTCCAATAGATTGCCCATCATCGAATAGATCTGATAGGACTTGATGAAGGCGATGGCCTCGCCATCCACGAGAGCGGTGATGTGGCAGTTTTCCTTGGAAGCCAAGAACTGCTTTTCCATCAAGATGAGGTCGAGGGCTTTGCTCCCGGAGAACATCAAGGACTGGTAGTTCGTCTCCGTTTCCTTGAAGTCTTTCATCTCTTCCTCGTCTAACTCTCTTTGGCTCATCTCATGCTTCAGGTCATGGTATTTGATGCGGATGCGTTCGGAGGTGATCTTGGCGAGGTTGTATCTCTCTTTGTCCTTTTGGAACATCAGCTGCATGATCTGGTTTTCTTCTTTTAGGCTATTGGTGACGACGTCTTGATAAAGGATTGTCAAAGTGGCCAAGCAGACGATGACGCTTAATAGATGGATTAAGACAGAGGCGAAGACCTCGTCATGGAGATGGTCGAATATGACCTGCTGGGTGTAGAAAGAGATGATGATGCTGGCAAAGACCATGATGAAGGAGATGGCCAGGGTCAAAGTAGAAGATATCTTTATCTCCTTGTCTTTGAGTTTCCTTCCAAAGAAGAAGTAGGCCAAGAAACTCGTCAATAAAAGAACGAACAACTCAATAAGGAAATAGTAATCGGTGTCTCTGACCTCAATTCCGATGATCGTTGAGATGATGAGTGTCAGCTTATAGGAAAGATGCTGAAGGCTCAACGAGGCGGTGGCCAAGAAGATGGCCTGCATCCAATTGACGTCCAAGGAGAGAAAGAGGGCCGCGACCAAGCAAAGGAAGATGATGAAATAGAACAAGGCCATGATTTGCTCGGGGAAGCCTGGTATGTTGCGTAAGAGCCAGATACCTTCAAAAACCAAGAAGGACAAGAAAAAATAAAGCCATCCATGTTTCTTTTTCTCGATGTGGAAGGTGATGGCTAAAGTCGCGCATAGAAGCGTCAAAACATACTCAAACTGCCAGATTATCCCAAGCTTCATGAAATCCGTTCAAGGAACTTCTCGGTGAATTCCTGCTTTTTGCTCCTAGAGATCGGAAGGTGGATGCCATTAGGTAGAAGCACCTCGTCCCCGGATATGGAATCGACGTAATCGAGGTTGACCAGATAGCAGATGGAACACTTGGCAAAACCATCTCCAAGTTCCTGTTCGATGTTCTTCAAGACGCCACGGAATGAATATTGCTCATCGGTGCAGTGGACGATCAATTCATGTCTAACTACCTCGACGTAATAGATGTCGCGGGCGGCGATGGCCTTGTAGCCATGTTTGATGCGGATGGCGATCTTCGCGGTGTTCTTCTCCATGATCCTTTTGACAAGCCTGTCAAGCGAGGCAAAAAGGTCTTTCTGTTTGATGGGCTTCACGAGGAAGTCGAAAGCGTTTATCTCGTAGCCATTGATGGCAAGAGAGGCATAAGAGGTCGTGAAGATGATGTTGGAACGATCATCCGAATCCTTGATTCTTCTCCCTAACTCCAAGCCATTCATCAAAGGCATGTTGATGTCTAAGAAGATGATGTCATAGAGTTTCTTGAAGTGGTCAAGGAAGTTGATGGGGTTATCGTAAAAGTCGATCGTGGCCCCACCATCTTTGAACTGGGGGTATGACGAAAGAAGGCTTTTTAGGTATTCGGCATCCGATGGTTTATCATCTACGATTGCTATTTTGAACATAATATCACCGCTTGAATTTTAGCATAACTTGGCTGGTAGAAAAACTAACGGGGCTGATTTTCTCAGCCCCGTTACCTTAGGCAATAGACATGTTGTCGACAAGAATGATTCCCGGGGTCGAATGACTGGTCACAAGGAACTGGAAGCCATACCAACTGCTGGAGTTGGCACTATAGGCCTCTATCGTCACGTTTGTTGATTTAGAAGCGTAAACCGTATCGAACTTCATGCTGACGCGGTACCAATCATTTGCCAGCGCGGTATAGGTGAGCCCGTCAATGCCGCTCGTTAATGTGGCAAGCGAGGCCCCTCTGGCCATGCAGACTTTGGTTCCGGATTTGAATTTGATTTGGATCGAATCGTTCCAGTTGGAGACGCCTTTGATGTCGAATGTCAGGACTTTTCCGGCATTGTCGGTGTTTCCTAGTCTATCTGAGTCAAGGAACGGATATTTGGATCCTGAGTCATCGCAGGTTATCTTTCTTGAGTATGAGCTTAATGATGAATCACTGACATCGACGCTTTGACGATAAGTGAAATTGTCGTTCCAGCTCTTGACGTTGGTGATGCTGTTCGAGAGGTCGTTGGTCTCATTTTCAGGAGCCACAGGCGTTCTCATGTCTCCGCCTTCAAGGTGGATGTCGTCAAAGAAGATCGATCCGGCAGTTAAAGTATAATTGGGTCCGATTCTGACATACTGGAAGCCGGTGTAGTTATTTTTGTTTGGGAACGTGGTCGCCAAAGGCATTACGTATTTATACCAACTTGATTTGTACGTTGTGTCAAGGTGTGGCGCATATTCGCCATTGAATTTTGTGGACTGTGTATCGTCTTTATATAAGACCGTTTTAATACTGTCATAGGTTTTGCCCTCATCGATGACAGCATCTTCGCTGTATCTAGCGTAGAAGACCAAGCTGTAATTGGAATAATCGCTCCAATTCAATACGGAATCAGACAACGAGAAATAAACGTTGCTGCTGTAACCTGTTGGTTTGACTATCTCAATGGATTTGCTTCCGCCGTCTCTATGAATTTCGGTGCTATAGTCATAGGAGAATGATGGAGTGGCGCCGAGATTGTTGCTGCGGTCGGCTGACTCGCTTGTGTTCACATGGTCGCAAGTATAGGTGAAGGCGACGCTGGTCAAGACCAAATCAACCTTGGAATAGGACCCATTCAAAAAACGGAAGTATTGGTATCCAGGGGCAAGATTTACCGTTCCCGATTCGCCCATGTCGGCGATACGGACGTATGAGGTGGCGTCGGTTGAGCCATAGACATAGAGCATGTCGCTTCCTGAGAAGGTGACGTTCACGCTCTTGACGCCTGTGAACGGGGTGGTGTTTCCGACGTAGAAGTTGGTGCCATCAGGATTGATGGCTTCGTTATTGCCGATTATGGCGTGGGCGGAGGCATCTTTCTTGCAGTATTTGTATTCCCACTTCATGGGGTTTCCAGTGGTGGTATTGATGTCGATATCGGAGAGATTCGAGTATTCGGAAGTAGACAATCCTTCTGGTGCGTTAGAAGAAGTCAGGGAGTACTGATAAGTTGACTCCTCGGCGTTCATGACGTTGTTTTTGATGTTAGACGTTAATGAGGCCGCCAAAGTCGAGAGGGCTAATAAAGAAGTGGCCGCGACGATGGCATATGTCCTTTTTGTTTTTGATATCATTTCGTTTACCTTTCAAAACGAAAAAGCGGGTAGATTGGTACCCGCTTGATCCGTTTTTATTCTTTGGCGAAAAGCAAGACGTTGCCAAGGGAGATGTCCCCGTTGATCGTTGTCTCGTCTCCAGGATACTGGTTATCGACCATGACGCCGATGAAACCTAACGATCCGGTGTAGTTGATGGTGATCTTGGCGACGGCGCCGCTTGCGACGGTTATTGAAGAACCGCCGTAAACGAGGTCAGTCGTTGTTTCCTGGCCGGTTGAGGAAGTAGATGAGGCGTTGAGATAGGCCTTATCGTCTTTCTTGGCATTGAGGTCCACTCTGAACAAAGAATCGTGATCGGAATTATTCTTCAAAGTGAGGGTGACGTAAGGATAGGCATCGACATCGCCGAACTTGCCAGAGTCGACGATGCCGGCGTAACGGTAGCCGTTCTTTGGCAATCCAGTGTAGGTGAGCTGAGTGTATTCGGTTCCCTCGGCTCTTTTGAACTTGCTGGAATTGAGGCTCCAATGTCCGATGTTGACTTCTTTGGTGTCGGCTTCTTTGACTGGGGTGACGGTTCCGTTATAGGCTTTGTAGCCATTGATCTTAACGGAGCCAGTGCGTAAATCGGTGTCGCTGCCGCCGAAGGAATCAAGCATCAAAAGGACGGATTCTGGAGCGTATCCGCTCAAGACCTCAACCTTGCAGGCGCCTTTCTTTCCGCCTTCAAGCGTGAAGAAGGAACCACCCCATTCGGTGTCGGTTTTGCCATAGACGAGATCTCCGGTGGCGCTGGCCGCGGAGTTGATGGCGTGTCCGCCTTTGTCACTGCTGTAAGCTGAGGAGATGACATCCATACGGATATTGATCGTGGTGGTGCCGGTGTTCTCGAAGCTCAAGCCGAACTTGGTAACGCCGTCAAAGGTGTAACCAAGATTTGCGGTGATATTGTGATAAGTGAGGGATTTGATGGAAGTATAGGAGACATCGGCCTCGGTGTTGTCAGCATTGTTGACGATGGTGTACTCATCGTTTCCGCCGAACTTGAGGATCAAGGCGCCCTCGGTGTCTTCGACGACTTCGCTGCTACCAGGCTCTTCGGATGTAGTTGGCTCATCAGATGTCGTCGGCTCATTGCTGGAAACGTCTGGCGAAGTCGGTGTCTCGGAGGTGGTCGGATCTTCGGAAGTGTTGTTATTTGTAGAAGATGTGGTTCCGCCGGCGCAGCTAGCAAGCAGCAATGCCGACAAAACTAATATGCATTTGTTTTTATTCATGGTTTTTGCCTTTCATTAAGCCCCATATGTAAGGTAATGGGAGAGACTCACGGAACCGCTATGAAGCGCGGAGTCTGAGTTTGTTGAAGTGTCAAACATGAAGAGGAGTTTGGTGACGGTTCCGCTATAGATGACACGGAAGACGCCTTCTTCTCCAGCGGCGACGGTGCAGAAGGATCCGCCATAGGTGAGGTCGGTTGAAACCGATGTCACGTTGATGCCTTCAGCGGAGGCGTTGATGCGTCCGCTATCGGAGCTGACGTCGATTCTCATACGGAGGGAATTGGTGCCGTTGTTCTTGATGTGGAAGGAAAGGGCGATGGTATCGGTGAACTCAGAGGCCGTGACTCCGCAATAGACGTTCTTGTAGGAGTTTCCTTTGAGGTCGGCATAGGTGATGTCGGCAGCGCTTGTGGTGCCGCTCACGGTATAAGAATCGTTGCTCTTGAGGTCCATTGTGAAGGCTTTGCCGGCCGATTCATCGATGGTGGTTTCATCTTTCGGAGCCACATATTCATTGGTTCCGCCGAGCATGTAGTTGGAGATAAGCAAGTGTCCCGAGCAAGCCTCGGTGCTGGTGACTGAGGAATCAGGCATCAAGATGACGTTGGTGGCTGGTCCATAGTATTTGACGATAAGGGTTATGCTCTTTCCGACTGGCACCTCAAAGAAGGATCCACCCCATTTGAGGTCGGTCTTGGTCTCGCCGCCATCGGCATAATAAGCATTGGTATTGGCACATTTGATGCCGCCATCGGTCAGAGGCTGGTCCATCTGAAGGTCAACTCTGAGGTTGACGAGTTTCTCGCCTTTGTTCTCGACCTTCATCGCGAAGAGATTCGCGGTCTTGGAAGAATCAGGGAGCTTGGCGGTGATGTTGTGATAGGACTTGGTGACGCCTTCATAAGTCACGTCGGCGGACATGTTGTCGCTGGCGTTGGTGACGACGTACTCACGGCTGTCTGGGAAGTTAAGTCCGCTAGAGATGGTGGTGAGCTCATCAAGGCTTGGGGCTTTTTCCGGCTCTGGGACTTCCCTTAAGGAACCGTCGAGTCCGGCGTAAGTGACCTTTTTGTAGTAAGCGGTGCAGCCTAAGTCGGCATCATCGAAGGAGCCGAGCCAGGCTTTGGCGTTGAAGTTGCTTTGATCGCCGACCCAAAAATTCTGGAAGATTCTTTGAGAGGCTGATGGCATCGCGGTGCCCGTGACGCTATAAACCGGTTGTAGATCGACGAACCAGATGATTTTGGTGTCATCCCAATAGAAGCCATACTGATGGAAGTCCTCGGAAGAATCGAACCTGAGGTCATACATGTATTCATGGTTTCCGGTTCCGTCGACGAAGTAGTTGAACTGGACTTTGGTGGTGTCTTTGCCAAGGATCTCCACGTCAATCTCGTCATGAGGATTGTCTTCGCCAGATCCGGTGTAGGTGAAGAAAGTCGAGGTGGTGCCTTGGGCTTTCGCGGCCTTCATATAAGTGCCGAAATAGCCGTATTTGAACTGGCCATCCGATCCGGATGACTTTTGCTCACCGCCATAATAAACGCCGGTTTCGGTGTTCTTGGTGATCTTCATGTTGATGCCTTCGTTCGAATAGGAAAGGTTCTGTGAGCTCCAGGTGCATCCGAACATCCCTTTGTTGCTCCAGCCGTCTGAGACTGTGTAAGCACTGGACTTCCCCTCAGTGAAATCCGTGTATTTGCCTTCGATGAATGTTGGCGCGTCATCAAGTGGCGCGCTTTGCTTGCTGCATCCAGCCATAGAAAAAACTAGTAGACCGGCCAACAAGCAGAAAATCGTATTTTTCCTCTTCATCAAAAACCTCCTTTAATGTGCTTACATTGTTGTTGAAATCGCTTACATCTTTAATAAGGGTAGGCACAACTGGTTGTTTTTTTGACTTTCTAAACGTCAGATATGCTAGAAGATTCAGCTAGATAGAGAGGACGTCGTCAATGCAATTCGCGAGCTCCCGTCCGGCTATTTTCTGCATTTCCTGATTCGGATGGCCAGCCCCTGGGGTCGTCTTGTCTTTGGAAGTCGTATAAGCATCGTCTTTGAAACGGGTGACGACGTTCCCCTTGGAAGCATTATATTCTTCGACGGCCTCGTCCGTCTTGAGGACGATGTCATCGGAAAAAGGGATTATCTCACTAGAGGAAATGATAACGCAATCGGGATAGGTGGTTTTGATCAAACTGAGAAAATCCACATACTTTTCCTTATATATAGACAAGAAGGAATTGTAGTCGTCGCTGCCCTTGGAATAAGTCGCAAGCTTGGAGGCGTCATTGGCGCCCAAGGCCACGACGACGACGTCGGGGACGTATTTGCTGTTATCCCAACTATGGCGGTTGGAGTCATTCGTGTCATAGGTGAAATCCGCCAAAGAGAACATCTCGGCCACGTTGTCGGGTTTGAGGTTCTCGGTGTAGGCCGATTTGTATAAGCCATAACCGCCCGCCGAGACGAGGGAGACGTCGGCGTTAAGATAATTCGCGGCGTAGTTGGCGTAGCTCTTGGTGCTGTTCTCGGTCCTGGTCGAGAACTTCTCATAATAATCATCGCTTTCGACAGCATAGCCACAGGTGACGGAATCGCCAAAGACCTCAATCTTCAGATCGAGGCTTTTCTTTTCGACAGGCAATATCGTCCCATCGCTCGACAAGGAAATCACGCCCACTTGGGAGTTTTGGCATTCGCTTCGCTTATAGACCCTGATCGTGTGTTTTCCCTCATTCTCAAAAGAGGCCAGGATGACGTGGGGGTGGAGGGTATAGCCGTTTTTAGTCGTGGTGGCATTTGAATAGGCGCCGCTGGAAGTGAGCCTCACCGCCTTCATGTTGTCAGGATCAAGGTCATTATCGATGGCGACGGCTAGATAAGGGCGGTTGAGGTCGCTATCGGCCGCGGTGGCATAAAAGGAACCTTCAAGGACCTTGCCATAAAAAGTCACCTCGAAGCCGGCGTTGGAGAATGACATCCAAAGGGCTTCCTTATCCTTATAATATCTACCATGATAAGCGAGGTAGGCTTCATCGAGGGAGTTTTTAGTGTCGTTTATCGAATAAGTAGGAGGATTAAGCTCAATCCCAAAGGTCTCATTTGAGGTCTCGTAGAACCTCGCGTCCCCGCACGAAGAAAGAAGAGCGGCCGGAAGGCAAAGGACAAGGCATAGAAGCATCGCTTTCTTCATTTGCCATCACTTTATTTATTAGGTTAATGAAAGATAACCTCGGACGTTCCAACTGGTCATAAAAGCGGCACGCTTTGCAAAAGTAAAGAGAATAAAGGCAAAAAAAGCCCCAACTATGCCAAGATGTGTAGTCAAAAGAAAGCGCTTTTATTAACCTAAGAATGCAAAAACCTTAACTTAACATGAAAAAACGCAAGTACATCATCATTTGTTCTTCTATTGCCGCCGTGCTGACTGGTCTTACGATAGCCGTCAATGTTTTGGCTTTCACGACCTACAGCAATATTTTGACGATGTTCATCGGCAAAACCCCCGATAGCAGCCATCAGGTAAGCGGCGTCGACAGCACTTACGAACAGAAAAAGTTCTCCTCGGTAAAGTCGCTTGCCGAAAGCGAGGAGGACTATGTGAGCTCAGTCGCCCATGAGAGCGTCACTTTGTTGAAGAACGATGATCATTTCCTTCCACTTGCCAAGAACGACCAAGTTTCTTTGTTCTCGACCTCAAGCGTGGATTTTGTCTATGGCGGCAGCGGAAGCGGCGCCTCCAGCGTTGGCTTATCAACCACTTTGAAAGCCGGCCTAGAGAAAGCCGGCCTCAAGGTTAATTCGAAGCTTTGGGATTTCTATTCCACGGGCGAGGGGAAGAACTATCGCCGCGGAGTCGGAAGCGTCAACTTCGGACGTGGCGAGGACTGGTCCATCGGGGAATGCCCGGTCGACAAGATCAAGAACAATTCCGAACTGACTGACTCCTTTAAAGGAACGACCGCCGTTTACGTGGTCTCCAGGACCGGCGGCGAAGGCATCGATTTAGCCAGGAACATGTCGAGCTATGGCGGCAAAGACGGTGAGCATTATCTTGAGCTCAACCAAGACGAGAAAGACACTTTGTCGTATCTTAACGACACCTTCGAGAACATCGTGGTCCTCATCAACTGCAACAACCAATTTGAGCTAGGCTTCTTAAACGATTATTCCAATATCAAGAGTGCCTTAGTGGTCCCAGGACTGGGGAGAACCGGCACGATCGGCTTAGGAGAGGCCCTAGTTGGCGAATCCACATCCGGCGAGGCCTTATCGCCCGAAGGGCATTTGGTCGACACCTATGCCTATGACGAATTCTCGGCCCCATCAAGCCAGAACATCGGCGATTTCGCCTATCAGGACAGCGACTATTACTACATCTCCTACAACGAAGGCATCTATGTCGGATATAGATATTACGAGACGAGGTATTACGATGCGGTGAGCAAACGCTCCAACGTCGGGACCTATGATTATTCATCAACCGTCCAATATCCTTTTGGATATGGCCTTTCGTATGCTGACTTCTCGATAGGGCAAGCCAAATACACCCTTGATGAAGCAAACAACAAGATCGACGTCGAGGTCGAGATACAAAACACCTCAGACAAGTATTCGGGGTCCGATGTCGTTCAGATCTATCTCGAAAAGCCTTATACGAGTTATGACATCACCTACGAAATCGAAAAGAGCGCGACCGAATTAGTCGCCTACGTGAAGAGCGACAACCTCGCCCCCAAAGCCAAAGAGACACTTAAGTGCTCAATCGACTTGGAGAACCTCAAGAGCTACGACGCCAAGAACAAGAAAACCTACATCGTCGAGGATGGGGATTATCTCTTCACCGCGGCGAGTGACGCCCATGAGGCCACGAACAATTTCCTTTCCTATAAAGGATATTCGGTGGACAGCAAGAACTCCGTTTATTCATATCACGTCGCTGCTTTTGATGACGTGACCTATTCAAAAGACAGCAAGACCGGAACCGAGATCACCAACCAATTCGACCACGCAAAAGGCAAGGAACAAAAAGTCCTTTCCCGAAACAACTGGTCGATGGTGGATGAAGGCATCAGGGATGGAAACGTCCTGAATGTCAGCTCGGCCTCCAACGTCGGTGGCAAACAGTTTGGCAAAACATTGTCCGCCAACATCAGAAGCGAATTAGACAGCACGACTTCTCTTAACCCCAACCCAACTAGTGGCGAATTTGAGAGCATGAGTGTCGGCGACACGCAATATCTCGTCAACATGCGCGGAAAAGACATCGATGACGAAGGCTACCACAGCATGGTCCGTTCCATGAGCTATAGCGAAATCGGCAACATCATCGCCCAGTCTGGATATCAAATCCCGGGCGCCGACTCAATCAGCATGCCGACCTCGATGGTGGTGGATGGCCCAGCTGGGCTCAACATCCTTCCTAACCATGACTCCAAGCCTTTGGGCGATGGCTACTATGCCATGTCATGGCCTTGCGAGATCGCGATTGCGAGCTCTTGGGATTTATCCGTGGCCTCCAACGTCGGTGACTACATCGCCGAAGAGGGCTTATGGTCCAACATCTCCGGATGGTATGGCCCTGCCATGAACATCCATCGTTCGGCTTTCTCAGGCCGGAACTTCGAATACTATTCCGAGGATCCATATCTTTCAGGCACCTTGGCCCAGGAAGAGACATACGCGGCCGGAAGCCGGGGGATGATCACTTTCATCAAGCACTTCGCCCTCAATGACGAAGAGACGCACCGTGACACGAACGGGCTTATCATCTATGCGGACGAGCAGAGCATCAGAGAGACCTATCTCAAGCCATTCGAGATGGCCGTGAAAGTCCCTGATTCGACCGTGAAGTATAACGAACTCCAGAACGACGGGTCTTACGTCATGAAAGAAAAGAGCATTCCGACTTGCCGTGGGATCATGACATCCTACAACCGTCTTGGCTCAACCTGGGCGGGCGGCGACTACAACCTCATAACCAACGTCTTAAGGAATGAGTGGGGCTTCAAAGGGGCCGTCCTCACCGATTGGGACGTCGAAGGCTACATGAACAATGGCCAAATGCTTGAGGCTGGCGGAGATTTCAAGCTCAATACGGTCGGCGTCAATAGGACCATAGGCAAAGACGCCCATGACAGCCATTACGCGTTGGCCGCCATGGAACACATCCTTTATGCGGTCGGCAACAGCTCGGCGATGAATGGCTTCGTCCCCAATCAGAGCATCGTCCACGGGCAAGTCTATTACCGTTACATCATCTACGCCTATGATGCGGTCTATGGGATTGTTATCCTCGGATTGGCCTTTGGCATAATCCGGAAAATAAAGAAAGATAAAAAGGGGGATATTTCCAATGAGAGTGCAGCTTAAGAGGTCGCTATATCCGTTAGCGGCGTTGCTTCTCTTCTCCATCTGTGCCTGTTCATCGAGCGTCTACAGCGATGAGATCGACACCTTCGACAAAACATACGTCGATCCCGACAGCCTCACCATGGCCTATGGCGACTTCCACACGCCGCTTCAGTCAGGCTACATCCACTCAGGATTCTCGACCATCTCCTCGTTCGCGGATGGGACGAAGGAGCTTTCAAAGCCCCAGCCGATCAATCTCGAATTCCCGGCTGGCGAAAGCGCCACTTACCTTCAGATCTCGACTGACTCGGCTTTCACGAACGCCGAGACCATCACGACCCTAGGCAAAAAGAGCTATGACTTCTATAACCCATACCTCTCGACCACCTACTATTGGAGGATAGCCAAGAAGAAGGAATCCTTCACTGATGCGAAGGTCTATACCTTTGAGACGACATCCGATGCCCCGCGCAACATCAACCTCGCCGGCGTCACCAATGTCAGGGACCTCGGCGGATATTCATCCAAACTCGGCGGGACGGTTAGACAGGGACTTTATTATCGCGGTGGTGCCTTGACCGGCGGCAGCGACACCCCATCTCTTAAGATAACGGCGAATGGCTTGACCACCCTCACCAAAACCATGGGCGTCAAAACCGAGATCGACCTCAGAATGACCGAAGAGGCCAATGGCAATCCTGAGAACGGCCACATGAACGATTCGGTGATTCCGGAAGTCAGCTATCATTCATTGCCGATCAATTGGGATACCAAAGACATGATCACCGACTGCAAAGACACGATGTGTCAGGTCTTTAAGATTTACGCCAACAAAGACAACTACCCAGTCTACGTCCATTGCTCAATCGGCACCGACAGGACGGGCTGCGTCTCTTATGTCATGGGCGCCTTGCTCGGCATCAAAAACGAGGACCTCTATCATGATTACCTCTTCTCGAATTTCGGGAACATCGGCTCATCTAGGAACTCCATCACGGTCCGTGAGACCTATCAGAACGATTTGAAGGCCTACAACAAGCCCACTCTTGCCGAGTGCGCCGAAAGCTATCTCATCGATTGTGGTTTGACTCAGAACGAAGTCAATTCGATCAGAGACATCATGATCGAGAAATAACATGTTCAAGCGCTTTCTAAAAAACGAGAGCCTCGGGGTCCCAAACTACCTCTATTGCATCGTTGTTTTGGTTTGCTTATTAGGCATCATATTCGGTTCGTTATTTGACTATCAGATCTCTTCATCGATCGTGGATTTAGGCAGCGCGTTTGCCTATTTCTTCGAGAGCTGGGGCTTATATCCAGTCTATTGCTTGTTCCCGTTTGCCGGGACTTTGGTCTTCATCTCTTTGAAGGATGACGGGGACAAAGGAAGGCTATTGGGATGGGTTTTGCTGGTATTTTCCTATATCCTTGGAATCCATTACCTCGGTAGCCCCCTCCGATATGTCTATGGCTATTCGAATGATCCGGCCCTCTGGAGGGTGTGGCTTGGTTTTCTAACCGCCGCAATTCTCTTGGCCTGGGTGCCGCCTCTTGTCTATCATCTTTTCAAGGAACAAAAAGACAAAGGACTTCTATTAAGGGTTGGCTTGTTCGTCATCACCGACATCGTGGTGGAAGTGGAATTCTGCGGCGCCTTGAAAGAGCTTGCCTCAAGACCTAGATACCGGTTTTTGGTCTCTAGCGACAACGTCAGCGGACTGAGCTTCCGTAACTGGTGGGAGTGGGCTCCTTTCAGTGCGGTCGTGGATGGTCAAAAGAGCTTCCCGAGCGGGCATGCTTCATTTTGCAGTGCCTTGTTCTCGTTGCCTCTTCTATTATCTTGCCTTCCAAAAGCAAGCAAGAAGATCAACGTCTGGGGCTACGTCTTTGCGTTTGCTTATAGCGTGTTCCTTTGTTTCACGAGAATACTTAACGGAGGCCATTTCCTGAGCGATGTGTCGTTTGGCCTTCTTTATGGATTAGTGGTTTATTTCTTATTCTCGCTGGTATTCATCAAACCATATAAAAACGATAAGACCTCTTTTTCAAATCAACCTAATTAATGATGCTGATTATTTGACGATCCTGTCTAAGAACGGAAGGCAATAATGGGGCAATAAGTAAAGCTTTCCGTCTTTCCCAGGATTTTTTGGTGAAATCTTGGCGGCGTATAAGTCAGGATATTCTCTCATTAGGGTGGTGACTGATTTGGATTTTGTGTTCAAAAAGCTTTTTGCTTCGACGATAAGCGCTTTGTCTGAGGTCTCGATAAGAAAATCAACTTCCAAGGTTGAGTTTCTTCCAAAGTAATAGACGTCCCGCTCATCGAAGGTTTTGCTCATCTCAAGAATGTCGGCAGTGCTGTTTTCATAAAACATCCCTTTTTGAAATGTCGACGATGGATCAAGGATGTTGTTGGCATTTCCGTTTCCAAGCATGGCCCAAAGAACTCCCGTGTCGGACAAATAGAGTTTGAAGTCATTGTGCTTGGCTTTGGCTTTAAGCGGCATGGATGGCTCCTCAAGATTCTGGACTTTATAGATAAGCCCGGCGTTTATCAGCCATGACAAAGCGCCTTCGTAGCGTGAACTGCTTTGGCCTCTTCCTAGAAGAGAATACGTGAATCTTGTGTTTGTCCTGGACAAGGCGTTTGGTATCGCATCGAAAACCTGCCTGGCCTTGATTCTCTCCTCTTTTGGAGCGTATTTGGCTATGTCACTTTCAAATGAGTGAAGTAAGCTCCGTTGGTTGAGATACAACGCAGGCGAGTCTATTCCTTCTTTGATGTATATGGCCACATTCTCGGGAAGGCCGCCAGAAATAATGTATTCGCGGTAAGTCAAAAGCAATTTGTCATGCAACGCTGGAAGCAGGGGCTTTCCGTTCTCAATTTCGTTTATATAGGAGCTGATATCCGATTTTTCAAATCCCTTGGCCCATAGAACCTCTTCAAAGTCCATTGGGAACAGACGGACTATCTCAACATAGCCCGTCGGGAAAAGATCCATTGAGTTAACGCTGATTCCAAGCAATGACCCCGAGGCGATTACAGTCAGGTATTTTTGAAAGGAAAGAAACTTCAAGGCTTTGATGGCTTGCGGTGACTCTTGGATTTCGTCGACGAATAGAATTACCCTATGTTCCTTCGACAAAGAAAGGTCGGCCTTCCAGAACAGTGGGTCTTGTTTGATCTTGCTAAGAATCATCTCTGGCGAGGAAGAACCTTCGAAAGCATTTTTCAGGCCTTCGTTTATGCTCAAGTTGACTTCAATCGCCGTTATGTTTCCTAAACCATCGATCAAAGGATGAGAAATGAGAACCGTCGGGTCTTCCAAAGGAAGAGACAAGGCTTTTCGGATGGCAAAACTCTTGCCCGTTTGCCTCATTCCTTGAATAAGCAAACACTTGTGGACGTTCGAGGCTTCCCGTTCTGTGGTTGCGGTTAGCCATTTCGCCAATAAGGTGTCTATCTTTCTTTCCATAACGTTCATAAGCACTTCTCCTTGTTGCATATTCCCCCTGAAAATACAACACTACTGTTGCACATTCCCCCCGAAAATGCAACAAGGCATATGAAAAAGACTGACTATGGACTTTGGTTTATTAGGATTTTTTTCTTTGAAACACTGACGAATAGCTTTCTTCTTAAAATTACTTCGATTACTTTTACCGGTTTCCCAAGCGTTTTATGGCCTAATTTGGTTGTTTAAGCCTCTTTATTCATGTATCGTAACTAAACATAGATAAAGGGGCTTTTATGAATAAA
>DHAP01000046.1:28805-36007 GCA_002397465.1 Caryophanales bacterium UBA4951 | reverse complement strand
AGCCCGGTCCAGATATTGAAATCCTGATGTCCCCAGACGTCGATCAAGACTCCCGAGTCCAGATAACGGTATGGGCAGGTGAAGATCGAGAAGAACATGTCCGGGGCAGGGAAGACGAAGAAACGGAGGAAGAGGTTATAGAAGTCCTGATTGACGAAAACCGGACTCGTGACCGGGTTCAGCATGATGAAGCCGAAAGGGATCTGATACTTCACGTAATTGTAGACGGTAAAGAAGAGCCCCAAGGGGAAGACAATCGCGGCGAACACCAGTATCTGCAGCCAAAATGTCCGATATGGATGCGGATAAACCCCGTAAATCCCTTCTTTCTTCTTTTGATAAAGCTGAATCATCATGAACAAGAAGACACCGGCGATATAGATGGCGATGACCCCGACGTTGAACTTCGTGGCCATCCCTAAACCGAGGGTCACACCGATCATGATTATCGAAGACCATTTCTTTTTCTCTTTGTACTCAATCGTGAAATAGACGGCCCATAAGGCAAATAGCAAAGCCAGGCAATCATTGTTCATCGAGCCGGCGAGGATGATGAACATCGGGGTGAAGACGAAGAGGAAGGTCGCGATCGAAAGACGGGCATCTTTGAGGTTGAACTTCTTGAAGAGATGCCTTGCCATCACCATCATCGAGACGCCATAGAAAGAGCAAAGGATTCTCGTGGTCTCCATGAGGACGTCCTCGGTCTCGGTATAGACGAATGAATGAAGCGTCGCATCCACCGTGTTGGCCCCTCCGACGTTGATGAAAAGAGAATTGAACCGCATGAAGTAAGCGGACAAAAGATGGTAAAGCTTGTTTTGGTAATATTGGTTGTTGTAATACCACTCGCCATTGATAACCGGTGGATCAGGCAATTTGCCAGTTCTGAAGATATCAAGGATCACGTGCCAATGGCCCGGACGATAGGAATTGTCGTTGTCGGTGTAATAATCCCACATGCACCAGTCGGTGTGGCCTATTTGGGCGTTGGCCTTCAAAGTGAAGACATAACTGACGACCAAAGAACTGGAAAGAATCACAAAGATGATGGATAGCTTCTCGTTCGTGAGGCGTCCGTTCTTTTTTAGGAGGTGCTGATAGAGCAAAAGAAAAACCCAGAAAAGAATCAGCAAAACGAAATAGACGATCATCTGGGCGTAGGAGCCAAAACCCAGATAATCTTTCGCGAGGCTGATCGAGGAATCCTGATATACCTCGTAATATGATTTGGGCGAGAAGCAAAAGATGAAGTACAAAGCGTATAAGAAGATGAACAGCAACGGGAAGAAAACGAAATAGAAGCCTTTCTTCTTCCTTAAGGTTTCAAGTCTCTCGTCAAGCTTTGTCGCTATATTGGATAGGCTCATAAAAACAATATCCTAATTCTAGTACAAAGGATGCCCAAAATTAAGGAAGAATCCTCGCTAAAAGGATAAGGTCCCAATAGATAAATAGTACTGAAGCCTATTGGCCTGTCTTGTTGAGGTGGTTGAGGGCTTCCGTTTCGTCCATCACTTCGATGCCAAGCGCTTGGGCTTTGTCGAGTTTGCTTCCGGCCCCCGGACCGGCGATCACGATGTCGGTGTTCTTGGAGACACTGCCGCTGCAATGGGCGCCGATTCGTTCAAGAATCTCCGTCATTTGCTCACGTGAGTACTTAATAAGAGTGCCGGTCAAAACGATGGTCTTCCCATAGAAATAGGAGTTCACGTCGATCGTGTCGGTGCCTAAATAGGCGAAGTTGACGCCTTCTTCTTTGAGGGTGGCAAGCTCAGCTAATTTGCTCTCATCATGGAAATAGTCATAGACGCTCTTCGCCGCGACCGGGCCAACGTCTGGGACCTTTTGAAGATCGTCTTCGCTGAGGTTATAGAAATCCTCAAGATGCTGATATCTCTTGGCCAAGACCTTGCCCATCTTTTCGCCGACTTCTTTGATGCCTAAGCCGAAGAGGAGTCTTTCAAGGGACTGCTTCTTGCTCTTCTCAATCGCGTCCAACAAAGAATTGATGGACTTGTCGCTCCAGCCATCGAGCTCTTTAATCATTGAAGCGTGGTCCTGAAGTTTATAGACGTCGGGGATGTCCTTGAGGAAACCTTCGGCGAAGAACTCCTCCACCACCCGTTCGCCCATCCCGTCGATATCCATCGCGTTCCTGGAGGCGAAGTGAATGATGCTTTCGATCTTCCTTGACCCACATTCGGGGTTAAGGCAGTAATGAAGCCCTTTGACTTTGGTTAAAGGAGACCCACAGACCGGGCAGATGGATGGCATGACCCAGTCTTGCTCGTCCCCTGTTCTGTCTTTGATGATCGGGCCGGTGACTTCTGGGATGACATCCGCGGCTTTGTGTAGTCCGATGACGTCCCCTATCTTGAGGCCTTTCTCTTTCACGAAGTCCTCGTTGTTGAGCGTGGCTCTTTGGACCAAGGACCCTTGGACCCTCACTGGCTCAAGGATGGCGTTAGGAGTGACACGTCCGGTCCTGCCGATCGTGAGGACGATGTCCAAAAGCTTGGTCGTCACCTCAAGTGGAGGGAACTTATAGGCGATCGCCCACTTCGGTTCCTTGGCGGTATAGCCCAAAACGTCATATTCGTCGATGTCATTGACCTTGAAGACAAGCCCGTCGATGTCATAGGCAAGCGATTCGCGCTTCTCGGTGTATTCCTTGATGTAGGCAATCACCTCATCGATGCCATTGAGGATTCTTCTTTCTTTGTTGGTTCTGAATCCTAACGTATCCAAATAGTTGAGCGCGTCGCTATGAACGTGGACGCCTAATTCCCTTGAGTTCACGAGGTAATACCAAAAGGCATCGAGTTTTCTAGAGGCCGCGACGCTGGAGTCGAGGTTGCGGATGCTGCCGGCCGCCGCGTTTCTGGCGTTGGCGAACAAAGGCTCTCCGCTGGCCTTCCTTTGCTCATTGAGCCCGTCTAGTGAGGCTTTCGGCATATAGACCTCGCCCCTCACTTCGAAAGGACGCGTCTCTTTCACGTGCATCGGGATCGATTTGATGGTGATGATGTTCGCGGTGACGTCCTCGCCCGTCACGCCATCGCCGCGCGTGACCGCATATTGGAATTCGCCATGGTCATATATAAGAGACATCCCAAGCCCGTCGATTTTGACCTCGCCCATGTAGACGATCTTGTCTTTATGGACGATCTCGCGGACCTTCCTGTCAAAGTCCCTCATCTCGTCTTCGTTATAGACGTTGCCTAAAGAAAGCATCAGCCTCTTATGCGGTATCTTCTTGAACTCGCTTTGGACGAAGCCGCCAACCCTTTGGGTCGGGGAGTTCTTGCTCTTGAGGCCGGGGAACTCTTCCTCAAGCATCTTGAGCTCATTCAAAAGACGGTCGAACTCGGCGTCGGAGACGCTGGACTGGTTAAGGACGTAATACTCGTAGCTGTATTTCTCAAGGAGGGCGGTCAGTTCCGCGACTCTCTTTCTCGCTTCGTCAATGCTCATGCCTCTCCTCCTTTGCTGCTGGCTTTCGACAACATCGGATGGCTCCCCAAAAGGGTCTTCTTTCCGACGGAGTCGAAGTTCACGATGATGATGTTGTTATCGATGACCTCGATCACGATTCCATCGCCGAACTTCTCGTGATGGGCTTTGTCGCCCACCTTCCAATCACGGATTCCATTATCGCTCACTTTTGGTGTCTCGGGCTCTTTCTTTTGCTCATCGAACGGAGATAAGGAATCGCCATCTGCGAAGTAGCCGGAGCTGCCGCGTGAGGCTGGCTTGTTCCAGCTGGAGTTCCAGTTCGGGGTAAAGGAGTTGCTCTTTGGGAGGGTGAGTCCGGCTTCTTTGAAGAAACGGGACGGGATGCTATGGGAATCAGTCTGATAGGAATAGGCGGTGTTGCAGGAGACGTAAAGCTCCTTCTTGGCCCTGGTGAAGGCCACGTAGGCAAGACGTCTTTCTTCTTCGAGGCCATCTCTTCCGTTTTCGTTCTCAGCCCGCATGGACGGGAAGGCGCCTTCGTTCATGGATATGACGAAAACGTCGTCAAACTCCAGCCCTTTGGCGACGTGAATCGTCATCAAAGAGACGTAGTTGCCGCCATTCATATCATCTTGGGCGGTCAATAAAGAGACGTTTTGAAGGTACTCGTCGAACGTGCTTTCGGGGTGCGATGAGATGAAGTGGGCGATATCATCGAACAAGGCGTTGACGTTGCCGATCCGATCTTCGTCCGGGTTCTCGTCATCCTTGAGATAATCAAAGTATCCGATCTCCTCGGTGAAGTCCTTGAGGACCGATGAATAGACCTCAAGGTTGTCCTTGAGCTTGGCCTTGGTCGCCTCCATCTTGTCCACCATGGCCCCTAAGGAGCCAAGGCTTCTGGAAGGCACGGAAGTCGCTTCGTAATAGGTCGAGATGTTCTTGATGTAATCGTATTCGGAAAGGCCATGTTCGGTGGCCTCATTTCTGATTCTTTCGATCGAGGTGTCCCCGACGCTTCTTCTTGGGACGTTGGCGATACGCTCAAAGGCGATGTTATCGCTCGGGTTCAGCATCAAGTTGAAATAGGCTAGGAGGTCTTTGACTTCCATGCGCTCATAGAAACGGAGGCCGCCGAAGATGCGGTATGGTATGCCTCTGTCTTTTAGTTCAGATTCAAATGGCCGTGTCATATAAGAGGAACGATAAAGGATGGCGATGTGGCTGTAGTCAGGTTCGCCATCATTTTTCTTGCAGGCCCTGCCTAGACGGGCAATCTCTTTGCCGACCCAGGTGGCTTCCTCTTCGGAGCTCGCCAGCATGTTGGTCTTGATTTCGACGCCTTCGGCCGCGTTGGTGAAAAGATCCTTCGGGACCCTCTTCTTGTTATTGGCGATCAGTTTGTTCGCGGAGGCCAAGATCGTCTTGGTGCTCCTATAGTTCTCGTTGAGTATCACGGTCTCGACGTTAGGGTATTCCTTCTCAAAGTTCAGGATGATGTTCTGGTTGGCGCCTCTCCAGGTATAGATCGTCTGGTCAGGGTCGCCCACCACATAGATGGAGGTGTCTTTTCTTATGAGGAGCTTCATCAATTTGTATTGGACGTCGTTGGTGTCCTGGAACTCGTCGACGAGGATGTGGTCAAAACGGGAAGCCCATTTCTCTCTGATGGCTGGGAAGTTCTCAAGGATGTAGATGGTCTTGAGCAAAAGATCGTCGAAGTCCAAGGCGTAGGCTGCGCTCTTCTTTTGCTCATAGAGCATATAGAACTTCAGGCATATCTTCTCGTCTTTGAAGGCCTCGTTCTTGATGTTGATGTCCTCAGGATAGATGCCTTTGGTCTTTTTGCTGGAGATATATTTGGATGCGGATTTAACGATGTCATCGCCTTTTTTGTAACCGAGGTCCACCGCGATGTTCTTGATGAGTTTCTTTTGGTCGTCATCGTCATATATCGTGTATCCGGATGGATAGTCGATGGCTTTGCATTCCGCGCGGAGGAAGCGGGAGCAAAAAGAATGGAATGTCGAAATATGGAGCATCGGCGAATAGCCAAGCAACTCATAGACAATCTTTGATGCCCTATCGAGCATCTCTTTGGCGACCTTGTTGGTGAAGGCGATGGCAAGGATCCTTGAGGGATCGACGTGCATTTCGCTGATGAGATAGGAGACCCGGTAGGTCAAAACACGGGTTTTGCCGCTTCCGGCCCCCGCGATGATACGAACGTACTGCGAAGAAGTCTTCACAGCCGCGAACTGTTTGTCATTCAAAAGTGATGCGTAATCCATAATTTCTTAACTGACGTTAAGCATACTCTTGATGGGGGTATAAGGACTAGACTTGACAATCGAAAGAAGCCTATTTTTTAACCACTGAACGACGTTTCCTGTATTTGCAAAACATTTTCTTAATCAGAAGCACTTTTTTCATCAAAATTATCCCTCAAAAAAGACGAAATATTCAGAGAAACGGCAAAATTTATTAGAAAGCGAAATATTTACATATTGTGTTTTTATCCGATAAACGCTGGTTTGCCTACTTTCGCCTACACTTGCCTACTTTTGCCTACACTTGCCTACTTTCGCCTACAAAACCAAAAAAAGAGATCCGCCTGGGGGAGGGCTGGGCGGCTAGTTATGGGGAGCCGCCACGGATCTCTTTGCCTATCTATAGAGAGCTAAAAATCCCTTTGCCCAAAAATCGTCGCTTCTTTATATAAATAAGGAAAACAATGATAATAGAGCCATGCGTTTCTTCAGAAAGAGAATCACGCCATCGGAGAACCTGTCTTTCATCGCCATTGCCGTGGCCATGGATGCCGTCCTTTCTTTAATTGCGACCTTCCTTCCATTAAGTGATATCTTCATCATTCTTGTCCTTCCTTTGATAAGCGCCTTAACGATGGTGCTGATCGACAAGAAATACATCCTCGTCTATCTTTTCTCCTCTTTGATCTGCGTTTCCCTCGTGACCTGTTATGACTTAAGAGAGACCCTTTTCTATGTCTACCCCTCCATTCTCACCGGAATCCTTTATGGCATATTGGTCAAGTTCAAAACCCCGGTCTCTTTGCTTATCTTCTTTTCCTCGCTTCTATCGCTCGGCTTCAACTATTTGTCCATCCCTTTGATCAAGGCCATCTACAGCGTCGACATGATCTCTTTCATCAAAGGGGTATTTGGGCTGACGGATTATCTATATGTCGACGACATCATCCCGACTTTCTTGTTCGGGATCTCTCTAGCGGGCATCTCCATCACCCACTTCTTCATCAGCATGGTCTTCTCGGAGTTCAAGGTGAGTTATGGTAACGAAGGCATCTTCAGCGTCGTCTCCCCCATCGCTTCCATATTCTTTTCGTTCCTAGCGATACTCCTAGGCTTCTATTACGTCCCCGTGGCGTATCTCTTCTATGCCTTTGCTTTATATTTTTCCGTCTTCGCCTCGCTTAATCTCCTCTCGTTCCATCGATGGTATCTCATGGTCCTATTAGTGGTTTTGCTCATCGGATCAATCTATTCCTTTGCCATCTTCAACTCCTCTTTCCCAAAGGATAGCCCCCTGCTTCTTTCTTCTTTGTTCTTCGTCAGCGTCTCAATTCCTTCCCTTTTGTCGGTTTTCTTATTGAAGAAAGAGGGATTGACCCTAAAATAAATGCACATGGGAAAGATCCTTAAGAACTTTGGCCTCGGCCTCGTATACATCCTCTTGCTTCCATTTCTCTTGGCAGTCTTGGTTTT
>DHAP01000046.1:2109-28648 GCA_002397465.1 Caryophanales bacterium UBA4951 | reverse complement strand
GGGACTATCTTTCTTCGCCCCCTTTGAAGAAGACGTTAAGGTGGATGAGATCAAGAAGGCCCAGATCGAGAACCAAATACATCCAAACGGAGTCCCGGCCCAGCAAACTGCCGCGCCGGCGCCTCAGAACGTCTATGTCCAGAATAACTATTACCAGACGGCCCCCACTCAGCCCGCCCAGCCCCAACAGCCTAACCCAACCCCGATTGACGCGAATGGCTATTTCAAGCAAAACCCCCAAGGCCCGACTTTGGGAATGAAGGACAACACCCCGGTCATCGACATGAGCAAAACCCCTGATGAGATTGCCTCGACCCCAAAAGAAGCCCAACCCGTCTATGAGGAAATACCTCAAAAGAAGAGCGATGAGGTCATCGACATCAGCAAAGACGACGACGGAAAGGACGACTTATGAGTTTCACGAACATCTTCGTTGAAATCTCAATGTCCGAGAACGACAAGAGACTCTTGTTGCTCCTTCTTATCGTCGCGATTCTTTTGTTATTGGTCTTATGTCTCATCGGCATGCTCATCAGATACACGATGGCACAGCAAGCCAAACGCATCGACTTCTTCGTCGCGGACGCGGTGAGATACCGCGTGGTCGGGGACCCATCCCACTTCAAAAACTACGCGACCAGGGTCAACCACCGTCTCTTCTACCGCCAGGCCATCGCCCCTTGGGTCATCGCCTTCGTCTCTTTGCTCACCTATATCATCTACGCGGCCATAACCGATGAATGGGGCCGCAACTACTGGGGCGAATTCGGAAGTCTCTTCTACCAATGGGATTGGGGCGACCCCGATAACTTCACAACGGTCTTCAACATCACCTTGCTCGCGAAATGGCCGAACACCATCTCCACTCCGAGCTGGCATAACGAATACTGGATCTCTTACATCCTCGTCCCGTTATGGCTCACCGCCATCATCTATTACCTGGTCGTGGTTCAGGCCTTCCTCTCAAGAAGCCTTGCCATCTCCAAAAGAGCCAAGACCATCTATGACAAAAAGCTTGATGGCTATAACTACTATGACAGCTTAGGCACCGCCCCGAATGGCATGCCCAATCCTGATCCTGCTTCCGTCAAAACGGATAATGCAAAGAAGTGAAACTGCCTTGGTTGATCAAGGGATGATTTTGGTGACTGGGGCTTGCTCCAGTCTTTTTAAAAACGATATGACTTCCTCTTTGCTTTCGTCATTTTGATCATGTGCGGAGATGGAGGTCTTGAAGTCTATGCCCTCATATTTACGAAGCATCTCGTAGGCTATCTCATGGTTGTAATAATAAGAAGAACCGCTTTGGCGGTAGTAGAGAGAATCGCCGACGAAAAGATAGGAATCCGCCAAGACATCGAGGCATCCTTTCGCGTGCAATGACGGCACGAGTATCAGCCTAATCGTGTAATTTCCGAGGTCAAAATCCTCGTCTTTCTCCACCAAAGTGGATTTCCTCGACAAATATCTCGCGGTGTTTTTTGAGCAAAGAATTTCGATGTCATCGTCTAGATACATGAGGTTGGACGTATGATCATCATGAAAATGCGTGAGGGCCACATACCTTAAAGATGGGTAGTCCTTCTCCTTGATGAAAGAGAGGACTTCGTCCAGTCTTTCTTTATTCGTTGAGACGTCCAAAAGAAGAGTCGCCTCCTCCCCATGGAAGATGACTATCTTGGGGCAAGGGCCGTTCTTATCATCGCTAGGAAGATAATCTATATGCTCATTCAAGCGTCTTATCATCTGACGAATAAGTCGATCATCTCATAGACGAACAAGCAGGCGATGACGACATCCAAAATCACGATCGCCCAAAAGATCCTTGAACGGGACAAGGACTTCCTTTGTTCTTCTGTTAATGGTTCTTTTGCTTGGCTGTCCATGATTAATACTTAAGGGCCGAGGAGTTCCTTGGGTAAGGCTCGGTGTCGCGGATGTTGCTGACGCCGGAGATGTACATGAGAAGCCTGTCGAATCCGATGCCGAATCCGGAGTGGACGCAGCCACCGTATTTTCTGAGATTCAGATACCACTCAAGGCCTTTGGTGTTGCCGATCTTGTCCATCTTGGCTTTGAGGACGTCATAACGTTCCTCACGCTGGGAGCCGCCGACGATCTCGCCTTCCCCTGGCACCAACAAATCGCAGGCCGCCACGGTCTTGCCATCATCGTTCTCCCTCATATAGAAGGCTTTGATCTCTTTTGGATAGTTGATAAGGAACATCGGTCCCTTGACGATCTCTTCGGTCAGATATCTTTCGTGCTCGCTCTGGAGGTCCATGCCCCAGTAGATGTCATTGTTGACGAACTGGTGGCCTTCCTTGACGGCTTTTTGAAGCAAGGCGATGCCTTCGGTGTATTCCATCTTCCTGAAGGGGGCGGATAAGACCTTGTGGAGTTTCTCGAGGACCGTCTTGTCGATATAGGTATTAAAGAAGTTCATCTCATCAGGGCATTTATCAAGGGCGTACTGGACGCAGTATTTGATGCACTCCTCGATAAGGGACATATCGTCATCAAGGTCAGCGAAAGCGATCTCTGGCTCGATCATCCAGAACTCGGAGGCGTGGCGTGGGGTGTTGCTCTTCTCGGCCCTGAAAGTCGGCCCGAAGGTGTAGACGTTCTTGAAGGCCATCGCGAAGGCTTCGACGTGAAGCTGTCCCGAGACGGTCAAAGAGGCCCTGCGGCCATAGAAGTCGTTGATTGGGTCCGGCGCGGAAGTCGTGACGGTGAAGACCTGTCCGGCTCCCTCGGCGTCATTGCCGGTGATTTCCGGGGTGTGGACATAGACGAATTCCCTCTCCTGGAAGAACTTATGGATGGCATAAGCCAAAACCGAGCGAAGCCTGAACAAGGCATCGAAGGTGTTGGTCCTTGGACGGAGATAAGCCTCATCTCGCAAAAACTCGAAAGAGGCGCGTTTCTTCTGAAGGGGATAATCCTCATTCACGTCGCCAAGCAAGGTGATTGAGACGAGATGAAGTTCGAAAGGCTGCGGCATATCCGGGGTCATGACGACGTCGCCTTTGACCTCGATGGCCCCGCCCATCGGATAATGGGAGACCTTGACGAAATCGCAGGTCTCTGGGGTATAGACTATCTGAACGTTCTTGAAGGCCGTCCCATCATGAAGCGAAAGGAAGCCGACTTTTCCGTTGTTGCGGTTATTTCTGATCCAGCCGGTCATGGTGACCGTGCCGAGTTTGGTCAAATCTTCTTTGCTCTCGAATTTTTCATAGAGCTTGCGGACGCTGATGGATGAATCTTGCATAAAATTGCCTCTAGTGGTGTGGAGATAGTATAACCCACCGCTAAAGAAAACTACTCCACAAAGTGGAACATTCAATAATCAATTTTCGCTTACGTCGGTTTATATGACGGGGCTCAGTAGGCTGAACCGCTCTTTCTGAACTCTCGAGGAGTAACGCCTTTTAAGTCCAAGAAGGCCCTGTTGAAGCTCCTGATGTTGTTGAATCCGCACTCGAGGGCTATGTCGGTTATCTCCTCTTCCCCAGTGGAAAGCAGATAAGCGGCTTCCTCGATTCTGAAACAGTTCACATACCTCGAGAAATTGATCCCAAAGTTCGCGTTGAAGATGCTGGAGAGGTAGTTATAGGAATAACCCGTGTCCCGGGCCATGCTCTCCAAAGAGATGTCTTTCATGTAATTGTTCTTAACATAATCGCTCATCTTTTCGAGGATGCTGCCATCGCGATATGAGGAATCGGATAAAACGCAATGTTTGTCTATTTCTCCAACTAATTCATACAAATAACCTTTGAGGAGAAAATGGTTCTTTTCGCTTTCGATTTTCTTTAACAATGGCAGAGCCTCATAAGAAACGAAGGGGTTTTCGTATTGCTTTGAAGCCACGGCTTTACCATAGCTAGGAATCCAGTCCTGGCTAAAGATGACCAAGGTGGATTTTGAATCCCCCCGCGTGCGATAAGAATGAATCTGATTTGGCAATATTGTCGCTGTATCGCCTTCTTTTAAGGAAATGCTCTTGTTTCCGATCGTGGTGATCAAACTGCCTTTCTCAAGGTAAAGGATCTCAAAAGAAGAATGGAGATGGATGCCAAAGGAAAGGTTCGTGTCGTGCTGAAAGTAAATGTAATGTGGTTTGTTGGAACGGTTGCTTTCGTATTTTGCAGCGACGTTTGCCTTCTTGTTTTCCATGTTTTCAGTATCTCCTTATGCTTAACTTTTGTCCATTATATATTAAGAGGTATCTTTTAAGAAAGCCCTTTCATAATTAACATTGAGACAAAGGAAAGTGGCTATAGCCACGAATTCACAATGAAAAACTACAAGGATGTCGACATCATCAAATATGAGCCGAAGAGCAAAGAGCCCTTCGCTTTCAAGTACTACAACCCAGAGGAGATCATCGAAGGAAAATCGATGAAGGACCAACTCCGCTTCGCCTTATCCTACTGGCACACCATCAATGCCTCCGGAACTGACATGTTCGGCGGGGACACGATGGACAAGACCTTTGGACTATCCGGAATGGCCATGTATGAGAAGAAGGCCGACTTCGCCTTCGAGCTCATGAAAAAACTCGGAATCGAGTTCTATTGCTTCCACGACGTCGACATCGCTCCGGGCGACAAGGACCCGAAAGTCTTCAAAAAGAACTTTGAGGCGATGGTTTCCTATTTATCTCAGAAACAAGATGGCACCAACATCCATCCTCTTTGGGTAACCGTCAACATGTTCTCCGAGCCAGTGTTCATGGCGGGCGCTTCGACTTCGCCCAACGCCGAAGTCTTCGCCCGCGCCGCTTTGAAAGTTAAGTGCGGACTCGACGCCGCCAAGAAATTGGGCGCCGAAGGCTACGTTTTCTGGGGCGGACGTGAAGGATATGACACTTTGCTCAACACCGATATGGGCCTTGAGATCGATAACCTTGCCCGTTTCATGCACATGGCGGTCGACTATGCCCACAAGATCGGATTCAAAGGCCAGTTCTACATCGAACCGAAACCAAAAGAGCCAACCAAGCATCAATATGACTTTGACGTGGCCACCTGCTGCAACTTCTTAAGGAAGTATGGCCTTGAGAAAGACTTCAAAATGAACATCGAGGCCAACCATGCCACTCTCGCTGGCCACACCTTCCAGCATGAGATCAGAACCGCCGCCATAAACGGCGTCTTCGGATCCATCGACTCCAACCAAGGCGACTTGTTCCTTGGCTGGGACACCGACCAGTTCCCGACTGACGTCTATAGCACCACCCTTGCCATGTATGAGATATTGAAGGCTGGCGGCTTCACCACCGGCGGACTTAACTTCGACGCCAAAGCGAGAAGACAATCCAACACCTTCGAAGATATTCTCTTGAGCTACATCGCCGGCATGGATGCCTTTGCCTTAGGCTTAAGGAAAGCCGACGCCATCAAGAAAGACGGAAGAATCGACGAGTTTGTCGAGAATAGATACTCCTCCTACACCAAAGGCCTTGGCAAGAGCATCGTCGAAGGCAAAGAGGACTTTGACTCACTTGCCGCCCACGCCCTTGAGAAGGCTGACGTCAAAGTCGACTCCGGCCACCAGGAATATCTTGAATCGGTGCTCAACGAAATCCTCTTCAAGGACTAAACTAAAAGAATGAAGAGGCAAGCTTTTAATCCATATCTTCCTTCCCGTGAGTACATACCTGATGGTGAGCCTCATGTCTTTGATGGGCGAGTCTACATATATGGATCCCATGACAAATTCGATGGAATGGGGTTCTGCCTAAATGACTATATAAGCTATTCCGCTCCAGTCGACGATCTTTCGGACTGGCGATACGAAGGCGTCATCTTCGAGAAGAAAAGCGTCCCCCCGTATCACTCATCCAAGATCTCGATGTGGGCCCCGGATGTCGTCCAGGGAAAGGACGGCCGTTACTATTTGTATTTCTTCGTGGGGGCGTCACACCCTTACGACAATAGAATCAGGGTCGCCGTCTCAGCTAAGCCAAGCGGACCCTTCATCTACTATGGCGCCGTCCACTACCAAGATGGCGTTGACGTCGGAATGAAGGATGGCGAACTCAAGAGTTTTGACCCTGGCGTTTTCAAAGACGACGATGGCAAGGTCTATCTCTACTCTGGCTTTGGGCCCAAGATCAACAACCCTTTCATCCAACATGGCTGGAAGGCCACCGACAAAGGCCCGATGTGTTATGAGCTTGAGGACGATATGTTGACCGTTAAAAACGGCCCGACCTTTATTGGGGTCCCCTCCAGGGAGACCAAAGAATATGGCGAGCACGTCTTCTTCGAGGCCTCCAGCATGAGGAAGTTCGAAGGCGTTTATTACTTCATCTATTCCTCAGCCTTAGGCCATGAGCTTTGCTATGCGAGAAGCGATAGCCCAACCCATGGTTTCAGCTATGGCGGCACGCTCGTCTCAATTGGGGACATTGGCTTAGACGGAAGAAAGAAAATAGACGCGATCAATTACACGGGCAACACCCATGGATCAATCGAATTCATCAATGGCGAATATTATGTCTTCTACCACCGCCAGACCAACCTCAAACAATACTCGAGGCAAGGCTGTGCGGAGAAGCTCATCAGAAACCCTGATGGCAATTTCGCCCAGCATGAAGTCACATCATGTGGCCTTAATGGCGGACCTTTAAAAGGCGAGGGCGAATATCCCGCCTACATCGCCTGCAACCTCATGGGCAAAAACGGCGCCTTCTTCTATGGCTTTCTCAAGATGAAATGCCTCAGGAAGAACCACCCATATTTCACTCAGGATGGAGCCGATGAATTAGAAGGCGAAGACCAATACATCGCTAACTGCGGGGATGGCACAAAGGTGGGATATAAATACTTTTCCTTTGCAAATCCCAGCTCAATCTCCGTTACCCTATCTGGTTCATTCAGAGGTGAAATCGAGATAAAAGACAGCTTGGACTCCATCAAGATCGGCTCAATTAAAGTCGATAAAAAGAAGGGCAAGAACGTCTATTCATCCGACAAGATCGAACCGTTAAGCGGCACCAAGCCGCTCTACCTCGTCTTCAAAGGAAAAGGGCATTCATCCTTCTATAGTTTCAGCATCAACAAGGAGTAGTTATGAATTATTACATCGGCTGCGATTTAGGCACCAGTGCCCTCAAGCTTTCTCTCGTCGATGAGACTGGTTTGATCGTGAGGAACCTTCCCGAGCATTACCCTCTATATCTCGATAAGCCAGGCTACAGCGAGCAAGACCCGCTCGACTGGTGGGAGGCTTTCAAAAAAGGCCTCAAAGACATCGCGACCGATGAAGAGAAAGCCGCCGTCAAAGGACTATCCATCGGAGGCCAGATGCATGGACTCGTGGCCCTTGATAAAAACGACAAGCCAGTCAGAAGGGCCATCCTTTGGAACGACTCCAGAAGCGTCGAGGAATGTGAATACCTCAATGGCGAGATCGGCAAAGACAAGATAATCTCGGAGACCGGCAACATCGCCTATCCAGGCTTCACCGCCCCCAAGATCCTTTGGATGAAAAAGAATGAGCCGGAACTCTATCAAAAGATCGCCCATGTGATGCTTCCGAAAGACTACATCGTCCACCGCCTCACCGGCGTTTATTCAACCGACTATTCCGATGCCTCCGGCACCCTGATTCTTAATCCAAAGACCAAGAAATGGTCCGACTTCATGATGAGGCTATTGGGCATCAAGGAAGAAATGCTTCCATCGCTCCATGACTCTTATGACAAAGTCGGTTACATCCATAATGAGCTTGCCTTGTCTTTAGGCTACAAGAACCCCGTCTTCGTTTTGGCGGGCGCCGCCGATAACGCCGCCGCGGCCTTGGGCTCAGGCGTCGTGGGCAATGGGGCCGTCAACATCTCCTTAGGAACCTCAGGGACCATTTATCTATCCCTAGACAAATATAGTTACGATCCTTCTGGGGCCATCCACTCATTTCTAGGAGGCGATGGGGGCTATTCCCTATTGGCCTGCTCCTTATCCAGCGCCTCCTGTCTTAAGTGGCTTTATGAAGACATCTATCTATCAAAAGACTATAAAGGCGAAGAACTTAGGATCGCCCCGAACAAACTCGGGCACAACAACGTCTACTTCTTGCCGTATCTCATGGGGGAAAGAAGCCCGATCAACGACCCAGACGCGAGAGGCGCCTTCGTCGGCATCAGCTTATCCAACAAAAGAGAGGACCTCTCCTTGGCCGTCATGGAAGGCGTGGCCTTTGCCCTCAAGGATTCCTTCATCAAGATGCAGGAACTCGGGAACAAAATAACCTCGTGCCACCTCACTGGCGGAGGAAGCCGCATCGCTGTTTGGAGGAAGATCCTCGCGAACGTTTTGAATGTCGACTTGTCCTTGGTCGGCGAAGACGCCGGAGCCTCATATGGCATGGCGGTCTTATGTCTTTATCACGATGGGATCTATAAGAGTTTGGAAGAGGCCGAAAGCCTCATCCAGCCCGAGGAGACCACCCATCCGATCCCATCCCTCGCCAAAGAATACGAAGAGAGGTATCGGAAGTTCAAAAAACTCTACCCGTCCTTGAAAGAGTTCTACAAAATCCAGTAAATAGACACGGCAGTTCAGCGTAAACTGCTGTTTTTTACGAAAATCTGACAGTTTATGTCAAATAAGCGATTAACTATATCCATAAGTGATAAGTTATAAATGAGGAAACATCTATGAACGAAGCAAAGAAGACGAAGGCCAGCTTTTTCGACAATCCCATCCTTTCAAGCAAGATCAAATCCGCGAACGTCAAGCTCTTCCCAGAAGGCGCGCTTGGCTATTTGGTGGGACCGGCTTTGGCCATCTTCTCCAACGCCATCCTTAACGGCTACCTCAATAAGTACTACACCGACGTTTTGAACCTCACAAGCTGGGCCAAGACTTTCTCGGTCTTATTGCCTATCGTCTCCGTCATCTGCGTCATCATCGGTAATCTCTTAGTAGGCAAGATCATGGCTAAGACCAGAAGCAAGGCTGGCAAGGCCAGGCCTCTTTTGCTTTTATCGATCCCGATGCTCGCCGTCGCGATCTTCCTTTTGTTCTTCGCCCCTTATCCAAATGACGATGCTTCGCTCAATAACTCGATGCTGACCCTGATATTCGTCGCGATTGGCTATAACCTCTATTATGCGGTCGCTTATCCTTTCTATTACGTCTCCCATTCCGCCATGGTCAATCTCTCCACGAGAAACCAAAGCCACCGCGGGATGCTCGCCGTCGCCTCCAACGCCTCAGGCCTAGCCGCGGTCGGCCTTGGCTGCAACATGGTCTTCCCGTTGTTCCAGAGTCTTCTCTTCAAAGATGGCGACCGCTTAGCCTCCTATAACGCCTGGCGCATCTTCATGATCGCCCTGATACTCGTCACCGCCATCGGCATCCTCATCGAATACTATTTCACAAGAGAAAGAATCACCGAGGAGGATCTCTCTTTGGGCGTCGATAGAAGCAAGGTCGCCTCTGTCTCGATGGCTAAGCAAGCCAAGGTCTGCCTCAAAGACAAATACTGGTGGTTCATCCTTCTCTTCTTCCTCCTCTACCAACTAGGCGGACAGCTGAAGAACTGCTCAGGAACCTATTACACCCAGTGGATGTTTGCCGACACTAGCGTAGCCGCCGGAGGGGCCGTCTATAACTCCTCATACGGAGGCGGAATACTCTCATTGATCAACACAGTCGGAGCCATACCAACGGGCGTAGGAATGCTGATTGCCTGGCCTTTGGCAAAGAAATTGGGCAAAGGCAACTCCATTGTCCTCGGCTCGATCCTCACGATTGCCGGCGGACTCCTCGGGGTCTATTTCGGAGCGGGCAACGTCTACATTTCCGTCGCCGCCTTCGTCATCAAAGCCATCGGCAGCATCCCTGCCATGTACGTCTCCTTAGCCTTATTGAGCGACGTCCTCGACCATCAGGAAGCCTTGTATGGATTCAGGACCGACGGTCTTACGATGTCCATCTATGGCTCCATCATGATCGGCATGAACGGACTCGCAAATGGCATCATCAACGGACTACTCTCCGCGACGGGTTACGTCGCTGACGCGGCCACCGCCGTCACTGGCCAAAGCGAGGCCACCAAGACAGCCTTAAGCTGGCTCTTCTTCGGCGGAGAGGCCATCTGTGGCGTCTTGATCCTCTTGATGTTCCTCTTCATGAACGTCGAGAAGTTCTCAAAGCTTGACCACAAGGCCATCGCCGAACACCAGAAAGAAGCCGCGGAGAAAGCCGGCGTCCCCTACGTCGATAGCGAGACCAAGCTCCGCCTCGAAGACGAGAAGTCACAAGCGGAGGCTGAAGAGGCCCGCATCGCCGAACTCAAAGTCCAATGCCTCAAGAAGGGCAAAGACTTTGAAGCTGAAGAGAAAGCCTTCATCGAGAAACGCGAGGCCAAAGAAAACGAAGCCAAACTCAAGAAGGAAAAGCAAGAAGCCATCAAGGAAGAAAAAGCCAAAGCCAAACTTGAGAAAGAACAGGCCAAGGAAGCTTCTTGGAGTGAAGAAGAAAAAGCGAAACACGAAGAAAAGATCAAAGATAAGAAAGATAAGGAAGAACGTGAGGAAGAACGCCTTGAAAAGCAATATGACGCCCTTCAGGAGAAAGCCTCAAAGATCCGCGCAAGCCTCTAAACTTGCAAATTCTTCTTGCCTTTTAGCAAAACACAACGATAATTCTCGCATAAGCTTTGAAAAGGAAGAGTAAGCCAACGACGCGCTAAGAGAATTCCCTGACGTGGTGAAAAGGGAAAGGCGGAGAAAGCCGAACATGGCCTTGGAGCTTGATGGGTGATATGTAGTCCATCACGGGGAGCCCGTAACAGCCAAGAGTGTGATAGCACTCATTAAGGTCAAGGTAGCGATATCTTGATAAAGCAAGGTGGTAACACGGTCCAGCAACCCGTCCTTAGCAATAAGGGCGGGTTTTATATTTATCCGCTCGGTCAGGAGAAGCGATGTCACTTCTTAGAATCGAACACTTACAGAAGAAATTCGGGGACACTCTCGTCCTCGATGATATTTCTTTGGATATCGAAAAAGGCGATGTCTATGGAATACTCGGCCTTTCCGGTGCCGGCAAAAGCACGTTGGTCAGATGCATCAATGGCCTAGAGAGGCCAACCTCCGGGGGCATCTATTTCAAAGACCAGCTTATTTCTTCAAACGAGACAAAACCCGACAAAAAGACCCGTGAGAAAATCGCGATGATCTTCCAGGGATTCGGACTCCTAGAGCAAAGAAACGCCCTCGACAACGTCCACCTCGCCTATGAGGTCGGAGACGAGAAAGACCCGGATAAATCCAAAAGCCGCGAACTCCTAAAGAAAGTCGGGCTTGAGGACAAAGAATCATCTTATCCATCCGAACTATCAGGCGGCCAAAAGCAAAGGGTTGCCATCGCAAGAGCCTTGGCCCTCAAACCTGAGGTTCTCCTCTGCGATGAGGCAACATCCGCCTTAGACGCCGAAACATCCTCGCAAATCCTTGCTTTGTTAAAGCAGTTAAATCAAGAGATCGGCCTCACGATCATCATCATCTCCCATCAGATGAGCGTCATCGAGGACATCTCCAACAAGGTCGCCATCATCGACCAAGCCAAGATCGTCGAGCAAGGCTATCTCAGCGACGTCTTCCTTAATCCCCAAACCCAAATAGCCAAAAGGCTCATCTACGCCGGGCACGTGAACACCAAGCTCGACGATGAGAAACTCATCCGTCTCATCTTCAATGGCGACGTCGATAGCCCAATCATCTCCAACATCGTCCAGGAGGCTGGCATCCTCGTCAGCATCTATTATGCCGACACGAAAGTCATCGAGGAAAAGGTTTACGGCCAGCTGATTCTCAAACTGCCGAGCTACAAGAAAGACATCGACAAATTAGAGAAGTATCTAAGGCTCAAGAAAGTCACTTACAAGGAGGTCAGCAAAAATGAATTGGTCTGATTTAGGCATTGCCACCTTGGAAACCTTGGGGATGACCTTCATCTCCACCGTCTTGGCTTACGTCGTCGGCATCCCAGTCGGCATCATCCTGAACGTCACCTCGAAGAACGGGGTTCATCCGAATCGATGGATCAACCTCATCTTGGGGGCCATCGTCAACATATTAAGAAGCATCCCCTGCATGCTCCTCATCATCATCTTGCTGCCCTTGACGAGAAGCATCGTCGGAAGAGGGACTGGCAAATGGTACACGATGCTGATACCTCTCTTCTTCGCGACATTCCCCTTCGTCTCGAGGATCGTCGAGCAATCTTTGCAAGAAGTCCCTTCAACCTCGATCGAGGCGGTCAGGAGCATGGGGGCCAGCGACTTCCAAATCGTGAGAAAAGTCCTCCTTGCCGAGGCTAAGCCATCTCTCATCACCGGACTCACCGTCACCCTCATCAACGTCATCGGCTACACCTCATTCGCCTCCGACTTCGGAGCGGGCGGTCTCATCTCGAGCGCCTTCTCCTACTACTATTCCCATGCCGGCGACTACTTATCATCAGCCGACATATGGGTCATCATCCTAATCGTGGTGGTTATTGTCCAGCTTCTGCAGGAGCTTGGGCTTTATATCGCAAGAAAAACAGATAAAAGGAGAGCAAAAGCATGAAAAAGAACCTGTTATTTTGCCTAGTCGCCTTAGCCTCAGTCGCCTCGCTTGGAGCCTGCAACAACAGCTCCAGCACCACCATCAGCATCGCCGCGAGCGAAGTCCCGCACGCGAAAATCCTCAAGGAATGCATCAAGCCTATTCTTGAAGAGAAAGGCTATAGCCTTGAAGTCACAACCCTCGACTGGACCCTCCAGAACGACGCGGTCGCGAATGACGAATATGACGCCAACTATTTCCAGCACGTCCCATATCTCAAGACGTACACCGGCTCGACCAAACTCTATGCCGCCTGCAAAGTCCATTATGAGAAGCTTTGCCTCTACGCCTCGAACAAGAGCAACCTGACCCTCAAGGCCGGCGACTCAATCGAGATCGTCGATGACGTCAGCAACATCGAAAGGGCTTTGTCATTATTAGCCAGCAAAAACGTCCTGACCATCAATTCGTCAAACTATGACGCGGATGGCAACTTCACCAACTTCGACACCGCCCATCCGACCGCCTGCGTCACTTTCTTAAGCGGCTACGAAGGATGCAGTTTGACCTGCATCAAAGAAGCCCAGCTTTGCCAATCGCTTGCCGACTATGACTTCGGCATCATCCCTGGCAACACCGCGATGACTGGCTTAGGCGATGACTATGCATCAAGGATCGTCTTCGGAGAGGACGCATCCGAAAGCCTTATCTCGGAAAAGGCCAACATCGTCTGCGTCAAAGAGTCCAACAAGGACAGCGACAAGACGAAAGCCTTGGTCGAGGCCTGCGGCGACTCCAGAGTGAAGACTTACATCGAGTCCACATATGGCGAATCGGTCGTCTATCATTTCGAAAACGGTTTGACCACCAACTTCCTCGACGCCTGATCATGAAAACGCCCGGGAAATTATTCCCGGACGCTTTCGCTATTATTCTAACGTTTTTCTAAAGAAGGCACATTCTTCGTCATTGGCCAATATGGCGTGTTCCTCGTTGATTATAAGATGGAACACATGCTGAAGTTTGTCGCCTTCTTTTGATGTGTATTCTTTGTAGACGTATTTGGCGCCTACTTCATCAAGCTGTTTGAGTAGCTTCGGGTCTTCGGATTTGACGAAGTCCTTCTCGGAGGTGATGACATAGGCCGGCGGATAGTCCGCGTTGATATTCGGAAGTATCTCCAGGCGTGGGTCATTCTCTTTCGCGTGTCCCTTATAGGCTCTGAGCAAGGCGCTTTGGGCTTTGCACATGAACTTGATTTGCTTATCGGAGGTATCGTCAAACTTGAAGAGAGGGTCTCCGATCTTGGAATAGACCCCGCAGTTTAACCCGATGGCTTTGATCTTAAGAGGGAAATGGAAGTTGAAGAGCTTCGCATATTCCGGGTTCGAATAAGCGGCCGAATATTGGGCGACCATCTGAGCCCCGGCGGAATCGCCCGCCAAGAATGTATAGCCTGGCTCATAGCCATATTCAATCGCGTGCTTGGAGGCGAAGTCACAGACCTCGTCGAGTTCCTCGAGCTGCTTTGGGAAGTACTCATGAGGGGCCAAGACATAGTTGAAGCAAATGGTGACGAAGCCACGTCTGGCGATGTCCATCGCATATTTGCCATAGAGCTTTTTGTCGCCATAGACCCAGCCGCCGCCATGGACGATGATGACGAGAGGATAAGTCCCCTCTTTCATCGGACGGTAGACATCCAAGAGATGGTAGTCCCCTTTCCCTTTGGCGTAACGGATGTCCTTAAAGGAGGCGACTCCCTTAGGATCCTCGATCGCCATGTCACGATGTTTGTCGCCTTCAGTGACGCCTTTTCGATAAGCCCAAACGTAGAATCTCCACATGTTCATAACCTCCTTATTTATATAAGGTATATAGATTGTTAGGGATATCGTAACACCATTATTTGCTCTAGGAATAAAACTATCTGATAATTAGTTTTTCATCCAAAATCACATAAAGGAACTGTAAATAAAATAGTTGAGTTTTAACGGCTCTATCCACCGAAAGGACATGTAGGCGGCACGCTTATCATATAGAGGAGAAAGTCCAAATTCTTTTTGGGAATATATGAATGTTTTTTATTCGCAAGGATGAAAAAATGAACCCGAAGGTTCCCCTTTTCTCTTTTTGGATGTCTTTCCCAGGTGTCACCATCTCACTGTATCGGCGCATCATAATATCTGGATTTTTTGTATCGCAGAAGGAGGGCGGCTTGAATGTGAGCTTTTCAACAAAGCCACCACAAAGATGAAACACCCAATGATGTAATAGAGTCAAAAAAGACGGAGACGACCTTTCGGTCAAATCCGCCCAGGTGGCGTCAAAGGCGCTCACCTCAATTACAAGCATATTATAACTGTCGAAATTACACCCAGCAACCATATAGACAGAAATAGCCGTTGAAGTAATAAAGTCGTGATGGAGTCACATAAATAAAGACGAGACTAGTTGCAAAAAAGCCACCCGCAGGTGGCTGTTGGCCTAGAACTTTCTGAAGTCTGTTATTCTCCAGTTGGGGTCCACGCCGAGGGTAAGCGGGGCGAAAATTTTCTCTCTGTATAGATGCTCAGCGACTTTGGCAATCATCGCGGCATTGTCGGTCGTGCACCATAACGGTGGGATTATAAGATCGATGCCGGTTCCGTCCAGACGGTTCTTCATCTGTTCACGGAGGTAACTGTTCGCGGAGACGCCACCGGCAAGAACCACTTGTTTCACGTGGTAGTTTCTCGCCGCCTTGCAGGCCTTGTCGAGGATCATTCCGATCGCGACGTCCTGGAAGGATTTCGCCATGTCGTTGATCCGGAGTTCCTCGCCTTTCATCTTGATCTGATTGGCAAGGTTGATGACGCTGGTCTTGAGTCCTGAATAAGAGAAGTCATAGGAGTCTTTGTGGGCCAACGGGACTGGTAGGTCATAGGTGTGCTGCCCTAGTTTAGAAGCCCTATCGATCGGAAGTCCGCCCGGATAAGGCATCCCGAGCACTCGGGCCACCTTGTCATAGCATTCGCCGACCGCATCGTCTTTGGTCTCGCCGATGATCTCGAAATCGAGGTCACCGCGCATGATGACAAGTTCGGTGTTGCCGCCGCTGACGACGACGCAAAGAAGCGGGAACTTGAACCGTCCCACATACTCGTTCGCGTAAATATGCCCAGCCAAATGGTGGACTGGGATGAGTGGCTTATCATAGAGCATCGCCAAAGTCTTGGCGGCCTGTAATCCCACGTGGAGACAGCCGATGAGGCCCGGTCCCCTCGTGACCGCGAAAGCGTCCATGTCCTCGAACGAGAGCTTGCTCTCCTCAAGGGCCTCTTTTAAGCAGACCGAAATGTTCTCGCAGTGCAGCCTCGAGGCAATCTCCGGCATGACTCCGCCGTATTTCTCATGGACCGCGACTTGGCTCGAGACGACGTTGGCCAAAAGTTTGCCGTCCTCATTGATGGCGACCGCGGTTTCATCGCAGCTGGATTCGATTGCTAAGATTCTCGTCATATTAGATGCTCCTTACGAGGTAGAGCGCGTCTTCCTCGTTGTCGTAATACTTCTTTTTGATGGTGACTTGCTCCCATCCGTTCTTCTTGTAGAGTTTGATGGCCTCAAGGTTGGAGGCTCTGACCTCCAAAGTGATCCAACTGACCCTGTCTTTTTGCTTCAGACAGACCTCGACCATCTTATCGAGCAAGGCCGTCCCGATTCCTTTGTTCCGGAACTCGGAATTGACGGCAAGACGTGAGACGCTCGCGGAATCGAAGGTGATCATGAAGTCGATGTAGCCGACCACCTCGTTATCGACGACGGCCACATAGAGATGGGCCACCGGGTCTTCTTTGAGTTCGTAGACTATCTGCTTCTCGGGCCAGGGGTTCTCTAAGCACCCCATCTCCAAAGAAGAGACCGCGATGATGTCGCTCTCCTTCATTTTGCGGAGAGACATCTTCATACGGGGTAGTTGTCCTTGAGATAAACCGGCTTGGCGGCTAAAGGCTCCTTGCAGAGGTTCCTTTCGATATCCGCGTGATTGAGGTTCGAGAGGACATCCATCCCCTCGTTCTTGAGTTCGAGATAGCTGACGTCGCCCCTAACAGCGTAACTAGGATGTTCCTTGATGTAAGAGAGGACTTCTTCGTTGGTCTTGATGGTATCTTCCATCAGGATCTTCTCACCATCATAAACGCCGATGTAGCTTCTTTTGCTTCTGGCGTTCATAAGGCAGATCGAAGGTTTGCTCTCATCCTTCTCCACTTCCAAAGAGGAAACAAGATATAAGGGGCAACAAATGGCAAAGGCCATGACCTTCGCGACGCTTAAGGCGATGCGGACGCCAGTGTAAGAACCAGGTCCCTTGGACACCACTATATAAGAGATATCCTTCCGCGTGAGCTTCTTGCCCTTGAGGAGTTTGTCCAGTTCATAGACCAGATATTCGCTTTGTTTCTGCCAAGCCTCATATTGGGTCTTGGCGATGATCGTATGATCGTTGGAGATGGCCACCGCCAAGTCCGTGTTGCTTGAATCGATAAGAACGCTGTACATCAGAATTCTCCTTCCACGTCTTTGATGATCTTCACGAAACGGGGCGTATCGCTCGAAAGGGTGATCTTTCTTTGATCGCCGCCGATGTTGACCAGCTTGATCGACATCCTCTCATCAGGTATCAAAGGCTTGATGTATTGGGGCCACTCGATGAAACAGACGCCATTGCCCTCGATGTATTCGTCGAGGCCCAATTCGATGTTCTGGTTCTCGAGACGGTAGGCATCGATGTGGTAAAGAGGCAAAGTGCCGTTGAAGTAGCATTTCATGATGTTGAAAGTCGGGGAGATGACGTCATCGTCAACCTTCAAAGCCTTGGCGACACCACCGACCAAGGTGGTTTTGCCCGCGCCTAAATCGCCTTCGAGAAGGACGACGTCGCCCGCTACGAATTTAGGGGCGATGAACTCGCCAAGACGCACGGTGAGCTCACGTTTAGTAGAGATAAATGAATATTCCATATGCACGGCTCTATGAGCCGGAAGAAATTATAAGCCGACTTATGCTAATATACTAGTTATGCGGAATTACCAAGTTGCCGTCATTGGCGGCGGGCCGATTGGCCTCTATGCGGCCTCCCTTTTGGAGAAGGAGCATGTCGTCTACCATCTTTTCGAGGCCGAGGAAAACTATGGCGGCCAACCACTCTCGCTATATCCCGAGAAGGAAGTCGTGGATGTCTCATGCTTCCCAGCCGGACCCAGCAAGAAGATCATCGAAGGCCTTCTTTCAAGGCTCGACGAAAGTAACTTGTCCAACCTCTCACCCATCAAATCCTTAGAAGAAAAAGACGATGGGGTTTATCTATCCTTCAACGACGAAACCATCAAAGCGGACTATCTGATACTCGCGACTGGCTTAGGCTTCCATAAGCCGCGTACCATGGGCTTGGAGAATGAGGAAAAATGCTCAAACATCCTTTACTCGATAAAGGACTTCTCAATTCTCAAAGGCAAGAGGGTCGCCATCTTCGGAGGCGGGGACTCCGCACTAGACTGGGCCAAGGAGATATCCAAGATCTCCGATCACGTATCCCTCATCCACCGCCGCACCGAATGGAGAGGAAACCCCGATACCATCAAAGGCTGCAAGCTGGATATTTATCTCCCATACATTCCTTATTCATTAACGGAAAAAGACGGTTTTTGCAAGGAAATCACCATCAAAAACGTCACCGATGAGACTTTGAAAAACCTCGATGTCGATTATGTTTTGGTCAACTATGGCCAGGTCCCATCCCCGTCCACCTTCTTCTTGAAACTCACCGACAAGGGCTTTGGGGTCCTCGCGGATGAACGTCATTTAGCCAGCAAGAGAATCTACGCGGCCGGGGACTGCCTCTATTACGAGAACAAGAAAAAACGAATCGAACCAGGCTTCGAGGAAGTCGATGTCATTGTTTCGGATTTATTGAAGAGACTCTAGAGACGAATGCCCGGTTCTCATCCAAAAACTTTTGGAAGAGGATTTTGACGTCGGACTCATTATACGGGAAGGTCTTGTTTTTCATGTTGCTCTGAATTCGCTTGAAGCTCTTGATGATGGCTTTGGTGAGCTCAGGCGGATAGCCATAGGTCAAAACGTGACGGTCGAATTCCATCTCGTCCAGACATTTGATTCCCCCATCGGGGAAGAGTTTCACGTCGAGGTCATAGTCGATGTAACGGAGGTAGCCATCATCCAAGATGGTCGGCGAGGCGACGTTCACGTAATAGACGATACCCCCGTCCTTCATCATGCAGATGATGTTCTGCCATTCATGCTTATAAAGGATGAAGATGGCATGTTCTTTCGTCATCCATCTTCTTCCGTCGCTTTCGCTTACCAAAGACGCCCTTGAGCCAAGAGCCCAAAACTCGTCAGTCTCCTTGACCAAATAAGCCGGACTCCATTCGCGGTGCAAAAGGCCGTCATGCTTATAAGCCTGGACGCTGACCCACTTCGAAAAACGCTTTCCGTTATCTTCGTTCATATCGCTGAAGCCGCTAAAGAGTAGTCGGCTTTACAAGGACATTATAAAGCAAAGAAAAGAAAGTCCGCCCTATTATTTCTTCGTTTTTGTCAAAAGAGGCTAACTCGCTAGAAAATGGATGCGAAAACAACCGTAACCAAGAAGCCTATTAAGGCAGTCAGTGGAAAGATCAGAATCCAGCTTCCTATCATCTTGCCAGCCACGTCCCAATGGACTTTGCGTAGTGATTTGGTGCTGCCACCGCCGAGGATGGACGTTGACTTGACGGTGCCTGTGGAAACAGGGAGGCCGAAGACGGTCGCAAGGGTGAGTCCGATCACGGAGGCGATGTCGGTGGCGAAGGCCTGATACTTCTCGAGTTTCGTCATCTGAGAACCTAATGTCTTAATGATGGAGTAGCCACCCATGAAAGTGCCGGCGGTCATGACGATGGCGACAGGTATATATATCCACCAAGCGGTCGATAAGGATGAGATGACCTCACCATTGCTTTCGCCTGAAAGCATCGATCCCAAAAGCATGAAGACGCCCATGAACTTCGCGCCATCTTGAATGCCATGGACAAGGCTCATGCCGGCCGCGGAGGCAATCTGGCCTTTGGTGAAGAAACGGGTGGTCTCACCACGCTTAAGCTTTCGACATATGAGCTCTATCAGCTTTGTGATCCCATAACCTAACACGAAGCCCAAAATCAATGAACCGAAGAAGCCAATCAGGACTTTGTTCCAGCTCGACCAGTTGATGCTGGAGAACCAGTTGAGGCCCGATAAGGCCGCCAAAGCCATTCCAGCCCCGGTGATGCCGCCGACGAGCTCGTTGCTCTCAGAAGAAGGAAAACCGAAATACGTCGATCCCAAGGACCAGATGATGATGGCTAGTAAGCCTGCCGACAAAGCGATCAAGGAATCCGTCAAAGCCCCTTCCGTCGAGACATCGAAATTGACAAGGGAGGCAATCGTCTCGGCCACTGAGCCGAAGTCGGATAAGAAGGACCCTAATAGTCCGATGAGAAGCACGCCGATGAGATTGAAAATCGCGGCGATGAAGACGCCGACCTTCGGAGTCACGCATTTGGTGGTCACGCAGGTGGCGATGGAATTTGGCCCATCTGTCCAGCCGTTGATGAAAATGACGACGAAGTTCAATAAAAGCACCGAGTATCCCCAGGGGTGGGCGTTTAGCAAAGAGAAGAATTCGCCGATGCTCATAGGTTTAGAGGTTCTTGAACATAATCATCTGGACGTAACGGCAGACCTCGCGGCATTTGTCGCTGGTCTCCTCGAGCATCGTGTACATGGCTTCGCATTTGTGCCTTCTGAAGCCATCGCCTTCCTCAAGGTAAAGCTTTCTGACGTCGTTGATGTATTCGGTGTCGCTTTCTTCTTCGAGGTGGACGACCGCGCTGATGTACGGGGTCATGACGTCGCTGTCCATGTAGTCATAGAAGTGACGTAAGCATTCCTCGGTCTTCTTGATGCACTCAAGGGTGAGTTCCATGAAGGGGATGGTGTCCGGCGGCAACTCCTTATAGTCATAAAGGAACAGCTTCAAAGAAACTTCCTCAATCGCATCGGTGATGTCATCGATCTCGCGGAGGAGCTCCATGATGTCCTCTCTGTCGATTGGGGTCATGAACTCGGTCAAGAGTTTCTGGGTGACCTCGTGTTTCTTGTCATCGGCCCGATGCTCGATGAGATGGACGTTGGTCTTGACCTCCTCAAGTTTGGAATGGTCGAAGTGTCTCATGAACTCCAGGATCATCTCGCAGCACTCCACCGAGAAATGGCAGAGCTCGCCAAAAGAATCAAAATAGTAGTTCGACTTGTTTTTCTTTTTACCGAACATGGTTCTCTCCTTAAAAGAAAGACTCAACACGATATATTGACGTACAGATTATTCTACCACCCTTGATTAACTCTATAGAACGCCCTTTTCTTGTTTTATCAAAGTAAGCGCTTCATAGGCCCAAAACCGTCAATAAACAATACCTATATAATTAAAGGGTCCTTAAATTGGCCGCGTTGGATGACGATAAAGCAATAAAACAACCACCATTATCGGAAAAGGGGCGAAAATACACCAATAGTTGATATGGTTTTCCCTTCGTTTACCTATAATAAGGTCAAGGGGAAAACCTATGGAACAACAAGAAGGAAAAAAGTATCTGGTCCAAAACGTGAAAGTGAGACATGGCTTAAGGGTGGCCGGTTGGATTTTCTTATCGGCCGGAATCGTCTGTGACGTCTTTGGGGCCATCGCCTTCGCCACTAGTTTTGGCAGCTTCGACACCCCGTCCCCGTTGATATTCTTATTATGGCTTGGCATACCGCTTACCTTCGTGGGCGTCTCATGCCTGATATTCGGCTATTTAGGAACCGTGCAGCGTTACTTCGCCTCTGAGGTGGCCCCAGTCATGAAGGACACCACCAACTACATGATGGATGGAACGAGAAAAGAAACGGTCCAGACCATCAAGGAAGCCGCGGACGCCATCAAAGGAAAAGACACCGCTCCCGTTTGCCCGAAGTGTGGGACGAAGAACGAGCCCGGGGCGAAGTTCTGTGACCACTGTGGAAGCGAGCTAAAGAAAAAGTGCCCCTACTGCGGCGAGGAGAACGACGTTGATTCGTTCTACTGCCGCAAATGCGGGAAGCACTTATAGACTAGAGATGAAGGCCGAAGCGATTCGGTCTTTTTATTTGCTCTGTTCTTTGTAGCTGAGGGCGTCGATCAACTCGAACAAGAGAACCATGTCGGCTTTGAACTCTTGGGTCGGAGCTGGGTTGAACGTTTTGTCGAGCGGAAGGATCATGAGGCTGTCCTCGTAGCCGAGGGCGAAGTAGGTCGAGCCGTTTCTGATGGAGACGGCCATGTCGATGAGAACCGGATTGGTGTTGATGGCGGCCAAGGCTTTTCTGACCTTCTGGGTCATGACGTGCTTGGCTGGTCCATAGACGACCATGTTCTTGCTGTCCTCATAGACTTCGAGTCCATCGAGATTGGTCGGAGGGAGAGCCCTCTTGTTGCCTTTCAGATAGATGACGACGTCACCTTCGTTCCAGTCATTGTCGAAGCTCATGAGCTTGCCGACGAAGACGGTCTGAAGGCCTTTTCCGGCTTTGACCTGGCCAGCGCAGTCGGAGAGAAGGATCTTGTGGTCCTTGTAGTCGAAGTGGAGAGTCTCACGGCTTCCGACTTTGGCGACATCCTTATAAAGATTGGTGGCGCTGAAGACGGCTGGGTCAAGTTTGTCATCGATCGAGCCGGTGAGGTTGGCTACCTTGTCGCCGAACACATAAGCGTTCGTAAAGTCATAGAACTTCTTGAAGTAGTCCTTCATCTTCACGTCGAGTTTCTTTTTGAAGATATAGGAATAGACGCCGAGGATAATAAGGGCCACGACCAAGACGGCCAAGGTGATGTAGAAGCCGTTGTTGGTGTCCTTAAGAGATGGGATCAGCATCGGGATGATCCATCCGGCGATGATGAGAAGAAGCGAACCGGCGGTGATGATCCACTTGGTGCGGTTCATTTTCTTGTAGTACTTGTAGAAATCTAAACGGGCATCCTCGATGCCTTTGAGGTTGTCGTCGTCATAGGTGTAGGTGATGACTTCCTTCGGGTTGGTCGGTTTGACCTCCTCGACCTTCTTGGAGTCGTCGTGCATCTCGATTGACGGGCCTTTGTCTTCTTCTTTCGTCTCTTCCGGCGCGGGGGCTGGGAGTGGGGCGACTGGTTTGGCCTCATCGGCGAAATCGCTGTCCTCGTCAACCTTCTTTGTTTCTTCGACGGTTGCCTCTGGGGCGGCTTCTTCCTTGCTTTCGACGGTTATGGGTTCCTCGATTTTCTTTTCTTCGGGGACCTCTTTGACTTCTTCTTTCTTGACGGCAGGCTTTTTGGGCGCCGCGGCCTTTTTCTTGGCGGGGGCTTCTTTTTTAGCAGCCTTCACGCTCTTTTTGGCTTTGGTTTCGTCGCTCTTCTTCGTGGTGGTTTTCTTGTTTTCTTTCATAAAGCACCTCTAATTGCCATTGCACTATAACACGTTGGGGGAATAAGTTAAAAACTTATTGTTAGTATTCTCTTAACGGTTCGTTGACGAAATTATTCTGATGATGCGATAGAAAAAGGCCCCGAACGTTCTCGGGGCCCATATCGAAGCGGCTATTCGGCTTTTTCTTTGAGGGGTTCCTTCACCGGGAACATGGAGTTGATCCGGCATAACGGACCATACAAAGCCATGATGATGGCGATGGCAATGCCGCCGGAGATGAAGACATAGGCGGCGTTGTAGGTGATGGCGGCGATGAAGGTGTAGTTGTAATAGACCATCGAGGAGACGCTTCCGCCGATGAAACGGACAAAGGTCGATAAGGCCGCGGCGATGAATAAGTAAATCTCGCCTTTGACGGTGTAGCCTTTTTGCCCGGCTGGGAAGACTTTGTTTTTGAAGAATCCGCAGATGGCGACGCTTCCGAACCCGACCAGATAATCGAATGGGAAGAACTCAAATCCATAGCCATCGGTCAAACAGGTAATGAGGCCATAGACGATGCCACCGCATAAGAATCCTTTGGTTGGGCCATGTCTGAAGGCGATGATCATAAGAGGCAACATCTGAAGGTTGACCGAGCCGCCGGTTGGGGCTGGGAAAAGCTTGATGAAGTTGAGGCCGACCGCCATCGCGATGAGGACGGCGCTTTCGACCATGTCACGGACCGAGAAGGTATCTTTCTCATAAGAGCCATCGAAGGCACATAAGGCGGCAATGGCCGCGAAGATGGTCGCGATGACCGATCCAGCTCCGAGTTTGGCGCTGTAACTCTTGATCGTGCCGCTCCAAATGAGCAAATCATAATCATCGGTCGCTGAGTTGTAGCCATAGAGTTCGCTGTTGGTGAAATTGAAGATGTCTTTGCCAACCAAGAAGAGCAAGGCCCCGACCAAGAAGCAAAGCATGGCCCCGCTTAGGAAGTACGGGCTCTTCTTGTGAAATAGAGACAAGACTGAGCCGACGATCATCAGGATGACCGCGCTCAAGACGCCATAGCCAAGACGGAATTCGCCAGAGAAGATGTTCCAAAAATAGATGTTGGTCCTCTCTCCGGTCGCTAACGGCTTAGCCGTGTAGATCGGCGCGCATAGAACTAGAATCGACAAGAGCGCGAAGATGATGGCCAAGAGATACAAATGCTCCTTGAACCAAAGCTCCACTTTCTTTTCCGACTGTGCATTTTCCATTAAAAAATCCTCCTTTGCACATTCGGAGGACCTGTAAAATCAGTACCTCCGCCAGCATTATCTGGATCAGGTGCCGTCGAACCTGCGCAAGGTTCCTCTCAGCCTGCTATTGGCAAGCTCCGAATCGCTACTAGTCTAGGCTTTATTTGATTTGCCAGTCAATAGGCTTTATTCCGTTCTCAAAGAGATAGTTGTCACATTGGCTGAAAAGGTGGTTGCCAAACCAGCCACCATGGTTGGCCGATAAGGGAGATGGGTGGGCAGATGTCAAAGCGATGTGCTTCGGATTATGGATAAGCGGCAGGAATTTCTTTGCAAAAGCCCCCCAAAGCATGAAAACCATCGGCTGGGGCAAGCTGTCGATATAGAGCATCACATCGTTGATGAACTGGTCATATTCCGGGCGGGCGTGGCTCAGGGCCTGACCCCCTCTGACCGTGAGATAAGCGTTCAATAAAAGGACGCCTTGCTGAGCCCACGGGGTCAGATCGCCATTGTCGAAATTCATTTTTGTCTTGAGGTCTGACTGAATCTCTTTGTAGACGTTGATAAGCGATGGCGGAGGGTCTATTCCTCGAGGGACCGAGAAAGAAAGCCCCATCGCCTGGCCGGGGTTATGGTATGGGTCTTGGCCGATAATCACCACTTTGAGGTCGGTGGGTTTCGTGAGCTTAAAAGCCTGGAAGACCATGTCGCGGGGAGGATAGACGACCTCGTTATGGTATTCGTGCTCCAAAAACTCATGAAGGGTCTTTGAATATTCCTTGTCTTTTATGGAGTCAAAAAGTTCTTTCCAGTCGCTCAGCATACCTAGAAGTATAAAGAGGGGAATGAGTTAATCCAAGAAGCCATTAGAAATGTGGAGATGAAAGGATAAGAAAGATATAATACTCGCACATGAAAGTATTCTGGCTTTTCAATCATCCAGCCCCATATAAAGTCGACTTCTTCAATCTCCTTGGGAAAAGCTGCGAGCTGACCGTCTGTTTTGAAAGACACAGCGAAGGCGACCGCAACCCCTCTTTTTACGCCGAGAAAGCCAAGAACTTCAAAATGCTTTTGCCTCACTCCCTTCCACTCGGGGACTTCAATAACTACACTGACCTCCCAATAAAAGAGATCAAGAAGAACCATTACGACGTCATCGTCATCAATGGTTGGAGCACCCTCACGGAGATGAGATGCATTTCCTATCTCAAGAAGCATAACATCCCTTACGTCTTCGCCATCAATGGAGGGGTCATAAGAGAGAATGAGCATAGTTACAAGAAGAGCCTGAAGCAGAAATTCCTGCCGGGGGCCGCTTACTATCTTTCACCTGACTCCCATTCCTCAAAGTATCTCGTCTACTATGGGGTCGACCCAGCTCTTATCAAGCTCTACCCCTACTCCACGGTTTTTGAAAATGAGATCATCTCCAAGCCCCTTGCTTCGGAAGAGAGATATCGCGAAAGGGAGAAGCTCGGCATCAAAGGCAATGAGCTTTATATCAACGTCGGCTCTTTCATCGAAAGAAAGAACAACATGGAGTTATTGAGGATCTGGGAGAGTGTCGATGAGGACAAAACCCTTTTGCTCGTCGGCGGGGGCAAGGAAAAAGAGAAATACATCTCCTACATCAAAGCCCACAATCTCCATAACGTCTTCCTGATGCCCTTTAAGTCCCATCAGGACGTCTTGCACCTCTTCTCGATTTCCGATTGCTCGATCTTCCTCACCAAGGAAGACATATATGGACACGTCGTCAATGAGTGTCTCTCCCAAGGGACGCCGGTCATCGCCTCAAGAAGCGCCAACTCAGCCCTCAACCTCATCGAGGATGGGAAGAACGGCTTCTTGGTGGACCTCGACAATGAGAAATCCATCATGGACGCGATAGAGACAGAGAAAGACATGGATATGGACGTCTATGCCATGGAGACTTCAAAAAAGAACACGCTCGAGATCATGGCGGCCCGTCATTTGGCCATCTTCACCGAGGGCAAATAAATGAGGGTCATCTATCTCACCACAAGCCTTGACGATCCGGCGTTCGATTCCTTTTATCATGATTTATCCGCCAAGCCAAACCCCTCAAACCAGAACCTCCATTACCGTCTTATCTCCTCTTTATTAGAAGCCAAGGTTAAAGTGGACGTCGTTTCTTTGGTCCCGATATCAGGCGGCAAAGAATACCCGAACATCGACGATGAGGGCATCTACCACTACCTCAA
>DHAP01000046.1:1500-1871 GCA_002397465.1 Caryophanales bacterium UBA4951 | reverse complement strand
TTGTCCAAAAAACTATCATGCCCCGTCGTCGCTATCCTCACAGATAACCCCTTTAACTTCGTAAAAGCCTCATCTATCTACGCGAACAAGGTCTTTGAGTGTGTTAAGAAAGCCACTGCCTCAATCGCCTTGAATGAAGGATTATTAAAAGCCTTCTCGATGAAAAAGAAGCCCCACGTCCTCTTTGAGGGGATCGTTGATGAACCTGTGATAGGACACACGACATACAAAAAAGGCTCTTACATTTATTACGCTGGGAGCTTCTACCCCAAATATGGTTTGAACAATCTCATCAAGGCCTACAAGAACATCCATCCCGATTATGACCTGGTGCTTTCAGGCCACCACGCCGACATGGATTATCTTAATTC
>DHAP01000046.1:0-1332 GCA_002397465.1 Caryophanales bacterium UBA4951 | reverse complement strand
GAATCTCCTCTTGGAGAAAGACGCGGCCTTGTTAGTGAACCCCCGCCCCTACGACAAGAAGCTTGACGAAGAGTCAATCCCTTCCAAACTCTTGGAGTATTTGGCTTCGGGAGCCTGCATCTTGTCCACGAAGCAAACAGCCCTCATGAACTTATTCAAAAATGACGTCAACTGGTTGAATGATGACGATGAGGAAGGCTTGGAGTCTTACCTAAGAAAGCATTTGACAAGCAACGGCAAACTAAAAAACCTAAAGCCAAACAACGCCCAAAAAGAAATACTCTCGCTCTATGGAAGGAAAGCCATCGGGAAGAAAGTTCAGCTCTTCCTGACTTCCTTGATCTCTTCTTCAATGCCGTCAACGCTGCGCTCAAAGTCGAAGTGAGCGGAAAAATACTTTTTGTTGTTCTCGCCCATCTTTTTAAGCGTCTCAGGATCGGTGTCTAATAAAGTAACTATCATCTTGGCGATGCTCTCTTCATTCTCGTCGGAGAAGAAAGAGCCGCCGGCTTTCTTTAAGACGGCTTCGCCATCGCCCGATATCGTCGCAAGGATCGGTTTGGCGTAGAACAAGGAGGAAACAAGTTTGTTGGGGATGGTCTTGGAGACCGGCGACTCGGTTATCTTAAGCGGCACCACCAAGGCGGTCGCGTTGATGAAATACTCCCCGACTTCGTTGCTCTTCACCATCGGATGGACGATGGCTTTATCCTCAAGCGAGAGGTTTTTGATAAGTTTCTTGACCTCATTGAGACGGGCTCCGTTGCCGATGATATGGAACTGGAAATCATCCCTGTCTTTTAACAAGGAGACGGCCTTCACGTAATTCTCCACAAGCTGGAGGTTACCGACGTTCCCGGCGTAGACGATGTTGTATTTTTTGTTGTAGGCATAGTCCGGCTCCTTCGAGAGCTCCACCATCGGAGGCTGAGGGGCGAAGACAAGCTTCTTGTCATTGAGCTTCAAGACATCCGAAAAATAAGAGGCAAAAGAAGGAGAAGAGATTAGAATCTCATCCGCTCTCTTGTAGATTCTCCGCGACCATCCATATAGGACCTTGTAGAAGAGAGACCCCTTCTTGATTTTTCCGGCGATGACGGCGGACTCCGGCCATAAATCCAGACAATGGATCAGACATTTGACGTGATGCTTCTTCGCGTAGACCTCTCCGCCCTCGACGCTTATCAAGGGGGACATCGACATCGAGTAAACGACGTCGAACTTATCCTTTAAATGGGCGAGATAGCGTTTTGATGATAGATAAAAGGAAAGGTAGTTCCTGATAAGGGACAGTTTGCTCTTTTTCCTGGCCACCAGTTTAAGGCGGTGGAC
>DHAP01000027.1:13945-28442 GCA_002397465.1 Caryophanales bacterium UBA4951 | reverse complement strand
GTTTTTATTTTATATTCGCGACGTTTGTGTTGACTCTGTTTACGCTGATTGTATTCCTAGCCGGATACAACGCAAGCTTCATGTCTTGGGCATCGTTTGGCCTTATGTTGGCGTTGCTTGTGGGTGACGTTGTGCTTCTTGCTTTCAAGAAAGACAACTTCGTCCCGGCGCTGAACGCCATCTGCTCAGGATTGGCATTGGCCTTCTTCATCAATGCTTGCTATGGCTACGTCGCCGCAGTCATGACTGGCATCGACATCGAGACCTTCTCCGCTGAATGGATTATGAGCGTCATCGGCTATGTCGCCAGTTTCGCTTTGTCTATCGCCAGCATCTTCATCCCCGTCGTCAAAGAGGATAAGGAAGCAGTGGAGGAGAACGCCTAATCAATGTCCGCACATTGAATAAGCAACTCAGGAAGGAACAAACAATGAAAAAGAAAACCAGGTATACGGTATCGAAGGTTTGCATTACCTCGTTCGCCAGCTTGTTCGGCTTGTCGCTCTTATTGAGCAGCATCGCCAACAACAACGTGAACGCCATCAACACCTTCTTCGGAACCAGCTCCTATAAGAAAGTCGACACCGGTTCGACCGGTGAGAGCACCGAATACTACGAGTCGAAATACAACAACATCAACTCTTTGATCACCGACACTGACAACCTCATCGCCGAGATCGAAGAAGAAGGCGCCGTCCTTTTAAAGAACAATGGCGCGTTGCCGCTTGCCTCCAACGCCAAGGTCACGACCTATGGCATCGGAAGCGTCCGCTCCACGACATCATCGACTGGATCCATCTCCTCCAGTTCCGCGACTGGCAGGGAAGTAAGCCTTAAGCAGGGCCTTGAAGCCGCTGGCTTAAGCGTCAACCCGACCGTTTGGAATTGGTACAATGACAACCAGGCCAGCTATAGCGTCAAACGCAATGGCATGATGGCCGCCGGACCTCTTATCGAGACCGTGAACGAAGTGCCTTGGACCACAATCAATGGCGCGACCAGCTCCAGCGTTTCTGGATATGGAGACGCTGCGATCATGAACATCGTCCGTGTCTCGGGCGAAGGAAACAAAGACGTCAACAGATCCGGATGCACTGACACCCCGAATGGCGACGCCTTAACCTTATCCAATGAAGAAATTGGCGTTTTGCAGGGATTAAAGAGTCTCAAAGACGCCGGAACCATCAGCAAGATCATCGTCATCATCAACTGCACCGCCAACCCTGACATGGGCTTCTTGGCCGATGACCTCTATGGCATCGACGCGGCCTTGTCCGTCGGCTCAGTCGGCACGACCGGCTGGAATGGCGTCGCGAGACTCATCACCGGAGCGGTCAACCCCTCTGGCAAACTCTCCGATACCATGTGGTACGCCAACAAGGAAAACCCGATCCTCACAAACCAGGCCGGATATGCCTTCGACAATCCTAGCAACCTCGAGCTCCACACCGGAACCGCCGGCGCTGGGACTTACGAGAACTATTATGTCGTCTACCAAGAGGGCGTTTATCTTGGCTACAAGTACTCCGAGACCAGATACAGCGATTACGTGACTGGCCGCACCGGAGTCGGCGACTTCGACTACAGCAAGACCATCGCCTATCCGTTCGGATATGGCCTCAGCTACACCGACTTCAGCTATACCGACTACAAAGTCAGCAAGAGCGGCGATGACTACAAAGTCAGCGTCACCGTCAAGAACACCGGCACCGTCGCCGGCAAAGACGCGGTCGAAGTCTATGTCCAGAAACCTTATGACACCTACGCCTCCGAAAACGGAATCGGCATCCCAGCCGTCTCCTTGGTCGGATATGAGAAGACCTCAACCTTAGCGGCCGGCGCCAGCGAAGTCGTCACCGTCACCGTCCCCGCCAAAGAGTTCGCTTCCTATGACAGCAACAACGCCAAGACTTACGTCCTGACCTCTGGTGATTACTACCTCACCATCGGCAATGGCGCCCACGATGCCGTCAACAACATCCTCGCCGCCCAGGGTTACACCTCTGGCAGCAAGCTCGTTGGGACCGGCAACGCCGATTTAGCCAAAGTCGCGCTCAGCCAAAAGAACGTCGACAAGACCACCTACTCGACCGCGGTCACCGGAGAGAAGATCACAAACCTCTTCGATGATTCCGATCTCAACAAGTATTCGGAGACCAAGTCCACCGGCGTCACCTATATCAATAGGTCCAACTGGGAAGACACCGTCGTCCTCGATCCGCTTGATAGCAACACCAGCTACACCAAGATCACCATGACCCAGAACATGCTGAACGACTTCCGTTCAGGCTGGGATGGCTCGATGTTAAAAGAAGATGACGTCGCCTATCCGACCTATGGCCAGTCCGCCGGTCTCAACCTCATCGACATGAGAGTCGACTCCGATGGCAACGAGATCCCTTATGATTCCGAGATCTGGGACACCTTCATGGACCAGCTCACCTGGGATGATACCGTCTCCCTCCTCTCCGAAGGCATGAGAATGACCGCCGGTCTTGAATCGATCGGGAAACCGGCCACCCTCGACCACAACGGCCCGCTTGGCGTCACCCAGAACTACGCTTCTGGCGTCAATGGCTTAGCCTACAAGAATGGCGTCGACTCCAGCGAGAAGAGCTCGACCTTCCCATGCATGTTCATCTTCGCCGGCTCCTTCAACAAGGATCTTGAGACCCGCGTTGGCGAGAACTATGGCGAGAACTGCTTATGGGCTGGCTACTCTGGCTTATATGGCCCGGGCATGAACATCCATCGCAGCCAATACTCCTGCCGTAACGCCGAATACTATTCCGAAGACGGCTTCCTCTCCGGAGTGACCGCCGCCCATCAGATAAAAGCCATCCAAAGCAAAGGCGTCTACGTCTACATCAAGCACTTCGCCCTCAATGACCAAGAGACCCACCGTTATGGCCTCTCGACCTGGCTCAACGAGCAAAGCTTCCGTGAGATCTACCTCAAACCATTTGAGATCTCGATCCAAGAAGGCGGCGCCCACGCCATGATGAGCTCCTACAACAGAGTCGGAACCAAAGTCGCCGCCGTCTCCTCCAACCTTGTCACTGACTGGCTCAGGGGCGAGCAGGGATTCGATGGCTTCGTCGTCACCGACATGTATCAGACCTCAACTTACTACAGCCTTACCTTCTACATGGGCATGGTTCAGATGCCAGCCGCCGTCTTAAGCGGAAATGACCTCGTCGATGGCTCAATCACCTCGGTCGGTCAGTTCGATGCCTACAAGACTGGCTATGGCGAACTCGCCAACGCCATGAGGACATCCTGCAAACGTATCCTTTACACCTGCGTGCATTCCAGCGCGATGAATGGCTGGTCCTCAACGACCAAGCTAGTCAAAGTTCAGACCTCTTGGCAGATCGGTCTTCTCGCTTCAGAGATCACCCTCGGCATCTTAGCGGCCGCCAGCTTAGGCTTCTTCGGATACTGCTTCTACGACAAGAACCTCAAGAAGAAGAAAGAAGATTAAACTTCTGGCTTCCTCCTAATTGGGATGGTGCGAAAGCACCGTCCCTTTTTTGTTGCATGGACATAAAAAAACGCCTCTTCTTCAGTAAGAGACGTTTTATGGATATGACTACTTGATCTTCGTGGCTTTCTTCTTCTCCCAGGAGTAGCTATTGCCAGCGTGGGAGACGTATGTCGGGTCTTTCTTATTGACCTTATGGACGTTCATCTTGTCGACTAGGCTGCCGGACTTGGCCTCGACTTTCATGTTGGGCTCAAGCCGCACCTTGAAGGAGAAGACCTTGTTCCCTTTCTTCGTAGAGATTAGTTTGTCATTAACGAACAAGGAGACTTCCTTTTGGTTTGAATAGACCTTTATCTTCGTGTGGTGGCCGTTCCTGTTAATGAAACGGGAGCCGCAGAGATGGACGAAGGGGTCGTTTGACCAATAGGCTTTGTAGATGTAGAAGGCGTCTTTCTTGATCTTCCGATCAAAGCTCACAAGCCCTTTGTGGTTCTTGCCAGGGTCGCCGCCTTGGTTGCGGCCATCGGCCCCGAAGTCGAACATGTTCCAGACGTGGGTTGCCCATAGATATGGGCGTTTGGCGATGATTTTAAGAAGTTTTTCGTGGTAAATGGCTTGGTATTCCTCGCTGTTGTCGAAGCGGTGGGGATGCTCGCTGTGGAGATTGGTCATGGCCTCGGCCCCATATTCGGATAAGCCGATCGGACGCTTCGGATAGAAGAAGTGGAAGAGGCCGAACCTGACGGAGTTAAGCCATGTGAATGGTGCGTACCAGCCATAGTAGAGATTCAAGGACACGGCGTCGGTAAAGAAGTTGAGTTTGTTCCAGTCGCTGATCATCACGAACCCGGCGATGACGCTATAACGGTGGGGGTCTAGCTCATGGACGAGGTTATTGAGTTTGATGTGCTCCTCGTAACGGTCCTCACTGGCCTTCTTCATCGTGATCTCATTGGAGATTCCTCTGAAGCAGATCGAGGGATTGTGATAGGTCTGGATGATGAGTTCTTTCATCTGCTCCAAGGCATTCTCATCGGCGAGTTCCATGTGTTTGGAGATATAGGGTATCTCTGACCAAACGACTTGGCCTGATGCGTCGCATAGATGATAGAAATAGGAGTCATGCTGATAATGGGCAAGGCGGATCGTGGTGGCCCCAATCTCATTGATGAGAGCCATATCGTCCTCATGGTCTTTTTTGGTCAAGGCATTTCCGATGTGGGGCCTATCCTGATGACGGGACACGCCTCTTAAGGCATAAGGCTCATGGTTGAGGATGAAGCCTTTCTTGGGGTCTAATGAGAATGAGCGGAAACCGATGTAGTCGCTGACCTCGTCCTCGACTTTCTCGTTGAGGGTAAGACGCGCCACAAGTTTATAAAGATAGGGGTCTTTTCTTCCGTTCCATAGATGGACGTCTTTGATGATGTTGGTGCTTCGATCGTTCAAGACGGCGACCTCTTTGTCATCTTCATCGTAGAGGTGGAAGCTCACTTCGCCCTCTCCTTTGACGTAGCCTTTGACGCTTAAGGACGCGTCCTTTTCGTTCTGCATCACGGGGTCCGCCTTGAAGCCAAGGCTTCCATAGTAAGAAAGATCGAAGTGGTTCTTTCCGACGATGATGAGATTGACGTCACGGTAGATGCCGCCATAGAAAGTGAAGTCGGCGGTCTGGGGATAGACGTGATTGTTGGCGGCATTGCATACTTTGACCACGAGGATGTTCTTTTCTTTCAGCCTTGATGTCAGATTGCAGCGGAATCTTGAATATCCGCCCTCATGGCTGATGAGTTTGTGTTCGTTCAGATAGACTTCGGCTTCGGAGTTCACGCCATTGAACTCGATATAGACCTCATCGTCTTTTTGGCATTCTGGCTTATCGAAGTGTTTTATGTATAAGCAGGTGGTTCTTAGATAGTCGCCTCCGCCGTCTTGACCGTCTTCGCCATTCCAGGTGTGGGGCAAATGAATCTTCTCGGCGTTAGTAAAGCAAGCCTCGTCGATTGAGCTTGCGTTGGGGACGAATTGCCACCCTTGGTTGAAGTTGATTGTTTTACGCATATGTGTTCCGCCTTATGTTTATCTTAAAGATAAAAACCCATCGGCACAATTGCATGGATACATCTAGAACATTGCAAAAATAGGCTAAATGTTTTTCCTTGTTTTTGATGGTGATTCGCCAATCACCTTGCAATATGAGCGGTAGAACGTGGAATAATCGTCAAAATGAAGCATTTCGGCGGTTTGTTCAGGGGTCGTCCCTCGCTTTAAGAGATTACGGGCGAAGATCATCTTCTTGGTCCTGATGTATTGCATGATCGGGGTCTTGAGGTTCTGCTTGAAGATGTTCGATAGATAAGACGGAGAATAGTTGAGGGCTTCCGCGATCTTTTTGAGCGAGAGGTTCTCGGTGATGTTGTCATCGATGTATTTGATGATGTTTGAGGAGATGGGATTGTCCGCGACTTTTTGGATGGCTTTCTCGTTTTGAAGGAGATAGATCAAAAGGTCTTGGATGTGGTTCATGAAAAGGATGCTGGTCTCTTCATCGGAGAACTTGCCACATATCTCATCCATCGAGGTCAATAAGTTAAGCAATCTTCCGCTCAAAGTGAAGAAGGTGCCGGAGTTTTGAAGCTTTTCACGGAAAGAGGCGGGGATGGCTTCCTCTGGGAACTTGAAGACGTAGCGTTCATATAAAACGTTGCGGTTTACGGTGGCGAAGTGGAAGCGGCCTGGATGAATGATTATGAGGTCGCCTTTTTCGAGTTTTTTTACCGATGAGTCAACCGTGTATGTGGCATCACCCGAAATGAAATAGAAAACCTCATAGAAGTAGTGCATGTGCTTCCAATACTCGTCATGAGGCGAACTGGCGCGGTCCACCTTATGGGAGAAGTCGAGATTATCGTGTATGAACTGGAACATATTCCTATAGGAATAATCATAATTTGAATGCAAATAATTACAATATAGATTGCATTTCTTCAGGGCGGAAAAATCATGGTTTTGGGGCCAATAACAATTTTGATGTGTTTCAAAACATCAGTCCTAGAGACTGAATGGGGCAAAAATCTAACCGCTTACATGCTTTGAAGCCAGTAGAGTAGAAAATGCAATGAATTTATCCACCCATTGCAATGGTAGTCGGAAATCCAAAGCCTAGAATGGCCATATACACAAAGCAAGGAGACTATTCAGCTATGGCAGAAACCACAACGTCTGAAAGAGGACTGAACAAAGCCAAGCAGTGGCAAGTCGCTCTTTTCCCGTTTAACAACGCGGCGACGAATTGCTATTTGGCCCTTATGAGTTTCATCGCCTATTATGGCGGTTATTATCTCTTCGGCGGTTTCATGGGCGGCGTCATCTCCGTCGTTACCATCAACGTCGTGACCCAAGCGATTTCCTTCGTGGTCATGGGCATGAGGATCTTCGATGGCCTCACCGACCCCCCATGCGGAAGCTGGATTGACAGGACCAGGGGCAAATTCGGCAAGTTCCGTCCATTCATGGTTGGTGGCAACGTCTTGATGGCCATCTCTTGCCTTTGCTTGTTCTTTGCCATTCGTTACGTGCCATATGAATGGCTACGTTGGGTCTTGTTCATCGTTTGCTATATTGGCTACACCTTAGGCTATACCGCCCAGTGCGCCTGCACCAAAGCCGGACAGACCTGCATCACCAACGATCCTCATCAGCGTTCCCAGTTCGCCATTTGGGACATGATCGGCATGATCGGTTCCATCGTCTTGGTTAATGCGATCGGCAGTGGCTTATTGCCGATGATCGTTCCAGGCATCGAGGTGAGCGAGATCAAAGACGGCGTCGTCAGCACCGTGACCCTCGGCTCCCAATATAACCCGCAGTTCTACAACATCCTCGTCCCAATCGTCATTATCTTCTCGTTTATCTACACCGCGATGGCGGTCTTCGCCATCTGGAGCAAAGACAATGCCAAGTTCTGGGGCGTTGACGCGAACGCCAAACCAGCCACCATCAAAGACTACGCCGGCATCATCAAAGGCAATTCGCAGATCAGGTGGCTCGTCTTGTCCTCAGGCTTCAATAAACTAGCCTCGACCATCGCGACATCCGGCACCGTGGCCTATCTTCTCTATGACATCATGATGAAACAGTCCGGCTCCTCCTATAACGGACTATATCTCCCTATCTACGTTCTCTCGTTCGTCTTCATGGGCGCCTTCTTCTTAGCGGGTACCAAGACCGCTTCGAACAAAGGCCAGAAACGGGCCATCGTCCAATACACCGCGATCGCCTTCCTTATCTATATAGGCTTGGTCATCATGCTCCTCATCTGGGATCCGACCGATCCTGACAAAGTCCTGACCTTGCTTAGATGGGACGACAGCAACAAGATGTATCTCACCATAAACCTCTTCACCATCTGCTGGATCGTCTTATATGGATGCGGTTACGGCGCCTACAACTGCTGCAGCGAGATGTGCATCCCGATGGTTGCCGACTGCACCGACTATGAGACCTACCGTTCGGGCAATTACGTCCCAGGCATCATGGGCACGATCTTCTCATTGATCGATAAGCTCGTCTCCTCCTTAGCCACCGTCTTCACGACCCTCTTCACGGTCAATCTCATCCCTGGGTTAGGCGGAGCCTTGCCTTCAAGCGGCATGGATACCAGCGCCATCGTGGACTCGAATTACGCCGGAGTCAGATTGTCCGCCATCATCACCATCTGCTTGCTTCCGATGATCTCATGGATCATCACCCTCATCAGCATGCACTTCTATGAACTCTCGGGCGAGAAGCTCAGAGAGATCCAGGCCGTCAACGCGGTCCGGAAGGAAGCCATCGCCGGTGGCATGAGCAAAGATGAAGCCATGAAGACCTGGACCGAGATTGACCAAGTCCCGGCCGAGTTCATCCCGAAAGAGAAAGTCCGCAAGAACAAGAAAACCGGCGAGATCATCCCGCCGAAGAAAGATAACTTCTTCGATAAGCTTTACCAGAAGGTCTGGTGCGGCAAAGAGAAGACCTTCGAAGTGGCCTCATCCAAGGCCATCGCCATCCCCGAACAATACAGAATCAAGGAGAACGAACAACAATGAAACTGACATTCCGCTGGTACGGAGAGAAAGACTCAATACCTCTTTCTTACCTCCGCCAAATACCAAACCTCTCTGGCGTAGTCACATCCTTATACGATGTGAAACCGGGTGAGGAGTGGTCCTTCTACTCACTCTCCCATCTTAAGAAAGTCGTCAATGAAAGCGGCCTCGAGATGGAGGTCATCGAATCGATCCCCGTGAGCGAGGACATCAAGCTCGGCACCTCCAAACGCGATAAGCACATCGCCGCCTTCATCCATAACCTTGAGGTCTGCGGCGACAATGGCGTCAAGTGCGTCTGCTACAACTTCATGCCGGTCTTCGATTGGCTGAGAACCAACCTTCATCATGTGAACGAAGACGGTTCGGTGTCCCTATCGTATTCTGCGGACGACTTCGCAAAACTCGACCCCAACAACCTTCATCTGCCTGGATGGGACGAATCCTATTCCAGCGATGAATTACAGGGATTACTCAAGCAATACTCCCATGTAAGCCATGAGCAGTTACGGGCCAATATGGTCTACTTCCTCAAAGCTATCATGCCGACCTGCGAGAAATACGGGATCATGATGGCGGTCCATCCTGACGACCCCCCATGGGACGTCTTCGGGCTTCCGAGGATCGTCTCCAACGAGAAGGATTTGGATCTCTTGTTCAAAGAGGTTCCCTCTCCGATGAACGGCATGACCTTATGCACTGGCTCATTCGGGGCCTGCAGATGCAATGACATCGTCCATATGGCGGGCAAGTACGCCAAAGAAAAAAGAATTGGCTTTGCCCACCTAAGGAACGTCCTCTATGAAGGCAAAGACGACTCCTTCACCGAGGTCGGCCACTATTCGAAAGCCGGCTCCCTCGACATGTACGCGATCGTCAAAGCCTTGGTCGACAACGGCTTCGATGGCTATGTGAGGCCCGACCATGGAAGGAACATCTTCGGAGAAGAAGGAAAGCCTGGCTATGGCTTATACGACAGAGCCCTAGGATGCGCCTACATCAACGGATTATTCGAAGCAGCCGAAAAAGAAAAGAAATAAGTTACCCAGGAGGTAAGAACAATGAAAAAAACAGATTTGCCGTTACAGTGTGATTTCTCGGGAAAGGTCGCGGTCGTGACCGGCGCCGGCGGAGTCATCTGCTCAATGCTCGCGGAGGCCCTTTCGGCCGCCGGAGCCAAAGTCGCCCTTCTTGATCTTAACGAAGAGAAGGCCGATGCCTATGCCCAAGAGATCGTCAAAGACGGGGGCATCGCCAAAGGCTACGGGGCCAATGTCCTCGACAAAGCCTCGCTCAAGGCCGCTCATGAAAGAATCACCAAGGACTTAGGCCCTTGCGACATCCTTATCAACGGAGCCGGCGGCAACTCGCCAAAGGCCACCTCGAGCCAGGAGTACTACGAAGAGAAAAAGAGTGAGGCCGACACCACCTTCTTCGATTTGAAGCAAGAGGGCGTCGAGTTCGTCTTCAACCTCAACTTCATCGGAACCTTGCTTCCGACCCAGGAGTTCGCGACCGACATGGTCGAAAAGAAAGCCGGCAGCATCCTCAACATCTCGAGCATGAATGCCTTCGCCCCTCTTACCAAGATCCCAGCCTATAGCGCGGCCAAAGCCGGCATCTCCAACTTCACGGAGTGGCTGGCGGTCCATTTCTCCCACACGGGAATCAGAGTCAACGCCATCGCCCCGGGCTTCTTGAGCACCGCCCAGAACGCCGCTTTGCTCTGGAACAAGGATGGCACTCCGACCGCGAGGACCGGCAAGATCCTTGCCGCCACCCCATTCGGAAGATTCGGCGAAGCCAAAGAGCTCATCGGACCGACCTTCTTCTTGCTTGATGACAAGGCTTCGAGTTTCGTCACCGGCATCGTCATGCCGATCGACGGTGGCTTCAACGCCTACCATGGCGTATAAATAGGGGACTGAGCATGGACAAATTCCTTTCCACAACATATCTTCTCGATTCCGCCCTGGCCGTCGAACTCTACGAAGAGACGGCCAAGCAAGAGCCTATTTTCGATTTCCATTGCCACCTTCAGCCCTCGGAGATCTATGAGGACAAATATTATCAGAACCTCACCCAGTGCTGGCTTTTTGATAATGGGCATGGCGATCATTACAAATGGAGGCTGATGCGTGAGGCTGGCATCGATGAGAAGTACATCACCGGAAAGGCTTCCGACAAAGAAAAGTTCATGAAGTTCGCCGAGGCTTTGCCTTCCTTCATCGGCAACCCCATCTATGAATGGTGCCATCTTGAGCTCCGTCATTACTTTGGGATCAATGAGACCTTATCCATCAAGAACGCGGAGAGGATCTATGACGAGGCCAACGAGAAGCTCAAGAGTCTGAGCGCCCGCAAGATGATGGAGATATCGAATGTCAAAGAAGTCTTCACCACCGACGACCCATTAGACGATCTTCATTATCATCAGGCCTTGAAGAAGGATGGCTCCTTCAAGATCGAGGTCCGTCCTTGCTGGAGGCCAGATTCCTTCATCAAGATCGATAACGAGGCCTTCCTTCCTTGTATAAGAAGGTTCGAGAAACTCATCGATAAACCCATCTCGTCATTCACGATGTTGCTTGAGGAAATCGATAAGCGTTTGGACTTCTTCCTCAATGAGGGCTGCCTTGCAAGCGACCATAGCTTGGAAGGCTTCCATTATCATGAGCCATCTAGTGAGCTATCGTCGCTTGCCTATAAGAACGCTTATGAGGGTAAGCCCTTATCAAATGAAGAGATAGACGCCTATAAGAGCACCCTCTTAGCGCACTTAGGCGAAGCATACCATAAGCACGGCATGGTCCAGCAATACCACGTCGGAGCCTATAGAAACGTCGCAAAACGCCGCTACAAGCTCCTTGGGCCCGATAGCGGTTATGACTGTGTGAGAGACGATGATTCGATCATGGCCATCGCTTCATTGCTCAACAAGCTTGATGAAAACGAGGCCCTTCCAAAGACCATCATCTATAACCTCAACCCCAAAGACGAACTCGCTTTGTCTGTCTTGGCCAACTCCTTCCCAGGGGCGGTCAAAGGACAGGTTCAGATGGGTGCCGCCTGGTGGTTCAACGATTGCTATTCCAGCATCAAAGAAAGGCTTGAGCTCATATCCAATACGGGGCTTTTGTCCAACTTCGTCGGAATGGTAACCGACTCCAGAAGCTTCTTGTCTTATCCACGTCATGACTACTTCCGAAGGATCCTTTGCTCCTACATCGCCAAACTGGTGGATGAAGGACATTATCCGGAGGACATCGATTATCTTAAAAAACTCGTCGCGGATATTTGCTACAATAATGCCAAGTCGTATTTCTACAATAAATAACAAAGGAGATATTTTATGGCTTTTGAGAAAATCAAAACTTTGGAGAAATTGACCTCCAACGGCGTCATCGCCGTCATCAGAGGCGAGGACCTCGAGGTCGCCAAAAAGATCTCGGCAGCCTGCGTCAAAGGCGGAATCATCGGCCTTGAAGTCACATTTACCGTTCCGGGTGCCGACAGACTCATCAAAGAGCTCTCTGACCACGACGATGGCTCCTACATCGTCGGGGCCGGCACCGTTTTGGATGATGCCACGGCGAGAATCGCCATCTTAGCGGGAGCGAAGTTCATCGTCTCGCCGTCTTTTGATAAGGCGACCGCCGAACTCTGCAACCTCTACCAGATACCATATATGGCCGGATGCTTTACCATCACCGAGATCATCACCGCCCTCAAAGCGGGCGTCGACGTGATCAAAGTCTTCCCAGGATCCTCTGCTGGCCCGGCTTATCTAAAAGCCGTCCACGGACCGCTTCCGCAGGCTAATCTCATGCCGACGGGCGGAGTGAGCGAGGCCAACGCCAAAGACTGGATCAAAGCCGGCGCGGTCGCCTTAGGCACCGGCGGTTCTTTGACCGAACCCGCCAAAACCGGAAACTACGAAGAGATCACTAAGCGCGCCGCCGAATTCGTGCGCTTGGTCAAAGAAGCCAGGGAGGGCAAGTAAAGATGAAATACGCGACTTTAGGCGAATTGATGCTTCGTCTTTCGACTCCTGGGTACGAACGTTTCGTCCAAGCCAAGAGCTTCGACGTCAATTATGGCGGTGGCGAGGCTAACGTGGCCGTCTCCTTAGCCAACTATGGCTGCGAGGCCGCCTTCATCAGCAAGCTTCCATCCAACCCCCTTGGGGACTCCGCCCTCAATTCCTTAAGGGAATATGGGGTCGACACCTCCAAGATCATCCGCGGCGGCGAGAGACTAGGAATCTATTATCTCGAGACCGGCTGCTCGATGAGGCCTTCCAAGGTCGTCTATGATAGAGCCCACTCCTCGATAGCTGAGGCCGATGCCTCGGAGTTCGACTTCAAGAAGCTGCTCTCTGATTGCTCATGGCTTCATGTCTCAGGCATCACGCCCGCTATTTCTTTAAAGGCGAGAGAGTTGACCGCCAAGGCCCTCAAGACTGCCAAAGAAATGGGCATCACCGCTTCCTTCGACCTCAACTTCCGTTCCAAACTCTGGAGCAAGAAAGAGGCTCAGGACTGCCTGATCCCTCTTATGAAATACGTCGATTATGTGATCGGCAACGAAGAAGACGCCCAAGCCTGCTTAGGCTTCAAGCTCGATGAGGATGTGACCTCTGGCAAGATCGATTCCTCCCGTTACGAGGTCATGCTCAAAAAGCTTTGCGAGCAATATGGCTTCAAGGGTGCCGGCACCTCCTTACGTGAGTCACGTAGCGCCTCCAACAACGGCTGGAGCTGCTGTTTATACACCGAAGGAAAGTTCTATCTCTCAAAACACTACGACATCGATATCGTCGATAGGGTGGGGGCCGGAGATTCCTTCTCCGCGGGTCTCATCTATGGTTTGACCCATTACGATAATAAGCAGCAAGCCATCGAGTTTGCCGCAGCCGCATCGGCCCTCAAACACACGATCCCCGGCGATTACAACCACGTCGAAGTCAAGGAAGTCGAGACTTTGATGGGTGGGGATGGCTCAGGCCGCGTCGTCCGCTAATCAACAAGAACGCAAGGAACGGGTGACCGTTCCTTTTTTTGTTGGCATCAAAATATTGCACAAAATCAACTGAAACGAAGGAATATTGGCACTCAGCCCTTTACAGTGCTAAATTGCGTGTTATAGTACCTTTCGATAACAAAAAGAGGAGTCAAGACATGAAAGAAACCAAAGAGTTTGAAACAGAGTCCAAAGAACTTCTGAACCTGATGATCAATTCGATTTACACCAACAAGGACATTTTCCTCAGGGAAATCATCTCCAACGCCAGCGACGCCATCGACAAGTACCGTTACTTGTCTTTGAACGGCAACGAGAAATATCCGCAGATCGACCATCAAATAGACATTATCATCGATAAAAAGGCCCGTTCCTTAACCATCAAGGACAATGGCGTCGGCATGGACAAGAAAGAACTTGTCTCGAATCTAGGCACCATCGCCAAGAGCGGTTCCAAGGACTTCGCCAAGAAGTTCAAGGAAGCCAAAGAGAAGCAGGACATGAACATCATCGGCCAGTTCGGCGTCGGCTTTTACAGCGCCTTCATGGTCGCTGATAAAGTAAGCGTCCTCACCAAGAAACCGGATTCGGAGAACGCCTATCTCTTCTCCAGCGACGGCGTCAAAGACTACACGGTCGAAGACGCCAAGAAAGACGGATGCGGCACCGAGGTCACGGTCTATCTCAAGAAGAACGTCAAGGATGGCCCTGACTATGACCAGTATCTTGATACCTACACGATTGAGAACCTCGTGAAGAAATACAGCGACTACATCCGTTACCCGATAAAGATGGATGTCTCGACCTCTAAACCCAAACTCGACAAAGACGGCAAAGCCATCGAGGGACAATATGACGAAGTGATCGAGAACAAGACCTTGAACTCGATGGTGCCTCT
>DHAP01000027.1:0-13760 GCA_002397465.1 Caryophanales bacterium UBA4951 | reverse complement strand
GATTTCGAGGACCCCTTATTCGCGATACCTCTTCATATCGAAGGCAACGTTTTCTATGATGCCTTGCTCTATATACCCTCGCACGCGCCCTATAACCTTTATAGCGAGAACTACGAGAAGGGCTTGGACCTCTATAGCAAAGGCATCTTCATCAAAGAGAAGTGCAAGGAATTGATCCCTGACTATCTCAAGTTCGTGAAGGGTCTTGTCGATAGCGACGACTTCTCTCTCAACATCTCACGCGAGATGCTTCAGAACAGCCCTCTCCTTGAGAAGATCGAAGGCTCGATCGAGAACAAGATCGTGGCCACCCTCAAAGACTCGGAAGAAAAGGACAACGAGAAGTACCAGAAGTTCTTCAAGATATACGGCGACCATATCAAGTTCGGCATCTACCAGACTTATGGGGCCAAGAAAGAACTGCTTCAGGACCTCTTGATGTTCCCAAGCCTCAATAACGAGACCCCGATCAGCCTCAAGGCCTACAAAGAGAAGATGGGTAAGGACCAGAAGTCCATCTTCTATGCCTCAGGCAAGTCGATTGAGTCCATCAAGATGCTCCCACAGCTTGAGAAGTACAAGAAAGACGGCACCGACGTCCTCTTCTTCTCAAATGACATCGACGAGTTCTGCGTGATGATGATGGCGGACTATGATAAGACCCCGTTCAAGAACATCTCACAGGATTCCAAAGAGAGCCTCTCGAAAGAAGAAGAGACGAAGATCAACGATTTGACCACTAAAAACAAACGCATCCTCGATGACATCAAGGAAGCCCTAAATGGCAAGGTCGATGAGGTCGGATTCTCCTCCAAGCTTGTGGACTCCCCAGTCTGCATCGCCACCAAAGAAGGACTATCCCTCAACATGGAACACGTCCTTACCGAGCAAGAAGAAAGAACGAAGGCCAGCGGCGAGGAACCAAAGGCCACGAAGGTCTTGGAGATCAACCCAGACCATGATCTTTGGAAAGCCATCTCCGCGGTCGGGGATGACGATGCGAAGGTCAAGAAGTATGGCTCCCTCTTATACGATGAGGCTATGATGCTCGAAGGCTTTGAGGTCAAAGACAAAGTCTCCTTCGTCAAGAACCTCAACGACCTGATGCTTGAGGCGCTCAAGAAGTAACAAAAGAAAAGGCGGCATGATTTCTCATCGTGCCGTCTTTTTATATACTTTTACTGCTGGTCTCGCCTTGGCTGGCTTCTTGCCTTCGAGGAATGAAACCAATTTGATCATCGAAGAAGTAGGGGTTCTTGTTGCGGATCGGCCAGGCCACGAGTTCAAATAACACGGTGCCGCCCAAGGCCTCAATCATGTCGCCCATCGTGTCCATGAGGGCGTAACGGTAACCTGTCGGGTCGCGGTAGAAGTTCGCGATGGCCTCATCGCTGCCAAAGAGATTAGAGAAGGTGTCGCCTCCGTTGAAGAGGTCATTCTCCGGCATGAACTTTTGCATGTTCGTTCCGAACAAGGAATCAAAGGTGAATTCGTAGATCTCCCAGAGGAAGGAGACGGAGAAAGAGATGAGAATGCTCCCGATCACGGCCATTCCGATCGGATGTGACAAGACGTCTTTCTTCGTGAGGCTTCTGATTAAGCAATAGCCCATGAAGGCCACCCAGACGCCGCTTAAGAAATGAAGGATGTCATCCCAGATTGGGTAGTTATAGTAGAAGCAGAAGGCCTCGCCAAAGAAGATGCCGAGCAAGCCGAACACCTCAATGAACAAATCGAGCCAGAAGGATATTTCGATGTGGATGATGCTCTTGGCTAGATAAGGTAACCAGGCGAGGATCATGCCGCCGAAGCTCGACATCACGATGAGAGTCGCTTGTGAGCTTGAATAGTCCGGATCCAAGAGTTTGTAGATGCCATAGGAGAAAGAAAAGACGTAGCAAAGGAAAACCACGATGGAGAGGACTAAGGTTAAGATCTGGTAGGGTTTCTTTTTCATCGTCACTAAGATAAAACATCTTCAAGCGCCTGTGGGTGGCTAGAAAGTAGAAGTGCCATTCTACTAAAAGTAGAGGCTTGTTTTCCCCGCAAAAACCCTAATAATTAAAACAATGGAGATTAAGGAAACCATAGCGAATAATATTGCGTCCCTCAGAAAGAAAGCGGGACTGACCCAGGCTGAGTTGGCCGACAGGCTCAACTACAGCGACAAAGCCATTTCCAAGTGGGAAAGGGCCGAGAGCCTTCCTGACGCCGAGATGCTCAAAAAACTCGCCGATTTGTTCCATGTGAACATCGAGTATCTCTTTGAGGATCATCCCCTTGTGGTCCTCTCGAAAGAAGAAGCCAAGAAGCTCCACGACAAGGAGATAGCCATCAAGGTCATCTACATCGTGTCATTAGTCTTCATCCTTATAACCTTGGCCGCCATCATGTTCGTTTCCTTAAGCGACAAGATCCCGAGCATCGAGCCATACCGTTATTATTATTTCATTTTGCCAGCGATACCCTTGCTTCTATGGATCATCAATGCCGTCTTCGGTAGAAGAGGCATCATCCAGACCGTCTTACTGTCCTTAGTCGTCTGGTCGACCGCGGATGCCATTTACTTCGCGTTGAAGTTTGAGGAAGGCGCGGTCTTCGCGGCCGCGGCCGTCGTCCAAATAGCCATCCTCTTGTTCCCTTACGTGAGTCAAGGAAGCATCAGCAAGATCAAAGCCAAAAACGAAAGCAAAAAGAAGAAATAAGGAAGGCAAAACAAAAGGGCGAGTGAGTAACCTCGCCCTTTTCTCTACGCACGCCCTCAGTCGATAGGGACGACGAAGGAGATGGCCTTTGGAAGCAAGTTGACTTCAATGCGGTCGCTGGTGAAGACCTCGCCATCGACGGCGTAGGCAACCGGGTGGTCGCTTTCGACAACGGCCTTTTTGCCTTTCTTGTAGATGACGATGTTCTTGGTCTTTGGGGAGGTGATGTGTTCGCCTTTCCTGAAAATCTTCATGAAGGAAGCCGCTTTGAAGCGTGAGACGGCCTTGATGAGGCAGACGTCCATGAGGCCATCATCGATGATGGCTTCGGGGGCGCAGTGGTAACCGCCCCCATAGCAATAGCCGTTGGCCAAAGCCACGAGGAGCCCTTTGCCCTCAAAGACGACCTCATCGTCGATCGTGAGTTTGAGGTATTGGTTCATCTTGAACAAGAGGCAGTGGAGGGCCGCCTTCTTATAGGCCATCGGACCGGTCGTGAAGGGGCGTCTTTTATACTTCAGCTGGGCGAAGGTGACCTCGCCGTCGAAACCATAGTTGGCGATGTTGATGCAATACTTGTCGCCGACTTTCAAAAGGTCGATCTTCTTGGCGGTCCCGGCGATCTCTTTGTCGAGGTCGCGGAACTTCTCGAGGTTGTGGAAGTTTTTGACGAAGTCGTTTCCGCTTCCGCTGGCGACGCAGGCCACCTCGACGTTGGGGTAGCCGGCTGAGCCGTTGACGACGTCATAGAGGGTTCCATCCCCGCCGCAGGCATAGAAACGGTAGGTCTCATCCTTTGAATGGGTGGAGAGGTATTCTCTGACGAAGCATTGGGCGTCCCCAAGGGACTTGGTGACATAGATCTCATAAGAAATCTTGCCATCGTAGCTATGTAGCTTCTCTTCGATTTCCTTGGTTCGGTCTATTCGGCCGGCTTTGGGGTTGATTACGAAAATGTGGTGCATAAATCTCCTGGTTTATTTGAGCTTCTGATCCTTGTCGATCTTCTCATCCTTCGTGAGGTCGAGCCCGAGGGTTCCTCCTGGGTTCATGAGAAAGTCGGGGTCGAAGTGTTTCTTCAAGACCTCAAAGGTCTGATACTCAAGATGTCCCATCTCGCCTTCAAGCCATGGGGCAAAGGCTTTGCCGATGCCATGGTGATGGCTCATCGCGGCCCCGCTCTTCTGGATGGCGTCGAGGATGCCGTCCTGATATCTCTTATATTCGTCGAGGTCATTCATCTTGGCGATGAAGATGAAGTAGAGGTTCGCACCCTGTGGGTAGGCGTGTGAGAGGTGGGTCATGCAGATGGTATCCGGACGGGATTTGCAGAATTTTCTCACGTCGTTATAGACCTGGCTCATGTTCGACCAGTTGACGCAGCACTCAAGCGTGTCCGTCATGATGCCGAAGTCCTGCATCGAGTCTCTCATGTAAGGATCGTTGAATCTGCCCTTCTCCCAGCCTTTGGTGACATAGCCGGTGAGGGACATTCCCTTATAGCGGTGGGCGATGCGTTTGATGGACTTCGCGACGTTCTTGCTATAGCCTTTGTCGCCATCGCTGAAGCCTAGGAAGAGGCAGGCTTTGCCGATCTCAAGGCCTTTGAGCTTCAAGAGCTTCGGTAACGGCGTCTCATCGACGCCATAGAGTTTCATCATGATCGATGTCTCTTCGGGATCAGAGAGACGGAAGACGCTGGAGAAGCCGTCTTCGGCCTGCATCATCTCGCGGCAGGCGGCCTGGGCGGTGTCAAAGTCCTTGAACATGAAGGAGTAGCGTTTCCGATACTCCGGCATGTACCTGAAGACCCTTAAGGTGACCTCGGTGAGGACGCCGAACGTGCCTTCGCTGCCCATCATGATCTGATTGAGCGAGGGTCCGGTGGCTTCCCTTGGATAATGGGAGGTGACGATCCTTCCGATCGGGGTGGCGTATTTCTGGGAGAGGACGATGTCTTCGATCTTGCCATAGTAGGTGCTGTTCTGGCCAGCGCCTCTTGTGACGACCCATCCTCCGACTGAGGAGTACTCGAATGACTGCGGGAAGTGGCCGCAGGTGTAGGCCCTGTGGGCCCCTAAGGTTTTGACGGCCTCGTTGAGGATCTTCTCAAGGGTTGGGCCGGACATGCCAGTCTGGACGGTGATGGTCTGGTCGACCTCGTTGAAGGAGATGACTTTGTTGTAGCGGAGTCTCATGTCCATGGAGATGCCACCCTTCATGCATTCGACGCCGCGCGTGACGCTGGAGCCGCCGCCATAGACGTAGAGAGGGATCTTCTTCTCGACGCAGTATTTGACGGTCTCCTCTATCTGTTCGGCGGTGTCAGGATAGACGACGACGTCAGGGATGTTCTCGATCTTCTTCTGACGGAGGCGGAGGAGGTCGTACATGGTCTTGCCATAGGCGACCGATAAGCGTGAGTAGTCGTCATTACGGACGAACTCGTCGCCATAGATCTTCTTGAGGGCTTTGATGTCCTCTTCCTTCACGATCTTCGGGGCGATGTCGAACTTGACCTCATCGAGACCGAGGTCAGCTGTGTAGCTTTTGAAGTCCTCGTCTTTCATGTGGAAGACGCCCTTGATCATCTTATAAAGGGTTTCTTTTGGGACTTTCACGAAGTCGGGGTCGCCCCATTTGAAGATGGAACGATAGGACTTGGATGGGACTTTGCCATAGTACCATTTCGGCTCGAAGTCTTTGTAGGGTTTGCTCATGTTTATTTTCCTTTTCTCATCGGGGCGGTCGTGATGACGTCCGCGCCGGTGTTCAACACATTCTTGATGACTATCGAATTGATCGGAAGGTATTCGCTGACTGTCACTTTGTTCAGCTCTCTAAGCAAGGAGAAGACCTTTTCTTTTGGGATGTCGGTCGATGTCCTCACCGAGATGACCGGATATTCGGGTAAGGATGTCTTCACCGTCGAGGTGACGCTTCTCATCGGATGGAGGAACTCGTTCTCCGCGTATTTGGCCCCGCGGGGGCAGCGGTTCCCTTTGCAGGTGTTCGTCAACTCATCGTAGACGAGCGAGCAACCGTTGGGGCAGACGATGCATGTGTATTCTTTCATTTGGCCATATCCTCCAATTTAAGGGTGATGTCTCCTTCTTCCTCGATTGAGAGGAGGAAGCGTTCCATCTCCGGCGGTTTGAGGTTCGTGTAAGGATGTTTGTAGATTTCCTTATCGCCGAGATAGACGTGGAGCATCTTGTTCTTGTAGATTTCCCTTGAGCGGAAATAGAAGACCATGTCCTTGGTGGGTTTGGCGAAGTCCACGTATTCGGGGACCACGTACCCAAAGTGTGAGTCAAAGCTGACTTTGTGCCTCTTGTGGCTGATGGCCGCGGAAGTCGCGGCGTTCTTGCCGGCGATCTCGCCCGACTCGGAGACATAGTCCGCCAAATCGTTCACGTGCATGGCATTGCCGCATGAGTAGACGCCTTCGACGAGGCTCATGAAGTCCTGGTCGACTTCCGGGCCCTTGGTGAATCTGGATAGCGGCACCCCAATGGACTTGGCTAACTCGTTCTCGGGGATAAGCCCCACCGAGAGGATCAAGGAGTCACAGTCGATCTTGACCTCGCTGCCTTTGATGGGGTTCATCTTCTCGTCGACGTCAGAGATCTCGACTCCTTCGAGCCTATCGACGCCATAGACTTTGGTCACGGTCTTCGATAGATGAAGGGGGATGTTGAAGTCGGTGAGGCATTGGGCGATGTTCCTCGCCAATCCGGATGGGGTGGGCTTGGCCTCATAGACCCCGATGACGTGGCCACCTTCAAGGGTGATGCGCCTTGCCATGATGAGCCCGATGTCGCCAGAGCCGAGTATCACGGCGTTCTTGACGGGCATCTCGCCCATGATGTTCATGTAGTATTGGCATTGGCCTGCCGTCATCACGCCTGAGGGGTTGGTCCCATGGATGGCGACTTGCTTGCTCGTCCTCTCCCTGCAGCCGGTTGCCAAGATCAGCTTCTGGGCCAGATAGTGGTGGACGCCTTTCGGGTCGACCGCACTGATGAGGAAGCTTCCGTCATCGTTCTTGTTTATCTTGGTGACGAAGGTGAGAAGCGAGACCGTGACCCCGCTTCCATTAAGCTTCTCGATTTCCCTGTTCGCGTATTCGGGGCCTGCTAATTTCTCTTTGAATCTCGTGAGTCCGAAGCCATCGTGGATGCACTGTTTCAAAATGCCTCCCAAGGCTCCTTCTCTTTCGATCAAGAGGGTTTTGGCGGAGTTTTCACTGGCCTTTTTGCTGGCCGCTAAGCCGGCTGGGCCGCCTCCGATCACGACTACGTCGTAGTGTTCCATTTACTTGCCCTCCTTTGTTTCATGATAGAAAAGCGGGACCTCGCCCTTCTTGGCAATGCTTAATAAAGGACGCTTTTCTTCTTTGGCCAACAGTTCGGTGACCAAGGGTTGGCAGAAGCCGCCTTGGCATCTTCCCATGCCAGCGCGGACGCGGCGTTTGATGCCATCGATGGTGGTCGGTGGGATCACTGAATGGATGGCGTCTAATATCTCGCCTTCCGATATCTCCTCGCAGCGGCAGACGATATGCCCATACGCTGGATTCTTTTTGATGAGGGCATCTCTTTCTTCATCATTGAGGAACCTGGTTTTGATAGGTCCTTTCCTGATGGGATTGAAGTTTGCTTTTTCAGTGACATTGAGCATTCCGGCCGCCCACTTGGCGACGTCGATTCCGATGCCTGGAGCGGCGGTCAAACCAGGCGACTGAATACCAGCCGCATGGATGATGTTGTGGGTCCATTTGCCCGGACGGACGACGAAGTCCTCTTCATAGGTAGCCGCGCGGGTGCCCGAGAAGTAAGTGATGACGTCTCTTTCTGATAGGGCCTCAATCGTGTGCTTATGTTTATTGAAGACGGCGTCGACGCTTTCTTTGTTCGTCGAATAGTCCTCACGGTCCGGCACCTCGATAGCGTCAGGTCCGACGAGGATGTTTTTGTCGATGGTCGGTATCAATCCGCCGCCCTTGGAATGGGTCTTCTTGTACTCTCCGAGTTTTGGATAGACCGTGATGGCGGTGCTCGACAAGGACGACGTCATGGAATTGTCCATGATGCTGTCGGTGCCTTTTCTTGGGTGGATTGTGAAGAAACGGTCGCCCGCCATCTCCGCGATCTTGTCGCTATAGATGCCGGCGGCGTTGATGACGATCTTCGGATAGATGGTTCCTCTGTTGGTGGAGACCGAGAGGATCTGATGGTCTTTGACTTCCATGTCAGTCACGATGCTCGACAAAGAGACCTCGGCCCCATTGATGACCGCGGATTCTCCTAGGGCGATGGTTAATTCATAAGGCGAGACGCAGGCCCCTCCTGGGAGGTGGGCGATGAATTTGATGTCGGGTGCCAGATGAGGCTCGACTTTGAACATGTCCTTGCCCTTGAGTATCTCGACGCCGCCCGGGACCTTGTTGTCCTTGGCCTTCATTTTGAGGTAGGTGCTGACGATGGGCAAAAGAGCCATATCCGTGAAGGCGACGCTTTGTCCGTCCTCGCGGTAATCGACGTCCAAATCCTTGCAAAGCTCTTTGTAAATCCTGCGAGATTTCTGAAGGTATGCGAGTTTGGCGGAGTTTTTATGAAGGTCGATGCCGACGTGGACACAGCCGTCGTTGCGGCTGCTGGCCCCCATGGCGAGGTCTTCTTCTTTCTCTAATAAAAGACAGCTCAGGTTGTATCTTGAGAGCTCTCTGAGGATGGCGCAGCCAACCACGCCTCCGCCGATCACGAGGACGTCGACCTTCTTGCCTTCGAGGGCATGGTCGTTGATCTTCGAGCGGTGGATTTCTTTCTCCACGTGGCCTTTGAGGGTTATGTCATTGATGACGCCATAGAACTCTCCGGTGTCGGCGGCCAGCTTGCCAGCCGAGACCACATCCTCCCATGAGGTTGCTTCGCCCGAGAGGACGACGCAGTCATCTTTGAGGCTCGCTTTGAAAGCGGGGTACTTGCCCTTCAGCTTTCTTTGGAAACTACTGATTTTGCTCATTCTTCTTTACCTCCCGTTCCATCAGTATCTTTTTGACTTTCTCGTTTAGTTCGGGCTTTGGATTCCCGAGGGCTTCCTGGATGGTGAGGCCATCGATGATAAGCATGAGCAAGTAGGCTTCCGCCTCCTTGTCATCGCTATCGGGGAGGACCTGCTCAACGCCTTCTTGGATGTAGCGTTTCCATTCGTCCCAGAGTTTGGTGTAGGAATCACGGAGCGAGGGATTCCCACGCACGCACTCACCTAATAAATAAACGTGGATCTTGGCCTTGTTGAAGAGCTTGACGCCCTTATAGAAGATGATGTCGAGGAAACGCTGGAAAGTGATGCCGTCTTTGACGTGGCGGTGGAGCCAGTCGATGTAGTCTTTCGAGAGGGCGCTCATGTGCTCCTGCATGATGTCGAGGATCAATTCGTCTTTCGTCGGATAGTGATAGTAAATCGTCCCTTTCGAGATGCCCATCTCGTGCGCTAAATCAGCCAAAGAAAAATCTTTGGCCCCTTTCTCGGTGATGAGTTTCTCGCTGGCGTTGATAAACGCCTGCTTATCTATGTCTGTTCTTGCCCTAGCCATAATTCTCCTATTATCAGTCGGGCAACCGACCGACTTAGCGTAGTATAAGTGTCTGAAAGGGCTTTCACAACAACATTCAAAAACACCAAAACGAGCCTGTGGCCTATTGTTCAGTCGACATCGAACAATTCGATATATCGGTAATTCTCGACCAAAATAAGTAATTCATTAATCTTCTTATGGCCTTCAGCCGATGACCGATATTGGTAAAGGTTTTCTTTCTAATTTCGGTGTTCTCTATTGTTTTTGTAAGCCTTTTCATTCCAGTTTCTCAAAATGGGGCGTCTGTTCACTCCTCTACTTAAGTAGCGATATCGGTAAATCGACTCTACCCCCTTAAATTCCTTTTAATTTTTGCGTAGAATTATAACGACCTATTAATAAGAGGCAATATGGACAAAGTAAGAGTTCTTAATGTGAAACAAAGCGTTTTCGCCAACAACATCGCCCGGGCGGACCTCGTCCGGAAGAAGTTGAAGGAGAAGAACGTCTACCTCATCAACCTGATGTCCTCACCAGGCTCAGGGAAGACGACGCTATTAGTCGCGCTCATCAACAAGATCAAAGACCGCTTAAAGGTCGGGGTCATGGAAGCCGACATCGATGCGACGGTGGACGCCGAAACGATTGAGGCCAGCACCGGGGCCAAAACCATCCAGCTTCACACCGCTGGCGAATGCCACCTCGACGCCAAGATGATGGACGATGGCTTAGATGGGTTCGGGATCGACGGGTTGGACCTTGTCATCCTCGAGAACATCGGGAACCTCGTCTGCCCAGCCGAGTTCGACACGGGAGCCAATCTCTCGCTTGAGATCCTCTCGGTTCCGGAAGGGGACGACAAACCACTTAAATATCCATTGATGTTCAAAGTGGCCAATGGTGTCATCTTCTCGAAAATGGACACCATCTCAGTATTCGACTTCGACGTGGATAAAGCCAAGGAACGCATCCTGAGGCTCAACCCCAATTCCGTGTTCTTCCCCGTCTCCGCCAAATATGGCGAGGGGATGGACGAGCTAGCCGATTATATCGTCGCTAAAGTAAAGGCCTATCAGGCCGAGAAATAAAAAAAGGAGTCATTTATGGCAGAAGACGCAAAACTAAGAGTCGAAGGTCAGAACTACGCGGAGGAACTCTACCGCACTGGCAAAAAACCGGGCCACATGGCTCCGGGAGAGAAGAAGAGGAAAAACATCCTCAAGCTTTGCCGCGGCATCCAAGACTTGCCCGGCGCGATCGTCCAATATGGCGATCCTGAATACAACTCATTAGCCTGCTGGGTCAGCGACCTTGAGTGCCAAATCGCTTCCAAGATGAAGCTTTTGAAACACTACACGATCGATGAGATGCAGAAGTTTGGCAACGGCAACGCCGAAGAGACCAGAAAAGCCATCGACCACGCTTCGTGGGGCGGACTTTTATGCTATGACCCGCTTGACCCCGAAGTCCCGATGAAGGACGGCAAAAGGCAAGAAGGCTGGCACGTCACTATCTTCGTCCCAGGCATCATGGAGGCCATGGTCGACAACATCAAACTCGTCGAGGCCCATCCGATAATCGCCCAATCATTCTCTGAATACACCATCAAGAGGATCATGCCTCTTGCCGGCAACCTCCCAGTCGGACACGGCGTCATGCGTGTCGTCCCTGTCGAGTCTGCCGTCAAAGACGATCCGGAATTACAGGACTACGAGACCATCTCGCACTACATCGACACCGCCGAGGACATCTCGGTGGCCCCATGCTCATGCCGTGTCTCCCGCCGCTTGATGAATGAAGGCTGCGGACACCTTGAGCAAGATATGTGCATTCAGTTCAACAAAGGCGCCCGTAACTTCATCCACAACGGACACGCGAGAAGAATCACGAAGGAAGAAGCCTACGCCATCGTCAAGAAAGCCGAAGACAACGGACTCATGCACGAGATCCCGAACTTCGACGGAAACGGCAAGACCCACGCCCTTTGCAACTGCTGCGGCTGCTCTTGCTTCTCTTTAAGAACCGGCGAGTATTTCCATACGGCCACCATGGTCCGTTCGAACTACATCTCCCACGTTGACCCCGATAAGTGCGTCGCCTGCGGCGAGTGCGTCGAGGTCTGCCCGATGAACGCCCTCCGCCTTGGCGAACGTCTTGAGAACAAGACCGCCATCAAGGTCAGCGAGCCGCTTCACGCCTATGACCACAAATGGGGACCGGACAAGTGGAACCCAGACTATCGTTTCGACCGTCAGATCATCATGAATGAGACCGGCACCGCGCCTTGCAAGGTCGCTTGCCCCGCTCACATCGCCATCGAAGGCTATGTCGAGCTTGCCAAAGAAGGCCGTTATGCCGAAGCTTTGGCCCTCATCAAGAAAAAGAACCCATTCCCAGCCGTCTGCGGACGTGTCTGCAACAAGAGATGCGAGGATGCCTGCACACGTGGCACCATCGGAGACAAGAGCCCAGTGAGCATCGACGAGATCAAAAAGTTCGTCGCTCAGTTGGACCTTGATGAAGATACGCGCGTGAAGCCACGCATCCAGCACCCGGAATACCATGACCACAAGATGGCCATCATCGGCGCCGGCCCAGCTGGCTTAAGCTGCGCCTACTACCTTGCCGAGATGGGCTACACCGTCACCGTCTTCGAAAAAGAGAAGAAGCTCGGCGGCATGTTGACCTTAGGCATCCCATCCTTCCGTCTTGAGAAGAACGTCGTCGAGGCCGAGATCGATGCCATCAAAGAGATGGGCGTCGAATTCAAGACCGGCGTCGAGGTTGGCAAGGATGTCACTATCGACGAACTTAAGAAACAAGGATACGAAGCCTTCTACGTCGCCATCGGCGCCCAAGGCGGAAGAAAACTCGGAGTCCCAGGCGAAGATAGCAAAGGCGTCCTCTCGGGCGTCGACTTCTTACGTGGGGTCAACCTTGGAAAAGGCGAGAAACTCCATGGCCACGTCGCTTTGATGGGCGCTGGCAACGTCGCGATCGACGTCGCAAGAACCGCCATCAGATACGGCGCTGAGTCCGTCGACCTCTATTGCCTTGAGAGCCGTGACATCATGCCGGCCGCCAAAGACGAGATCGCCGAGGCCGAAGAAGAAGGCATCAAGATCAACAATGGCTGGGGCGTCAAAGAGTTCCATGCCAATAAAGAAGGCATGCTCACTGAGGTCGTTCTCAAGAAGTGCGTCGCCGTCTTTGACAAAGACCACAAATTCAATCCTCAATATGACGAGAAGGACGTGATTACCGTCCCATGCGACTATTTCTTAGCCGCCATCGGACAATCCTTCGAGTGGGGCGACTTGCTCAAAGGCACAAAGGCCGTTGTGAGCCGTGGCCGTCTTGAAGCGGATGGCATGACTTATCAGACCGCTGAACCGTCCATCTTCGTCGGCGGCGATTGCTACCATGGCGCCCGTTTCGCCATCGATGCCATCGCGACTGGCAAAGAAGGCGCCGAGAGCATGCACCGTTACGTCCATCCAGGACAGAGCATGTTGATCGGCCGTGTCCAGAACCCATATCTTGCCAAATACGAACTCGACAAAGACAACATCGAGGTCCAAGGCTGGGACAACACCCCGCGTCAGATCGTCGAGAGAGTCAAAGTCAAAGACAAGATGAAAGATGACCGCAAAGTCTTCAGCGAAGAGCAGGTCAAGGCCGAAGCCGGCCGCTGCCTCAAGTGCGGACGTACCTTCGTCGACGAGACGATGTGCGTCGGCTGTGGCATCTGCACCACCCGCTGCAAGTTCGATGCCATCCATCTCAAACGCAGATTCAACGTCCATGGCGTCGTCTATCCGAAGATCGCCCCGAGCTCAATCCCGCATATCTTGGCCCGCAACATCAAGATCACCTTCACTGGCAAGGGAAAGAACAAACTCGTCGACAAGGACAGGATCGATACCACAGACTTGAGCAAAGAAAGCCTGAAATAACATGCACGAAATGGGGATCGCGATCGAGCTGATCGACACGTTGGAGGAGCTTTGCAAATCCAACAAGGTCAAGAAGCTCGTGTCCGTGACCTTGAATCTTGGCGAGGCCTCGATGGTCGTGCCAAGGTATCTCGAGGAGTGCTGGGAGGCTTCGGTCCCCGACACGGAGTTCAAAGACACCAAACTCAAAATCGTGCAGACCGTCGCCAAAGGCAAATGCAATGTCTGTGGCACGGAATTCGAGATTGCCAAGAACTCTCAGAAGTGCCCCAACTGCGGGGCCGTCAACAACTTCGTCCCGATTTCCGGAATGGAGATCGAGATCAAAGAGCTCGAAGCTGAATAATCCGTTGATGAGGGGCTGGTTCGCGCCAGCCCTTTTCATGTGGGATTTAGAGGAAACGAAAAGAAGTAAGGATTATTTGTTTGCAATCGGTGTTTCGGTAAATATTGTAATATTTCTATTTACAAAGTCATTTTTGCAATCTTTACAATCATGTATTTTCAGTAAAATAA
>DHAP01000041.1 GCA_002397465.1 Caryophanales bacterium UBA4951 | reverse complement strand
ATACAAAGAATTAAAAAACAAAAGCCGTTTTGAGCAATCCTTGGGCACCTTAGGGGGTGGCAACCACTTCATCGAGATCGACAAGGATGATAATGGCGAGTTTTACCTCGTCATCCATTCAGGCTCAAGAAACCTTGGTAGCCAGGTGGCCACTTATTATCAGGACCTCGCCATCAAAGAGATGAAGGACAAGATCTATAACAAAGAGAAGCTCATCAATGAGACGATTGAGTCCTTTAAAAAGGAAGGGCGGAGCAAAGACATTCAAAAGACCATCAAGATGATCAAAGAGAGGGTAGTCGAGATACCCTGCCCTGATGAGCTTGCTTTTCTTGAGGGTCCTTCCTTCTCCTCATATCTCCACGACATGGGCATCGTCCAACGTTTCGCGGTGCTTAACCGCGAGAAGATGGCTAGGAAAATCTGTTCCTTCCTTGGAATGGATTTCGACGAGAGAGAACATTACTCTTGCATCCATAACTACATCGACCTTGAGAACATGATACTCAGGAAGGGAGCGATATCCGCCCAGAAAGGAGAGAAGGTCATCATCCCTATCAACATGCGTGATGGGACGATACTTGGAGTGGGCAAGGGCAACCCTGATTACAACTATTCCGCCCCTCATGGGGCTGGCCGCCTCTATTCAAGAAAAGAGGCCAAGGAACGTTTCACCGTCTCAGAGTTCAAAGACACGATGAAGGGCGTCTATTCCACTTCAGTCGAAGAGGGCACCCTCGACGAATCCCCTTTCGCCTACAAGAGCATCGACATGATCCTTCCTTACTTAAAGGACACGGTCGATGTCACTTCAATCATCAAGCCTGTCTATAACTTCAAAGCCAGTGAAGAGGACTCCCCTCGTTATGCGAGGAAGAAAGAAGCCTCTGGTTCTGACTGGACGATTTTATAAGGCAAACAATCATCAACGGAAGCGGGCTCGTAAAGATCAATCCCACCAATTGCAACGTCCGGGCAATCTATGGCAGCAACGGGACTGGCAAAACCGCTTTGGTGCTTTCAGCGTTACTCGCTAAGAACCTGATGAGCTATCCTTCTTACATCGCCAGAAAACCCAAAAGCTATTTTGGCCAACTGATAAACAAGAAAACAAAACGCTACTCAATCGAATTCGTCTTCGCTGTTTATGATGAACAAAAGAATAACAACGTTGAGGGCTTGTTCGCCTATTCATTGTCCATGGGGCTAAACGATGGGTCGACTCGTTGAAGAGAAGCTAGACGCCATAAGCGGCAAGTCTATCAATGGCGAACGGAAGACAGTTGTCTCATCGGAAAAGGGGACTCTCATAGACTTTGAAAATAATGATGATCCCTTCGCCAAATACTTCAAACAATCAACGATCAACTTATTAAAAGACGGGGCTTTTGCATCAAGAATCCCCGTTTAACATCGAGGCCTTTGACTTCCTCTCGATATTCGAATTAGACATATAAATAGACACGCTCATCTGGAGATTTTTGCCTTTTCCTTACTGGAAGGTTATTCTTTGAGTAATGAAAAGGACACCCTTTCTCATACTCACCGCACTGCTATGTTCTTTTATGAGCGCCTGTGATTCATCCCCCGCTTCATCCATCACTAGTGTCAGCAAATACAACACTTCAACCTGCAGTTTCGACAAGGACCTTTATGAGATTCGAATGGGTGAGATGATGGATCTTCCTACCCCAACCATCACCCCCGCTGAATACCAAGATAAATGGTATCCAAGCAACAGTTCAAATGGCTCCGTATTGGCTCTACGAAACGAAGACGGAACCATGAAAGCCCTTGGTATGTCGCAAGGAGAGGCCACGATCAATTTCCAGTGCAAGCTACATAACGAGAATGGCTCGGTGCCCAAAGCTCAGGCATCCTTCAAAGTCATTGATCCCGTCAGTGAGTCTTCTTCCGTTTCTGCTCTACTTTCGTCTACCTCCGATAAGGCCGGTTCCCTTTATAGCGTGAACGCCATCCTCGAAGGGGCTGACTCCAATAATCTATATGGCTCCGCTTACTCGATCGATCCCATAAGCAAAGAACAAATTCAAATTGCCCACTCTAGCGAATACGACCTTTTCAGGTATGATACAACCGCCAAAAGTGTTTCCTTTAACTACAACGATTCTCGCTGCGTGAGTAGTCCTAATTATGTCTCAGGCGACTTAGTCACCGTTTATGCCCAGCTTCAGTTCGATGGCGATAAGCCTTATCTTGATGGCTATTTCCAAAAGAAAGAAACGAATGATGTAGAACCGGTCATTACCATCAAGGACGGCGACAACATCACCCTTAGCAAAACTACTGGCCTTAAGTGGGGTGAGACAATCACTGCCACGGTCGTCCCTGAGGATGACCGCGTAATCAAAGCCCTGGTGATTGACCGCGGCTATACCATCGATAATGGTGCCGGAGTAAGCGCGACCGTCTTCAGTTTCACTCTCACAAGCAGCAACTATCTATCCGTTACATATGCTGAAGTTGGGACCACTCCGATAGTTAACATTTACTTCACGTGGTTCTTTAAAGACGACTTCTCTTCGCCTTTCACAAGCACGAGTTTGGATGAAGAAGTCAAATCGCATCTTTCTGATGAGGAAAAAGACTATTACGGCGCTGTCTCCTCAGTCTCGCTCTGTTACCCTGCAGCCAAGGGTATATGGATGTATAGCGGAAGAGACGATGAATCTTCTTTCTCAATCTCCCTCAGCACAAACATTGCAAAAAGAGTCACCGTCAGCGCTTATCGTCATCAGCCAAGCGACATCAGCAGCCTTCATATCAATGGCAGCTCTTATGTGCCTGAGAGCGATTCTGTTCCAACGATGTTTGAGTTTACCCATGATGGCCTTCCAATCACCACGGTGACGTTATCCCTTTCCGTTAGATGTTCGATGTATATCCATTCCGTCACATTCTACAAATAGAGTCGGCAGATAGGCCATAAGGAAATTTTCCAATGTTCTTTTAATGGTTTTTAGGAAATTTTCCAACTTATTTAAAGTAGAAAAGGCAAAGCGGGCTTTGCATCGATGGATTTCATACGTTCACCCTCACCCGCTAATTCATTTTGACCCCCTCCCCTTCTTCACCGATTTGGAGATGAGAAGAAACGGTTACTATAATGAGCCTGTGGGCGTTAAACAAACCGATGAGGTCTATCCCACTATTGAAATTGGAAATATCGAAGATGGCTATTTCTGTTTTGAAACAGTCGATAATCATGGGTATGTTTATCTTGAGGAGTATGAGAAGGATGGGAAGACGCCCAAAGACTACGGCATAACTTTGGAGAACCTCGGTGACCAAGTCTCCTATTTTAATGACAAGGACCACATTTCCTGCCTTGAGATCGATGGCTCCGACCCCGAATTCATCGACCACGTCACCGACGACATCCTGTCGACGATACTGGATGCCGTGATCGCGGACAGAGACGGAAAATTGGTCATGAAGAAGCAGTCTCAACATTCCTGGATAGACGGTTGTAGACATGCCGATTAATAGAAATGCCCAAAGTCTTTTTGGTATTTGATGTTTACCGAAGTTTTAATTTTACCATGGTCTCAATATGCGTAGAGGCTACGAGAAGTTCGTGTGCCCCTGGCTTAGAGGCTATTGAGATGGACAATTCTCTCCCTACGTTTCACTGGCCAATAACAAAAATGAAAAATTCTTCGTACGCTGGATTACTTGCCTTTCGGAAGTTTTGAAATGTCTTTAAGACTGTTCCGATTAAAAAGGTCTTTTTCTCGGTTAGCTTCTTCGTTCAAAGAGACAAGGCGCTCGCTTTGGCTCATCTTCGCCTCGATCAGTTTGGCGCTCTGGAATTCGAGATTGCTCAGAATGGCCAACTCGATGGTTGAAGCGTAGTCACGAATATTTCCCTTTTTATTGGGATTCGCTTCTCTCCACTGTTTGGCCGTCATGCCAAAGAGAGCGACGTTCAGAAGGTCGGCTTCCGAAGCAAAAACAAATTTCTTTTGCTCGGGGGTGAGTTCAATACGGATCAAATTGTTTTTAATCGATTCGGTATGAATAAGGTAGTTCACTTTTGTAAGAAGCCGCTTGCCACTCCAATCAAGTTGCTCGGCTTCCTGAATCTTGAGTCGCTGGAACTCTTTGATGATGTAGAGAGCCACTTCGGCAGATATCCAGGAGGCAAATTGCAAAGCAATATCGCGGTGGGCATAACTTCCGCCTCCATACTTGCCTGATTTCGTCTTAATGCCGATTGCATTCGTGGATACGACCCATTTCGTTGGAGTCAGCACAAAAGAGTTCCTTCCAGAGTCATTTTTAAACTGGTCGAATTCGACCATGTTAAAACTTGGGTTATTGATTTGCTCCCAAATGCCAAGAAACTCAATTGTTCCCCTAAGCCTCATCCAATTTTTTATAACATCTGCAGGGAATTCAGGATTCTTCGTTTTGGCAATATCAGTCAGCGAAATGTAGTCATCGTCCCCGACCCCGGTGATGTTTATCAAAGTTCCCTTTACGCTAATCTGCTCCATACGCTACCTCCATTGATAAAACTCCTCTCATTTGCTTTGAGCAAAAATAAAATCAAGACGGTTTGTGATCGCGCCAAGTTTTGGAAAATGCGCCAAATAGCCCGTGAGTTTTTGCTGGTCAATTCCAGCAATATCACGACGATACGATTGAACGGCTTCAGAAAAGATGTTAGCAGGGATTTTGCTTTGGTAACGGCACAGCTCAATTAAGGTTCTTTCTTTATCGTAAACTGGGAAGGGAATTCCTTTATAGATCATGACGATACGGCCAAGAGTCAGCACTTCTTTCTGCGAGAATATTTGCTTTACCCGGGGGTCTTTGATTTTGGCAGCGTCCTTGTCGGTAGCCAGATAATGGATCTTATCCGCCTTTTTGATCATCCCGTTCGCTTTGAGGGAATCCTGCAGGGTGAACACTTTCTCTTGGCCATCACAATATTTCTTAATGAGAATCATAAAATCATCGTAATCCAAAGAATCGGTATAGATGTTGGGCTCCACTTTCTGAAGTTTGCCCTCCTCGATTTTCTTGTGGATTTGATAATTGTTGCCAAATTCTGTGACAATTTCGTCAAAGGTATATAACATTTTCGGATTCCTATAACGATTATATACCAAGACCATTTTGATTTGTTTAAAAAGCTTTCATCGATTTATTAATCAACACTTTGTATTGTTTTTCGGATGTTTGGAGAAGTATAATTAAACAGGAGTTGATGGCATGTTGGGCATCTATTGGAGTTTCCGATTGCGCAACAAGCAAAAGGGAGATGTCATCAAAGATATCGATTCTCGTCGAGAGAACACAACGTTTTTCGCCGAGGTTCTTGTCTATCAATGTACATGCAAAGACGTGAAGGATAAGATCAAGCGGTTCGGCGTAATAGGCATTGGAATAGAACCGGTAACACAGGGGGTGCACGCTCAATGATGATATCTTTATCGAATCGCAAAGAATTCGAGGATTTTCAAGATCTGGCTTACACGGCGCTTGGATTAATCAGGGACCGCAGAGCCAGATTCATTTTGCACGTCTTTGACCTCCAAGGAACTGACCGCGTCCTCACGGAAAGTTGGATCGAGCAAATCGAAGAAATCGTCGGACCAATTAAGGAAAACGACAAAGCGAAAGACCTTCATTACCGACTCCGAGGGGTCATGACCACGACCAATTACCATCTTTCCCTCCATCGAAGGAAAAAGAACATCGACACCTTTTTGCGGTATGAAAGATTCAAGCCAGAGGACATTCACTTCAAAGTCGTCTTTTCCTCGGAAGAGGAGAAAGTGGAGATCGATTTACCCGAGGAATACGCGTGGGCATTGGGAGAAGGCTACCATCTGATCCTGGCCCTAGAAAAAGGAGACTTTGCTTCTTTCGCTTCCTTTCTTGATAACTATGGTGAGACGCCATACGACAAAGAATCTCTTCAAAACTGTTTTAATCACCTCGAGGAATATCCACGTCGCATCGACAATGAAAAAGAAGATTTTCTAGTGCTCTATGAGAAGCTTTTCTTGGAGGAAAAACAATGATCTATATCACTGGTGATACCCATGGCAACATCGATTTCAAAAAACTAAAGGCCTATTTTGCCCATCGTTATGCCTCCCCCAAGGACGTTTTGATAATTTTGGGCGACGCCGGGATCATCTGGAGCAAAAGCGAAGAATACACATTCGAGTACTCTTGCTTAGGTCCTACCGTCCTTTTCATCGATGGCAACCACGAGAACTTCGATTTGCTGAATAAATTCCCGGTGGTTGAGATTTATTCCGGGAAGGCTCACCGCATCAATGAAAACATCTACCATTTATGCCGAGGAGAGATCTTCAAAATCAACGGGTTATCTTTTTTGGCGATGGGCGGAGCTCGATCAATCGATCGCTATCTACGAAAGGAAGGGGAGAGCTGGTGGAAGGATGAGGCCATTACCGAAGAGGATATGGCGAACGCCCAAAAGAACCTCGAACGTTATAACTATTCCGTAGATTACGTCCTCACCCATTGTGCGCCCTCAAAGATTGTGGCCAACCACCTGTGCCTTGAGACGGACCACAATACCGATCTCCTCCAAGATCTCATGGCTCAGACCGCCTACCGACATTGGTACTTCGGCCATTACCACCGCGACCTCAGAATTGATTCAAAATTTCGCTGCTTCTACAACGACATCCTAGAAATACCAACGCTTTACGTAGGGAGCAAAAAAGCCAAATCGTGTCTCTATACCCTTGAGTATGGAAATCGCTTCATAGCCAATAGGAAAACAGGTCGGCAAACGTCCATGACTTCACAAGACTTGCCGGAATGGTATTTCAAAAATTACAGTTACCGTTATTGGTTCTATAGTTTAAAAGACGTGGCCGACGTGGCGTTCCGGATCTCGCCATTTGATAACCACATCAACAAGGATTCCTCAATCTACCTTTCTTATAGCAAGAAACTGCCCCGCAAAAAGGATTACAGCCCCGCCAACAAAGAGGAATGGGACGCCAACACTTGGCGGGTGGACCTCGTAAGTTTCGTCCTCGGCCTAGAAAAGTATTCGCCCCACTTAAAACTCGACCGCCTAAAAGCCGGCGTCAATCAGGCCTATGACCAATACAACAATCGAGAAAACAATTTTTTCCACGATGCCAGCCCTCGGCCCTTTCCCCTGGTCAAAACCCCGCTTTGGAAAAACGCCAAGTACGTTCTCATGCAAGGAAAGGGCACACTCGGAAGTTTTGTGTCGCTTGAAACGGCCCAAAAAATCGTAGCTCTTTTTATCAAATGCCATTATCCTAATCTCAAACAATTTGGGATAAGCAAGGGAAATGAAGATTCTAGCTTTCTAGAAGCTTATGACGTTTCTCACAACCCTGAGGAATGGATTTATCTCCAGAAATTAGATTCCGCAACGGAGGAAAAAGACAAGTATGCCAAAAAGGCCAAAAAATGGTAAAAATACCTTTTTCGGTGTTCTTAAATTTCATATTTGTTTATTAGAATTTATCTAATGTTTACTTACCGTTCCGTAGTATCAGTCAGTCCAAATCTCAACATGTGTAGATATGATGGAGCTGATGACATTGGGGAGAGATAGAGGTTTGGGACGAGACCGGTTATCCCATCGATGTTGTGATCTATGAGCTTTCCAAACTTTCAATCGTCTCTTTGAATAAATAACAGGAAGAAGGTTTAGAGGTTTTTAAGATTGCTCGACAAATTCAAAAAACTCTGCGTGCAAAACTGCCGTTAATAATTCCTTGGTGTTTATAGCTTTAGGCTTAAAAGAGTCCTATCAAAACCAACTATGTTTTTCCCAACTTTTTCCATTCCTCAAACGGGCCTTGGCAGTCTTCGGCTTACACCCAAAAAAGACCAAGTCTCAACCTATCTAGATTAGAGCTATAGACATATCACTTAGTAGAACTGTTGGAAGTTATCAGGCTAGCGAAGATTTATCGAAGCGTTAAGCTGACCACCGTCTCAACATGTCTCGTGTGGGTTATTTGTATGTATGAGCCCCATCTCGTCGCTGGATAATGGAACTGTCGTTTCTTGAGCAAGAGTCCGGCTGGATCAATCCATTAAGAAATCCAGCCAATCGCCAACGCTTGCCATCACCTCTTCATAGGAGATCCCCGAGGCGTAGGACTTCTTGGAAAATCTCGCCCAACGCTCCTGACTCAAGGCATTTTCCTTAATGGCAAAGGAAATTTGCTGGGCCTTTTCTTTGCTTATTTCACAACTCCGGTGAAAACAGGTTTCCTGAAAAGCTTTCCTCGCGAGGTTTTTATCCATCTTTCCCCGCTCGAACTTGCCTAAAATATAAAGATCATAGAGGTCTTTGCTACGACTATTGTCGAGACCCTTCGCCAGGAAGGTTTCCATTTTTTCGGCCACCACGCTCTCGAGGCTGTAGGCCCATAGGGTAAACCGTTCTTTGCTGACAAGGCATTCGTAGCCATAAGGAGCCGCCGAGGGAACAATCGGATCGCCAGTGGCCACGTCGATGTCGAAGACTTGCCGCACATTCTCCAAACTTCCTTGGATTTGGATGCGAAATCCCCCATAAAGATCCTCTGGGCGAATGGGTGAGATATCCGCGATGCGGAAAAGGACCCCATCGCCAACATCGATTTGGCAAACTGCTTTGACCATCTGGACAAGGGAATCCTGTTCCAATGCCGTTTTGTAGAGTAGGAAATCGATATCGACGGTCGACCGATTGTCGATGCCATAGAGGGAAGAAAGAAAGAGACCGCCTTTCAATACAAAACGATCCCGAAACGGAGAGACAGCCAATCTCGCAAGGAACGCATCAAAGAAGAAGCGGGCATAAACAACATTCGGCAAAACGCCTTTTCCACTAGCAATGGAGACTGTGCGAGCCTGCAAAGAGTGCTTGTTAATTTTCATCCGTCACTATCTCCATCAGATCTGAAACCGCCTTTTCCGCATGAACGAGCTTGGCGTACTCGTAGAGTTTGACGGTATTTCTCCCTTTCATCCGGGCATACCATTTCAGGGCCTTGATAAAAACCTCATCGTCGTAATCCTTCCGGTGGCGGATCATGTCGACGATCGTCTTCTCATAGCCATAAGCCCTCACTTTATTGCCAAAAATGGTTTCCCCTTCGATGATCCCGAAAGAATAACGATCGGGGTTCCGCTCATAATGAATCTCAAGATGGGTAATCTTGGCACGAGTCGGATGGTATCCGAAAGGGGCCGTGACTTCCATTGTCCCAACGACTTTTTCGGTCAGCCCGAGGAGAGAAAGGGCGCTCAGGCCGGAGAAGACGAATTTCGGATAACGCCACTGAAGAATGAAATAATCGTCTTGGGGCCAATCGGGGCTGGAGTAGAAACCTGGTGCCAGTTTTATCAATTTCATCCTTTTAACGAAATCCGAAAGAAACCAAGACGGAATGCCCTCTCGTTTGACGTCATCGCTGGTGAGATATTTTTTCGATGAATAAATGCCTTCGAGCCTTTCTTCGTTTGTCATATATGCACATACATTTTATTATTTTGTATGTTCTTTTACAAGCATAATTAATGTCACAAGCATTTAGCAAAACTCGATTTTTATCGACGGTGTATTCATCGCTTGTCTACTGGAAAAAGTTGTAAAAATGTATCTTTTTGGCCAAAAATGACCATTTTATAAAAAGTGACTGTCCATCGATGCTTTTCATATGTTCCCGGACTCTATATCTTTTTTGGGTCTTCCGAAAATGGTCGGAAACAGGCCAAACGGGGATTCGGCGATGGATTTAGCGATCGTCCAGTGAATTCTCACCCGGTAGAAGAGCTCGGGATGCTTGAACAAATCCCCCGTTTTCTCCGCCTCTAAAGACAAAGGCACGGCGATATACATCGGGTAGTCAAAAGGCTCGTCCGGGCTTCACATATCACATTTCCTCCTTCATTAAATTTTTCCCAAAAAGAAACAGAATATCTTTCCTTAAAAATCGAAACTGATCCCGCGCTTCTTTTCCTTGGCCTCGTTCAGGGCCGACTCAACCAGGGAGAAGGCCTCTTCGTCCCCAGGAGTCCTTTCTTTTCTCCACTCCTCGAACGCCTCAAAAAGCTTGAGGACCTGATCGTAGTCGAAATAAGGGTCCTCACCCAACGCGATGTCAGCATCGACCAGTTGAGACGCCTTCGTTGCAAAGGGCGAATCCGCGATAATTTCGGCCGTCTTCCAACGAAGCGGGAAACGATGAAAAAGACCGGGGTCGACGCTAGGATTCGTCGTCTCCTCCGCTTCTTTTGTCAAGGGGATAGAAAGAAACATCGGATAGTCAAAAGGCTCATTTGGATTCCACATATCACATTTCCTCCTCACAGATTACACTTTTTCCAACTTTTTCCATTTTTCAAACGGGCCTTGGCCGTCTTCGGTTTACCACCATATCGACGTGCGTTGTATGTGGTATTTGTGTGTATGAACCCAATCTCGTCGCAGGGAAATGAACATATGAGAAACCAAAAACGTTTTTTAGTCAATCACCACTATAAAAGCTCAGAAGAGGCAAGACCGGCGATGATTTCTTTTGCGGTATCCGCCCAATCACTTGGCTTTTCGCTCAGACCAAACTGCCGATTCATTAAATCACAGATATAATCGGCAAGAACTTCCGGGGTTTTGATCGATTGAGCTACGATGACGTCGGCAATCCAATTCGATTCGCAGTCGAACTCATCACTGGGGCAGCCATCTTTCAAAAGGCCGTAAAGGTCGGCTTTGTCGACCGCTTTCTTCACGACAGCGAACACGGCCGGATTTTTAATTTCCATACTTCCGCCTCTCCTTCTTGCTAGCTTTCCTAGCGTTGATAACGACCTTGGAGTCCGGGTTGACCCCGATGGTGCGCCGTCTTTCAACGCGATAGACCAGCCGCCCTTCTTTGCTAATCTTACCATTCTCGAAGCCCAAAGGTTTACGCAATAGGTTATCGGGAGCATCCAGTTTTCTTAGGCTTCGGGCAGGATCCGCGACTTCGTTTTGGGCGTGTGACGAAACGGTATATTTCCACAACCTTTTTCGCTTGGTGGGCATTTTCGCCATTCGCTTTTTTGGTTTTAGGAACCAAGCTAGAAGTTGGGCCGGGAGAGGGACATATGTGGAGGGGGAACGGATCAAGGCCCCAAAGCGCTGCGCCGTCCTGTTTCCCCTCTAAACCATCATTTAAACTATCGTTAACCTATCACATAAACTATCATCCCGACGCCACTTGCCATGTTCAGAAGATAAGAAAACGCCGTTTGGCTCGGCGTTTCCTTCCGGGCAGTTAGGCTCATTGGAGGCCAGCAGCGATCGCCGCGTCGATAAGGTCAGAGTGCGCTTTCATACGCTCCCTATCGCCCTTCTCGCTTAGAAGGTTCGCAAGGCTTTGTCACGAAGCAACGTCCGGACGGACTCTTCGTCTCGTCCTTCGTAATAGGCGACGAGGTCTTTCTTAAATTCCGGGACGTCGCTGTCCTTAACCGCCATGATTCCAAGCCCGTGGGCGATCAGGTAATGATTTGCTAAGATGACGGAGGCCCGCTTGTTCCCGTCGTCGAAAATCTGTGTCTTCATGCAATATAAGCAAAGGTCGATGGCGATGCTGACGCCGTCTTTCTTTGAATCGAGAATCGAACGGATTTTTTCTTTGACGTCGAATTCCATCGGCATCGGCGGAACGTAGGTCGACCCCCCGATGGTCACGGGCACCGAGCGGATCCGCCCTCCGTCGTAAATAAAATCCTCGTTCACGAGTTTGGCGATATAGGAAAGCAGGTTGTAATCGCTGGGCGCGGAGAGAACGCCTTCATCCAATATGAACTCCCAGGCATGCTTCAGGTTGATGACTTTCTGGATGTCACGGACCGTCATCCCACTGACCTTCCCGCCCTCGATGATGTCTTCAGTCAAAGCGAACGTCGTGGCGACGCCCTCCAAGATTGCTTGGTCATAAATCAGGGATTTGACGTTCGCACGGGCGAAATCGATGTTGAGCTTCACCCGCGGAGAAAGCTCTGTCTCGCTGTAGCCAAGCTGCGCGAGCTTCTTATCAATCAAGCGAAGCTGCTTGTTGATCGACCTCCGTTCGGCATTATTTCGGACGAGCATTTGGTAAAGCTCGTCTGCATAAGGACCGACGTAGGTGGAAGTATTGCGATCAAACTCACGTTTTCGAACATATAGATAGCGTTTCCCCTCGATCTCCTTGATTTCCGGAGACCCGTTATAGGGAAGGAGACGGAGCCGAGCTTCGTTCGATGCTTTTTCGTTAAGAAGTTCTCTGATTTCTTCTGGTTTCTCCATTAGGGTGCATCTCCTTCAAATATTCTGTTTTATGTACCCTAATTATAGGATTTTGTTTCGCATTACACAACAAGAAAATAGGGTGCATTTAAACATTAGAAAATCGTATTTGTACCCTATATGAAACATTTTCTTGATTTTTGTTTCACAGATAATTATTGCCGATGATTTCTAATAAAACGTCTCAAGCTGATCTCAAAGTCTACTCAAAGTCCGCTCAAAGTCTACTTTCGAGTGGTTTTAGATGCCTTCCAGTCTAATCTTGTCAGCCATAGCCCAACCTACCTAAGAAGCAAGAATCAATGCAACAGATGATAGAACTTTCAAAAAGCCATACTCCATCGGAGAATTTTCTGATTTTGAGACTTGCCACCGTCTCAGCATGTGTAGAGTGCGATCGAGGGAACTGTGGCTCATACCTAGAGGCTGGACGGGGGGATATGTTGACCATTGTGCGGGGACATATGGCGACCCCTCGCTTTTCGCGGTTTTCGGCCGAAAAACGACGTTTTCTATTTAGCACCGTTTCTGGCAGGAAGGAAAGGATATTTTTCCGGGTACGTTGAGACTGTGAGAGGGACAAATCAAAGCGGGGTGGATCGAGGCCTTACAAAGTGTGGCTCTACTTTGTTCGTCCTTTAAACTATCACTCAAACTATCATTAACCTATCACTTATCCTATCATCCCGACGCAACTTACCATGTACTTATCATGTTACTTACCATGTTACTTACCATGTTCAGAAGATAAGAAAACGCCGATTGGCTCGGCGTTTCCTTCCGGACAGTTGTTGGACAGTTATCGGACAGTTGGGCTCATTGAAGGTCAACGGCGACCGCCACGTCGATGAGGTCCGCCTGCACTTTCATCCGCTCCCTCTCGCCTTTCGAGACGAAGGTCACGTGCTTCCAGTAATGGCTGAACTTCATGATCGTCGTGAACTTGCGCTTGCTGGTCGGGACTTCCTTGTCGGATGGGAAGCCGTCTCTGAAGCCTTTCTTGAACACGAAGAGCAGTTTTTAGGGGTCCGGCCTGCCATCGTCGCCCTTGCCACCGACGATGATTTTCTCGATGCAGGTGTCGAAGACATCCGGGTCGAATCACGTCTTCTTGCCACCGCCGTCCTTCGTCGCCGCCTTGCGGAAGGTCTCGAGTTTTGTGATGGCGTCGGCTTCGGATGAGCCTTGTAAATCCAGTTGCTCCTTCTCCAATTTGCCCTTCTCGATGGCGAAGTCCTTGTATTTGTCGTCGTAAGCATCCTTCGAGAGCGTCCCGTCGGCGTAGAGGCAGCCGATCCGGTCAATCTTGTCTTGGACGTCCTGGATGGCTTTCTTGTTCGCGCCCATGAGGGTCTTGAGGTTGCTGCGCTTGATGTAGTCCTCCGATTTCCGGATGAACCGCTCGAGAAGGTCGCGTCACCCCCGATGATGCGGTTGTAGGCATCGACGAAGGCATTTTTCAGTTCCTCCTCGGGGAAACCTTTGGAATCCGGGCAGACATGCTTTCCTTTTTTAGAGTACCCGGTGCACTGCCAAATTATCTTCTCGTAGTTCTTCCCGCTCCGCCAGGCGCGGCGGCAAAGCGGATGGCCGCAGAAGCCGCACTCGACGATGGATGAGAAGGAATACTGGCGCGAGAAGCGAACCCTCGTCCCGTCCGGATTGAGGCGTATGCTTAAAAGATATCCGTCCCTCCGTTAAAAAGGCGTTTCGACCCGTTTTTGCGCAAAAAATTCTATTCATGTGGGGCTCCTGAGTTTTCAGGAGGCCTCGCGAAAACTCAGGAGGCCTTCAGATCGGCAGGCAGCGAAGCCGACCATGGCATGAGCTCGGATACATCCTCCGAGCCGATCCGCCCGAGGACGTAGGCGAGGTATCTCTCGACGTTGAGCTTGTTGAGCCTCGCGGTCTGGACGACGGTGAAGATGGCCGCCGTCGCGTCGGCCCCGTTCGGGGTCTTGCAGAAAAGGAAGTTCCTCCGGCAGATGGCGAACGGCTTGACCGCCCGCTCGGCGAGGTTGTTCGTGAGATCCACGTGCCCATCCGAAAGGAAGGTCCGCATGTCGTTCCAATTGTTCCTGAAATAAACCACCGCGTCGGAGAGAGGGGATCCCTTCGCCGGCTCGAAGGAAGTCGCCGCCGACTCCAGATCGGAGAGCATCGCAAGGTATTCCTTGGAGTTTCGCTTCTTCTTTATTTCATCTGGCGGGATCAATGATTCCCGCCACGAACGCTCGAGCGAGAGGATCGCGTCGAACCTTTCGATGATGGGCCCGCACCTCGACTTGGCCTTCTCCTCCGCGGTCAGGGTTTTCCAGATGTCGTAGAACCTCCGCCGGGCGTGGGCCCAGCACCGCTGGAGCTTGATGCCTTTCTCCTTGAGGCGGTCGTACCCTTTGTAGGAGTCGCAGATGACGGTCCCCGAGAAGCCCTTGAGGAGATCCTCGGTCGCGTCGGTCCTCCTGCTCTCCGAGAAATCGTAGATCAGCATCGGGCGCTCGAACCATGAGGATCCGTAGACGAACATGTATGATGTCTTGCGGTTTTCCTTGGACCCGATGACCTTTATCGGGGTCTCGTCGGCGTTTATTACCCCGCATTTGGTCGATCTGAGCTCGTCTTTCATCCGATCGCGCATGGGCTTCAGCAGCTCGGCCGAGGCCATGACGACGTTCGAGAGGTCCTGGGGCGAAAGGGGGATCCCATCCGCGGCGAGCTTCGCGGAATACCTGTAAAGGGGGACGCCGAGCTCGAATTTCTTGCTTATGGCGTCCGCGGCGAGGGAGGGTGTCGCCGGGGAATGCCCGAACGGGCCCGAGGATGGCTTTTCATAAAGACCGCCATCGATGGGGCAAGTGTATTTGCCATGCACATATTTAATGACGGAAACTTTTGAGGGCTCGATGGATATCCTGTACGAGATATCCTCGCCGATCCGCGACATGCGCGCCCCGCATTTGGGGCAGTCCAGGCTTTCGGGGTCGACGATGACGGTCGGGTTGAGCTTGCTCAGCCCCTCGAGGTCCAGGCCGGCGAAGTTCCTGCCGCCCTTCTTCCTTCCTCTATGAGCCTCGGCCTCGGCCTCGTTTATCCCGGATCCCGGGCCCGGCTCGTCCGTGCCGACGAACTTCTCGTAGTTCATCCGCTTGGTGTGGAAGGTCTTGGATTCGATTTTCCCGACGGCCTCGTCGAGCTCCCTCTGCTTCTCGTACATCTTGGCCTCGAGGGAGCCGATCATGTCCCTCGACTTCAGGAGGAGATCGTATTTCTCCTCGTCGCTCAGGGCCATGAACTCTTGTTTGGAAATGGTCTTGACCTTGCTCTTGTCCATGAGGAGATGTTGACATCATCCGACATGGTTTTCAACATAAAAAAGCAAGGGCCCATCGGATGTTTCCGCACGATGATGGCCCCCGCCTCAGATCGATGCCTGGCTTATCGGATCGCCGCCCGCCTCCGCCCTGATGGCCAAGGCCGCGCAGGCGATGATCGCCTCGATGCTTTCGGCCCCCGTCTCCATTGGGGCGCCGGAGGCCGGGAAAAGGTATTTTCTCCTCTTCAGCTTTCTTGAATAAAGCGTGTAGGAATCATCTTCCACGAGCAGCATCCTCAGCATCGACATGCCAGATCCGCAGAAAACGTAGAGGCAACCGGGCTCGGGGTCGCCGACCAGCCGCATCAGCCCCCAGATCCCGAGCCTCATGTCGGTGACGCCTGGATAGAGGATCACCTTGTCGACGTCATTCAGCCTTATCATTCTTCGCCAGTTCCCTCATCACCTCGATCAGCATCTCGGCCGGGAAGCTGAACCTCGCTCCCCCGATCTTCGCGGTCGCCTTGGGTCCCGATGGCTTGGGCCCTCTTTTGGCCCCTTTCACCTCTTTGGTGATGTCGACGGGCGGCAGCATGGGCCTCTCCGGCTGCTGGATCCTCGCCGGCATACCTTCCATCCCGCCCTCCCTGGCTTTCTCCACCCAGCACCAGAAAGTCTTGTCGGGTATGCCGTTGTCGATGGCGAATTGCTTCATCGACTTGCCGGATTGGGTGAATTCCCTCAGCTTCGTCAGCTTGAACTCCAGGCTGTAGACGTTCGGGGCCGGGCTCGCGGCGATCCCCTCGGTCTGCTGCATCTGCGTTTCTTCCATGTTCCTTTTCGAAACCTCCATGCGAAAAGGGTATTTCCCGGGCGGCGCTCAGTCAAAGCTGGTTATTTTTTAAGCATACGACCCATCGACATTCTCGGCCA
>DHAP01000015.1 GCA_002397465.1 Caryophanales bacterium UBA4951 | reverse complement strand
CGCGGTTATTGACACAAAAAAGTGATACCCGATTGTATCACTTTTGTCGTTCTAATATGGGGCGGAATACGGGAATCGAACCCGTGCATGGCCGGTTCACAGCCGGTTGTGTTAGACCGCTTCACCAATTCCGCCAGCGGGTATTAGTTTAGGCACTATGCGGGTGCTAGGCAAGTGTTTTTGCTTAGATAAGCCCCTCTTTACGCATTTTTAGGAGCAGCTCCCACATTGGCACCTCTCGGTTGTAGCAAAGCAAGGGTATCTTCTCTTTAGGAGAAGACTCATACAAAGAAATGATTTCCTCGATTGGAAGGTACAGCGTCTCAATGATGAAATTATCGCCCGCGCTTTTGAAATGCTTTCCTAAATATGAGCCATCGCATTTGGCATAGAAATAATGGTTGTGGTTCTCTCTTTTGATTAGGTTGTAATAATCCTCGACATCACCGATCTTCTTGATGTCTTTGAGCTTGTAGCCGATTTCTTCGTAGCATTCTCTTTTAAGAGCCGTTATCTCGTCTTCTCCGGGATCGATTCCTCCGCCCGGCGTCTCATAGTAGGCATAATCGCCAAAGATGTCGTTGCGGTGAAGTTTGTGAATGGCAAAGCAGCCGTTTTCGTCTTCGATGAGGCCCCTGCTAATCTCACGAACCTCTTTTACACCATCAAATGGGTACTGATTATCACGTAATTTGAGCGTTTTTCCCATAGAACTGCCATTATCCTCCCTTGAAAAAAAGAATAAAAGAGAGAGAATATCGGCTATGGTTATAAGAAAGAGATATTGGGCATTCGTTTACCGTCTAATCGTCCTTTTCTTTGGCTTTTACGCCATGACCGTTTTGGTCAAAGACGGAGCCCTCGACGGCAACTACTGGGCGAGCTTTCTGACATTCGAAACCGAAGTCACATTGTTCTCCCTCCTTGTCGTCTTAGCGGAAGTCATCGCTAACGCCATCGGACTTAAGATGGGCAACGAAGGCTTGGCCCCAGGCGTCTGGAGCCCATTGTTCCTTTGCTGTCTCTTTTACGTCCTCGCCGATACGGTCACTTATTTCATCACCGCTCCTATCTTCTATGGCACTTTCATCAGAGACGGCCATGTTCAGTTATTTGCCATCTCAAGGATCGTCTATCCCCTTCTTTTGCTTTTTGATTACATCCTTTTCGGCGAAAAAGGCACCGTAAAATGGAAGCATGCCCTTTATTGGATGATCTTCCCGTTCTTCTATTTCTGGATTGTCCTGGCCACCAACTATCTTTGGAGCCATGACTGGTTTGCCTATCCTTATTTCAACATCGTCAATTATGCCTCATCAGCCATTCCTGGAATCGCCGCAAACGGGGGCTGGGGCGGGGTTTGGATCTTCTCCGGCATCTTGCTGATCGGTTTCGTGATACTCGCCTACGCCATGATCTTCTTCAATTTCCTATGGGCCGGGGCTTATAAGAAGCGGGAGCCTGACCGCATCAACTAAGGCCCAAGCGAAACGATTTTCGCATCCGCTTTTTGAGAGAGAAACCTCTCTTCTTTATAAGGATATAAGGCTCGGAAATAGAATTCCCCGTTCCTTTCAAGTTCCAAAACAACTTTATAGAAATGCGCTTCTTTGACATATTCTTTGAAGAGATAAAGCCGGTCTTTGCCATCATAGCTTGCAAAATCGGCGTGTTTCAAAATCTTCGATGCCTCCTCTAACTTGACTAGATATGACGTCGGGTATTCTTTTGTGAACTCGTTAAGACGCTCATCATTCACGTAGACGAAGATCCCTTCGCCGAAATCGACGTCTAATTTCCTTTCAACGCTTTTAGGAATCCTTCCAAGCTTCACATAATCCGTTTTCATACTTGCCTCCACCACTTTTTAGCGGAGTTATCACTTAATTTGCCCTATAATTTCGATAATGGAAAAATATGATAAGAAAAACCCCACCTCTTACGCGATAGGGACCACCCTTGCAATTGAGGCTTTGCTAAGAAAAGGCGAATACGTCAAAAAACTTTATGTCTCGGTTAAGCAAAACCGGGATGAGACCTATCAGAAGTTGATGTCTTTGGCCAAACTCAACAACGTCAGCGTCATCGAGAACAACCAAAAGATCTTCTCCTCCCTCTCTGGGAAGGATAACGTCATGTTCATCGCCGAGTTTACGAAGTTCTCTTCATCAATCGACATCAAAGGCAACCACGTCGTCTTGGTCAATCCCTCGAATATGGGGAACCTTGGCACCATCATGCGGAGCTCGGCGGCCTTTGGGATTTCTTTCTTAGCCATCATATCCCCAGGGGCCGATGCCTTTGATCCCAAAGTCATCCGTTCGTCCATGGGTGCCATCTTCTCTTTGCCCTTCGCTTATTTCCCTTCTTTTGAGGAATATGCCAAACAAGCCGGAGAACGCCACTATTACCCTTTCATGCTTCAGTCGAGCACTGACTTAAGAAGCATCAAAAAAGAGAAACCCTATTCGCTCGTCTTTGGGAACGAAGCCACCGGCCTTGATGATTCTTATCTAAAGATCGGAACGCCGGTGAAAATCCCTCAATCATCCATGGTTGACTCCTTGAATCTTGATAATGCGGTCTCTATCGGAATCTATTCTTTCCTTGATTAAGACAATGTATAAAAAAGCCCAGTTTTAAACGAGGCTATCTTATATAATAATAGACTATTATTTTATGAGAACGCTGTTGAGAGCCCCCTCAATAGTCTTTTCTTTCGACTCGTGACCGTACTTGTCGACGTCTGAAGCGTCCCTCATCTCGTGGGTGAGGCAGCAAGGTCCGCCGATGCAGCCACCGGTGCAAGCCATGCCTTCGATGAAGTTGTAATCGGCCGTCTTGTTCTTATAGCCCATGAGGGCGATCTTGCATTGGTCAAGCCCAGAAACGGTCTTGATCTTGGCATCGAAATCCAAGCCTTGTTCTTTTAAGGCTTCCCTGACGGCGTCGCTCAAACCGCCGCTTCTGGCGAAGATCCTTCCATAATATGAGGCATTGTCGAGAGGCTTTTCCTCAAGGCTCGGCAAGTCGATTCCTTTGGCGTCGATCAGAGCCTGAAGTTCCTCGAAGGTGATGACGCAATCGACATAGGCTTTGCTCTCTTCGTTCTCCATCTCCATTTTCTTGGAGATGCAGGGTCCGACGAAGACGACTTTGGCGTTGGAGTCGGTCTCTTTGATGTATTTGGCAATCTCAGCCATCGGGCTCAGGTTAGACGATATCTTGTCGCTTAGCTCTGGAAACGAAGTCTTGATGTAGCGGACGAAAGCCGGGCAGCAAGAAGAGGTCAATTGCCCTCTCTCCGCTAATTCTTGGCTCTCTTTGTAGGCCACCATGTCAGCACCTAAGGCCGCTTCAACGACTTCGTGGAATCCGAGTTTTTTGATGCCGGTGACGACTTGGCCTAGTTTGGCGTAATGAAACTGGGAGGAGATGGACGGGGCCACCACCATATAGGCATGGGATTTTCCCTCTTCGCTCTCTTTGGCGATGTCAAGGCACTTCAAGATGTAGCTCTTGTCCATGATGGCGCCGAACGGGCAGGCGTATGAGCAGGCTCCGCAACGGGTGCACTTGCTCTCATCGATCTCGCTGATGCCGTCTTCTCTTTTATGAATGGCTTTGATCTTGCAGGCCGATTCGCATGGCCTCTTATGGTTGATGATGGCGCCGAACGGGCAGGCTTTCGCACAGAGGCCGCAGTTGACGCATTTGCTCTTGTCGATATGGGCTCTTAAATGCTCATCGAAAGAGATGGCCTTCATGTGGCAGGCCCCGGCGCAACGGTGTGCGAGGCACCCACGGCAGGCATCGCTCACTTCCATGCCGCCGATTGGGCATTGGTCGCAGGCTGGCTCAATGACTTCAAGGATGTTTGGGTCGTCCTTGTCGCCGCCGATGGCGAGTTTGACACGCTCGGCCGCGATGGCTCTTTCTTTGTAAATGCAGCATCTCATGGTCGGTTTCGGACCCGGGGAGATGATCTTTGGGATGCTAAGGATATCCTGTTCCAAAGTGCCAGCCATGTAGGATTTGGCGACTTCTTTGAGAACGCGGTATTTCAGCTCTTGGACTTGGGTGTCAAATTTTATCATGGTGTTTTTCTCCTTAGAAATAAGCGACGTGGATATGCTTGTTCATGCTCTTCAAGAGCTTCGTGATCTCTTCGACCAGCCCCATCTTCGTGGAGATGGAGATGTTGTATCTTGGGTCCTGATGGGCGGGGTTGACCGCACATCCGACGAAGATGTTGATGTCGGTGGCCTCCTCAAAGAGGAGCTTGGCCAATAACGAGACCCCGTCTTGTTTATAGGACCAATCGAAATAGTCTTTGTTGTTCCCAAGATAATCCTTGGCGACCTCAAGGAGCTTGTTGAGGGTTATGACGCCCTCGCTCACGAGGTCGACTCCTTTGATATGGGAAATCGGGGGGATCTCCGGGTCGATGTAATCAAGGGATGTGTCGATTCTTTGGCAGAGATACTTAGAGGCGACTTTGGCCGAGGTCCCGCCGCTCACGATATGAAGGCCGGGCCTATTGAAGAAGAGCGACATCATCTTGGGGTCATCGTCTGGGTTGGTGGCTGGGCCAACCATCCAGTTGGCGTTGACTCTCTTCCTTCTTCTTAAGACGCAGGCGGTCGTGTCATCGCCCGGGTGATTGTTATACAAAACGTTGCAGTGGTCAATAAGCAAGGTGGCGAGGTTCTTGCTGGAGATGCTCTCCGAGTACAAGCCTTCCATGTATTTGACGATCTCATCGCGCGTCCAACCGAAGTTCAGGCTTTCCCCGACCCCGGCATAGACGGCTCCGTCGCTCATGTAGATCAAGGTGTCGCCAACCCCTAATTGGACGAGGCCCGAATAAATCTTCTTCCCTTGGAGCTCAACCATCCGCCAATCGATTTTCTTTTCTTTGCCCTCGTGGAGCAAGATTGGTTCAGGGTTGTCGTAATTGTAGATGCTGACTAAATAATCGGGCGTGGTCTTCATGATGGTGAAGGTGCTATAGGCGACGTTCCCGCGGTCTTTGGCGACCGGCAGGGTCCTGATCAAGGAATCGACGGAATCCTGCAAGGAAAGCCCGCCTTCGATCATCGTCGAAAGCATGGAGCTCGTAAGGGTCGAAAGGATGTTGGCTTTGACCCCACTTCCTAAGCCATCTGCCAAGACCATGACGAAAGTCCCGTCAGGGTTCTTGATGACTTCGACGTGGTCTCCGCAAAGCTCCTCGCCTTTTTTGTTGATGGAGACCCATCCGGTCTCAATCTCACTATTATCGATCATCGTCTTTCTCGTCTTTCTTTAGGGCGTCTTTGAGCTGGGTGAGGGCGACTTTGGTCTCCGCGGTGGATTCGCCAAGCAAGGAGGCGATCTCTTGGACGGCCCTCATGTTCTTTTCGATGACGTTCGTGGTGATCTCGGCGGCTTTGTCGGCCATCTCTCGTTCTTTTTGCCTTCTCATCTCTAATTCGGTGACATCGTGGTAAGTGCCGCTGATGATATGGTATTGCTTATCGTAAACGACGCTGGCCTCAACGTATTTTTCAAGCCCCGAGAGGCATATTTTCTTGTTTCTGATAGGAGTCCCGCCCAAGGCGAGGCTGAAGAGTTCGGTGTCTAAAACCGAGTCGAGTGGTTTGTCGATCAGATCGGTCGGATTGGCGATGTTGAGCATCTTGGCGAAGGACTTGTTGGCCAGCTGGATGATGAAGTCCTCATTGGTGACGACGATTCCGTTCTCGCTTCCTTCGACGATGTTGTTGGAGAAGCTCTTGGCCTTTTCCATAAGGAAAGGAAGGCACATCTCAAGATTGGCTTTGCCCTTGATGACGGCAATGGCCTTCTCACGGCAGCTCGGATAGCCGCAGCTGGAGCAGTTGAGTTCGTCTTTCTTGCTGGTTTTGCCAATAAGGGAAAGCACGCGCTTGATCTCCGCTTCGCTCGGCGTGATCTCTTTGATCGAGAAGCAAGGCATGTTCTTCTTGAGCTCTTCGCTCTTATAGGAGGAAGTCTCGAAGTCTTTCTTGCCAGCGCTTCGCTTTATGGCCAAATATGATGAAACCAAGGCTCTGGCATCAGGATTGATGGCAGGCCCGTTGACACAGCTTCCGCGGCAGGATGACATCTCGATGAAACTGTTATGGACTTTGCCAGCCAAGATGTCCTTGATGGCGGAGATGGCCTCCTCCATGCCGGATATCGATATGTAGTCAAAGTTCGGGTTGTCTTTCTTCATGGTCGCAAGAATCCCGCCTTCGATTGGGAACAAACGGGCGAGCGATTCTTCGACTTTCTTCGGATTGGGGTCTTTTTCGATGACGACGTTTTTCTCTTTGAGCCACTTCTCAAGCTCAAGGAAGGTCAAAACGCAGTCATCGTAATCGGGGTACATCTCAATCTCGTTTTTCTTGGAGATGCAAGGCCCGAAGAAAACGACTTTGCAGCCCGGGTGCCTCTTTTTGAGGTCTTGGGCGTGGGCTAACATCGGCGAAAGGACCGGAGCCAGGTATTTTCCGGCGTCCGGATAATGCTTTTCGATCAAAAGGTTGATGGAATGGCAGCAGGTCGAAATGATGATGTCATGCTTTCCGTCGTCGCACATGGCATCGTATTCGTTTTTGACGATCGTCGCCCCAATCGCGGTCTCTTCAGCCCCAGCGAAGCCTAATTGAAGCAAGGCTTTTTTGAAGGTGTCGAAACTCGCTCCGGGGAAAGAAGGCAAAAAGGAAGGCGCCACGGAGGCGTAGACTTCCTGTTTTGAGTTCAATAATGACTTGGCTTTATCCAAATCGTCCCTGATAACCTTGCAGTTTTGGGGGCAAACCAGATAACAGACCCCACACATCACGCATTCTTCGGGGATGATGGAAGCCTGGCCGTTTTGAAAAGAGATGCTCTTGGTCGGGCAGTTGCGAATGCACTTATAGCAACTTCGGCAATCGTTTTGTTTGCTTAGCAAAGCCGTGGACATAAAAGCCTCTCTTTCTTAAAAAGGACTACTTAGAAAGCGCCGGAACGATCTCTTTGTCGAAGACGGAAGGAAGGTTGTCGACGCTGACGCCGGTGATGATCTTCTCCCCTACTTTGATGGAGACGCCATCAAACCCGCAGCGGCCCAAACAAAAGGCCGCTTTGAGTTCGATTGAATCTTCGAGATGACGCTTCTTGATTTCCTCTCTCATCGCCTCAATGACGTCATGGGAGCCTTTGAGGTGGCAGGAGGAGCCGACGCAAATAGAGACAGGTAACATATGATTAATTCCCTTTATAAGCATCGCGCATTATCTGCTGCATGTCACTAACAAGCGGCAAACGCGGGTTGGCTGGGGTGCATTGATCCTCGTAGGCAAGATAAGAGATGCTTTCGAGGTTTTTCTCCCAGGTCTTCTCATCGGGGACGAGATGCTGGAAGTTCATGTCGATGCCGATCTCTTTGCCAAGGGCCATGACGGCGTCGGAGAGGGCTTTGGTCCCCTCTTCTGGGGTCGTTGCCTTGAGGCCGAGCATCTGGCAGATCTCAAGATACTTCTTGTCGCACTGATATTCCTCATACTTCGGCCAGACCGACAGTTTTGTCGGGACGACGCCGTTGTATTTGATGACGTGTGGGAGAAGGATGGCGCAGGTCTCGCCATGGACGAGGTGATATTCGGCGCCGATCTTGTGGGCAAGGCTGTGGACCAATCCCAAGAAGGCATTTGCGAAGGCCATGCCGGCGATCGTCGCGGCGTTATGCATCTTCTCTCTGGCTTTGAGATCATGCTTGCCATCTTTGACGGCCCGTGGGAGATAAGCAAAGACAAGCTTGATGGCCTCTAAGGCTAAGCCATCGGTGTAATCGCTCGCCATGACGGAGGTATAGGCCTCGATGGCGTGGGTGAGAACATCCATGCCCGTGAAGGCGGTTGACTTGGCTGGGAGGTTCGTGGTGAACTCTGGGTCGATGATGGCGATGGATGGGGTCAATGAGTAATCGGTAAGAGGGTATTTCTTAAGGTTGGCTTTGTCGGAGATGACGGCGAACGGGGAGACCTCGCTTCCGGTGCCCGAGGTGGTCGGGATGCAGATGAGCTTGCTCTTCCTGCCGAGTTCTGGGTATTTGAAAGCACGCTTGCGGATGTCCATGAACTTCTGCTTCAAGTCATCGAAATTGACTTCCGGATGTTCATAGAAGATCCACATGGCTTTGGCGGCATCCATGCTGGAGCCGCCGCCGAGGGCGATGATGGTGTCCGGATGGAATTTGTCCATGAGTTCGACACCTTTTCTCACGGTCGTGATGTCTGGATCTGGCTCAACTTCGGCGAAAAGCTGATAAGTGACGGGGTTTCTGCGGAGATTCAACTCATCGATGATCTTGTTGAGGAATCCTAACTCAACCATCGAATGGTCAGTGACGATGAAGACTTTTCCGACATCCTTGCAGGAGCGGAGATATTGGATAGAATTGCGTTCGAAATAGATCTTCTGCGGAACTTTGAACCATTGCATCGTGTTTCTCCTTTTGCCGACTTTCTTGATGTTCAACAAATTGATGGCGCTGACGTTGCCACCGACGGAGTTGTGGCCATAAGAGCCGCAGCCAAGGGTGAGGGATGGCAAGAAGGAGTTATAGACGTTTCCGATGCCACCGAAGGTTGAAGGGGAATTCCAAATGACGCGGAGGGCTTTGACTTTGTCGCCAAAGGCATCAGCCATGCTCTGCTCTTTGCAGTGGATGGCCGCGCTGTGGCCGAGTCCGCCAAACTCCAACATCTGTTCGGCTTTGTCGAATCCTTCTTCGGCGTTCTTGACCTTGTAATAGCCAAGGACAGGTGAAAGTTTTTCTCTGGATAAGGGCTCGCTTGGGCCGACTTCCTGGATCTCAGCGGCGATGATCGCGGTTCCTTCCGGGACTTTGAATCCGCTCTTCTCGGCGATCCATTGGGCAGACATGCCAGCCACATCGGCGTTAAGGCGTCCATTCTCGACGCCCGGCTTGCCTTTTTCGACGCCGAACATGAACTTCTCGAGAAGTCTCTTTTCTTTCTCGGAAGCGAAATAGACGTGATATTTCTCAAATTTGGCTTTGATCGAATCATAGATTGACTCATCGACGAAGACGGCTGACTCGGAAGCGCAGATCATGCCATTGTCGAAGTTCTTGGAAAGGACGACGTCATTGACGGTCTGGTCTTGGTCGCAGGTCTCGTTGATGTAGCACGGAACGTTTCCGGCTCCGACGCCGAGGGCTGGTTTACCGCAGCTATACGCGGCTTTGACCATGGAGTTGCCACCGGTGGCGAGGATGGTGGCCACGCCTGGGTTATTCATCAAAGCGCTGGTGGCTTCCATCGAAGGGTTCTCAATCCATTGGATGCAATCCTTCGGGGCCCCTGCCGCAACGGCGGCGTCTCTCATGACGATGGCCGCGGCTTTCGATGATTGTTGGGCTTTCGGATGGAAAGCGAAGATGATCGGGTTGCGGGTCTTCATGCAGATAAGGGATTTGAAGATGACGGTTGAGGTTGGGTTGGTGACCGGGGTGATGCCGGCGACGACGCCGACAGGTTCCGCTATCTCGGTTATGCCGGTGACCGGATCTTCTTTGATGATGCCGACTGTCTTGGTATGGCGCATGTTGTTGACGACATACTCGCAGGCGAAAAGGTTCTTGGTGGCTTTGTCCTCGAAGACGCCGCGTTTGGTCTCTTCGATGGCTTTTCTCGCCAAATCGCCATGGTGATCAAGTCCGGCGACTGACATCTTGGCGACGATGAAATCGATTTTTTCCTGATCGAAGGTGGCGAATTCGTCCAAGGCCTTGAGAGCTTTCTCGGCTAAGGCGTTCACTTCGTCATTGGCGGCTTTGACTTTGTCGACGACGACTTCTTTGTTTTCGGCCATATTATTTTTCCTCCTTGGATAACGTAGCGTTCAAACGATGCGACAAGACGGCTAACGAAGAGGCTAGATTGACGTTCTCTATAACGATATTCGATGGGACGTTGATGTGAGTTGGAGCGAAGTTCCAAATGGCTAGGGCCCCACTGGCGATCGCGGTGTCCACGACTTCCTGAGCCGCTCCGACTGGAACGGTGACGATGGCGATGTGGGCATTTAGTCTCGGAAGAAGGTTGCTGAGCTTATCAAGTGGGAAGATCTCTTTTCCGCCCATCATCGTGCCGATCTTTTGGGAATCGACATCGAATCCGGCGATGATGGATAATCCCATCTCATCGAAGTTCGGATAGTTGAGCAAGGCTCCGCCCAAGTGTCCGCATCCGATGATGACGGCCGTGGTGCTGTCACGGTATCCGAGGAATCCCTCGAGGGTCTCGATGAGCTTATGGACGTTTCTCCCCTTCTTGGGGCGGCCGGCCTCATCGCTGACGGCCTGAAGGTCTTTGCGGATCTGTTCCTCGCTGTATCCAAGTTCCTTGGCGATTTTAGGAGAGGAAATGTCAACCACTCCTTCATCTGACAGCGATTTGAAATATTTGAGGTAAATCGGGTAACGCTGCAATTGGTTTTTGCTGAAGCTTTTCATCATAATCCTCCAATCGGTATTATTTTACCGGACATATCCTATCACAAAAAATACTGAGACTTCAAGAGTTTCAGTATTGAAATATCGATATTTCGTTTTTCTTACCGACTGGTAAGAAATATTACTTTATAGATCGACCTTGTCAAAATGCTTTTCGCCGAGTTTTTCAGCGAGGAAGGTTAGACCGAAATAGGCGAGTATCCCAACGACAAGAATGGCGATTTGGATGTAGAGATTGTTCCCTTCATAGCTATAAAGCGATGGGATGAGGGCCACCATCGCGCTAACGATGCCCAAAATGAACATGCCGACAAACAATGAAGTTATCTGGGGCCAGTTCACTTTGCTGGGGTTCTTGTAATACCAAGGGATGAGAATGATATTGAAAACGCCAAAAGCCAACAAAAGCCCGCCATAAATGGAAAGGCATGGCGAAGTCGAGAGAATGTAATTTGTCTCGGTGGCTATCGCATCTTGTTCCCCGCTTAATTGAGAAATCAACGAAGGGTTGATGATCAAAGTCTTGATGAAGGCGAACGGGATGGAGAACAAGACCGAGAAAAGCTGAACGGCCATAATCAATAAGGTTTTGGATTTGACGACGTCGCCTTTTCTGATTGGAAGCATCGCGGTGTATTGGATGTCTTGGTCGGATAAGGCCCTCGGGAAAATGGTGGCAAGTCCCGCCAAAGGATAAATAAAGCCAATAGCGGCCGGCCATTCTGGGATCACGACGAGGGCCGAAAGCAAAGCGAAAATGATGACCTGCGGATTGAGGCAGAGCGTGAGCTCTTTTTTCAATAGTTTGCTCATAAGACGTTCCCCCTCTCCAAAGCGATCATGATTTCCTCAAGGGTCGCGTAATGGCGCTTGACGCCTGGGACTTCGATGTTGTCGACACTACGAGCCACCGCTTCGAACTTTCCGCGGTTCTTTCTCACGTGAATGAATTTGCTTTCGTCTAACGGGAGGTCTTTCTCATCACCGGCATAATAATAGTATTCCTTCTCGAAGTCCTGAACTTTCTCACTGACGAGAATCTTGCCTTTTTGGATGTAAGTGATGTCGTCCGCGCATTTTTCAAGGTCGCTGATGACGTGGGTCGAGAAAAGAATCGAATGCTCGCCATCGCTGACGATTTGGGTGAAGACATCAAGAAGTTCATCGCGTGAGACCGGGTCAAGACCTGAAGTCGGCTCATCTAAAAGAAGGATCTTTGCCCCATGTGACAAAGCCAAGGCCAAACCATATTTGACCTTCATGCCACTGGAGAGCGATTTGATTTTCTTGGAATCGTCGATGTTGAATGATTGAAGATAAGAACGGTAGAGCTGCTCATTCCATTCCGGATAGAATATTTTGGTTATCGAACTCATCTGACGGACTGTTTTGTTGGGGTAATAGGTAATCTCGCCAAAGAGCAAGCCGATCTCGCTTTTGGCCTTGGCCTCGATGTTTCTGATTTCCTGACCATCGTACAGAATAGCGCCTGATGTCGGTTCGACAAGGTTGTAGATGCATTTGAGCGTCGTGCTTTTCCCAGCCCCGTTCCTTCCGATGAATCCCATGATGCGTCCTGGGAGCAAGTTAAAAGAAACGTCCACGAGATCGAAACTCGGGTAGTGCTTGCAAAGGTTTTTTATCTCTAATGTCGGCATGTTTTTTACCTTATTTGCGTAATAAATACGCGGCTATAATGATAGCAAAAGCAGTTCTCACAATAAACAACATTCGTCCGAGGAAGTTCACTTGACAGAGGCGAAGAAATCGATAGTTCTTTCGAAGGTGATTTGTTTGTCCGAATCCAAGGAAATGACATGCGAGGTCTTCTCATACATATAGCCGACCTTCTTGGCGGATTTGACCTTTTTAAGCAAATAATTCTCTGTTTTGGGGCTGACCATCGTATCGGCCTTGCTTTGAAAGACAATAATAGGCGATGTTATTTTGCATAAATCGGCGCGAACCATATGCTGCAATTTGTTAAGTTCGATGGCCGCGTGAACCGACGTGGCGTGATAGCCAACATCCAAAATAGCCTTTCCAGCCTCATCTAGTTGGAAGGTGGTAGACCATGGAATGTGCTTTTTGAACGGCAAGACCAAGGGAGCCAGATAATTGGACTTTTGTTTGTAGATCAAAGCCGGGGCCATGAGGCAGCCGGCTTTGATGTCTTGGTGGTTTTCAAGAAGCTCAAGCGCCAATAATCCGCCCATCGAAAGGCCGACGACGAATATCTTTTTGTATTCACTTGCATATTTCTCATAGGTTTCCTCGACTTTGCCAACCCATTCTTCATATGAGGATTTGTCGAGGTCCTCAAGGCAAGCCCATGTCCAGGAAGCAAAGGTGCCACCACATCATATTTCTCGTTGTTTAGGGCGAGGGCAGTGAAATAATGCTCGGCTGGGGTACCGCCGAAACCATGGATGAGAATAACTAAGGCGTGTCCGTCGCCTTTATAGAAATACCCTTTGCGCAATATCATTGGATCGAATTCCATGCCAGCACCCCAAAAGCAGTCGCTTTTTAAGAATTGTAACACCGAATCCGTCTGTGGATTCCTTATTTCATCGCCATTTTAAATATTGGTTCGTCTTGATTGATTTTTGATGGATGCATTCCCTCAAACAAGAAAGAGACTCTTATCGCGCAAGCGAATGCCTTTGAAGTACATTTCTTTGTTAGTTTGAATAATTTAGCTGAATTCAAAAAACTATGCGCAATGAAATTATTGCCGTCGGAGGCGTCTCATCGTTGTGGGTTTTGAAAAAAGACACTGCTAATTCTTCGGCTGGGCTTCAGTCTTTACCCAATAACAGTCTTCATGCGAAACAGAGTCGAAAACGCAAACGCCAGAAGAATATATCTTGGGGTCTTCGAACCAGCCTTCATCGGTGACAAGCTTGTTCATAAACAACGCCTTCGTTTTTTCGTTAAGCCCAAACAAAACAACAAGCTTTACCTCGCCGTCCTTCAATAACGATAGGCCAGTTAGCCATCCTTTAATCAAAAAAGCGGATAGACCAGTCTCATCCAGGAGCTTTCCGGGCATGGATTCCGAAAGAAGATAACGCACGAGTTCCGGCTCCAAGGCGTTTGCTTTGGCAGTGACCAAAGAGAACTGATTTTTGATCTCGTCAACATCATCAAGCGACAAACCATCCAATTCCCTTGGTGTTCTTTCATTCATCCCCATCTCTTCCAAAAACAAGCGAAAGGACATTCCTTTGTATTTAGAGCGAAACCGGCCTTCGATCCTTTTCCTGATAGCTATTTTTTCGTTGCAAAAATCGTTATACTCCGGAATTTGTTTCAAAAGACTTTTGACAGACGGCTGATAGGCCAAGGAAATCGAATCACCATTCCCAACCATTGCAAAAATCTCTTTGTAAGTTTTCATTCAGATGCCAAGCCTTGGCCCTCAATGTTTTGGATTATACCATATTTTGGTTTTTGAACCCACCCATGTATCTCTATTTTCTTGTTAGCCTATCCGTAGCTGCTGGATCATCAAGTCCTTCAGCCAGATTGTGTCCCATCGCACAATGGATTTAGACTTCGGAAGGCGGAACGGAAAGCCAAAAGAAGCGAAAATCAAAAGAAAACCGGCCCATTTTGAGCCGGCTGATCCCTGCTTCTCGAAGGCCTTTTTGGAAGCCGTCGAGATTGGCCGTTGTAGCTAGTCATTGCTCATGGAAACGAAGAGACCAAAGAGCTGAGAAAGCAAAGAGGCAGCGAGAGAACAGAAAACAAGTCAAAGACCAATTTCCTTTTTTATTCCTTGGTTCTAAATTAGATTTGATTTCAAATAGGCGTTCATCCACCCAATCGAAAGAAGGTCAGAAGTGTAGTAAACCGTGCCAACTGATTTGCCCGAGTCATAGATGTTAACGTATGAATCGTATATGCCATTCTTGCTGCTACTAGTTCCATGTTCAAAAGACCAATTTTTTGTATAAGAATCTGATAGTAGCACGAATAAAGCCTTGATGGCCCCTGAATAGTATGGGACGTCTTTGGTCTCGTCGCTCAGGTTCCCGATGGTCTCGTCATAGACATAATAGGATTCGACCACCATCGGAGACAGGTAGACCCCATCAGAGACGGACTCGTAGGAAAGCGTGAATGAATGTCCCATGTTCGGCTGCTCCGAGGACGGGCCCAGAAGGGCGAAGCTTTCTTTGTTTGTCTTGGCGAAGTCGTCCTCGATGAAATCACTTAGGCCCGTCAGAGTGAGAAAGCTCCTTGACCCATTCGGAATCTTGGATAAATCGGCGATCGGGCTGTTCGCAATACTTCCTCCGTGTGGGAGCAGGATGATGGCAATTGTTGTGCCAGCCAAAGCACACACCGAAAGGGATATTGGGATCCAGGCTTTCGTTCTTTTCGGTTTAGCCACGTGTTCGTCGGCCCGCTGTTCCATCTTTATATATGCGGATTCAAATGTCCCAGAAGTGGATGGCACAAAGTCCTTTAATAACGACATCCTTTCCTCGAATTCAGGGTTTTTCATTTTGAAGTCTCCTCCTGAGCAGTTCTTTCGCCCTTTTGAGTCTCATCTTCACGGCCGATTCGCTTATTGATAAACTGTCAGATATTTCCTTTATCGACATATCGTTGACATAGAAAAGAACGAGTGGGCCCTTGAGCCGCGAGGGAAGCTCCCTGACGATGGAAACGTCAAGCTTTCTTTGCCCTTCTTCTGAATCGGATGAAATCCCCTCATCAAATAGATTGTCATGGGCGGCCCTAGCATTTTTTCGATCTATGTCGATTGCTTTCCTCATCGCGGATTTGAGGAGGTAGGACTTGATGTTGTCCAGATTCTTGGGCTCTTTCTCAATCAGTTCGGTAAAGACGTCGATCATTGCATCCTCGGCGTCTTCTTTCGACGACGAGTAGAAGAAAACGACATTCATCACGTCCTGCGAATACGCCTCGTAGATTTTCTGAATCTGGTCTGTTCTCATTTCAGTCTAAATATACAACGTTGCCGAAATGTAAAAAGTCACAAAAAAGAAAATGGCTCTTATTGGTTTGTAAAACGGTCGGACGAGCGTCAAAAAAAGCCAAAAGTGCGTAACAAATTCAAAAATAACAAAATCAGTAACACGTTTTGTCCGATCAGGAACGGTCGCTCGTTAGACGAGGCCTTCGCCTTGACAGGTCAGAGTAGATGTAGTGACAATCCTTTTTTCCATGGTATCATCCCTGATCGTGTTCATTTTACAATTTTAGTGTTTGGGTTGCTTTCGTTTAAGCGTTTGGGTAAAACTACGATTAGTCAAGTGGCGGAGTGGAACCAAACAACTTTGGCAAGGGGTGTTAGTTACCAAGCGAACCCCTTTTTCAAGAAAAAACTCCTAGGTGCACG
>DHAP01000032.1 GCA_002397465.1 Caryophanales bacterium UBA4951 | reverse complement strand
AAGAACGACTTCGTCCTGTCACAAAAACGATTATTTTTGTCCCGGCTCAGGGAGTAATCCCATGAAGCGGGCGTTCTTGACGGCTTTGGCTAACTGGCGCTGATACTTGGCGCAAGTTCCAGTCGCACTACGTGGGGAAATCTTGCCATCCGGGTTAACAAACCTGGTGAGAAGCTCGACATCCTTATAATCGACGTATGCGATATGGTTCTTTGTGAAGTAGCAGACCTTTTTCCTCGGCCTCATTTTCTTGAATCCCATAACTTGATATCCTTTCTATTTTTAGAATGGAAGATCGTCATCCACGACATCGATGGAGTCAAGATTGCCGGAATCTTTCTTTTCTTCGACCTGGCTGGCTGGTGCGCTCGGTGCGTTGCGGTCGGCACTATAGCCTCCGTTGTCACTGGGCTGTGAGCCTTTCGGGTCTAAGAATTCGACATTGTCGGCAATGACTTCGACGACGCTGATCTGGACGTTGTCCGTTTTGCGAGTGTATTTTCTTTGGTTAAGACGTCCTTCGACGGCCACGAGCGAACCTTTGCGGGTGAACTTTGCGACGTTCTCGGCTTTATTGCCAAAGATCGAGCAGTTCATGAAGAGCGTATTCTTCGTCCCATCAGGCTGTTTGTAGGAATCGTCGACGGCAATCGCGAAGGAAGCGACTGACAGTCCGGAAGTCGTTTTGCGAAGTTCCGGATCCCTGGTCATACGACCAATCAACACAACACGGTTTAACATTTCTAATGATCCTCCTCTTGATCTTCAATCTTAGTCTTGATCGTTCGTAACCAAGTGGCGGATGACGTTGTTGTCAAGCTTCGCTAAGCGATCAAATTCCTTGAGGGCGGCATTCTCGGCGCTGACTTTGAGAATGACGTAATAACCCTTGGTTTGCTTTTTGATCGGGTAAGCGAAATCTTTGACGCCCCACTCCTTGACATCGGTGACCTTGGCTTTGTTAGATTCAAGGATTCCCTGGAGTTTGGCGATCTCATCCTTGCGGGCGTTATCATCTAACGTTGCGGTAAGGATGTACATGATCTCGTACTTTTTCATGGCTTACACCTCCTAATTTTGGTCTTAAGGATCACCTCGTGAAACACGTGTGACCATAAGAGTATGTGGCCTCTATTCCTTCTTAGAGGCGGTCATAATTATATTATGACGGAGGGGCATAAGCAAATAGAGTTTCCTCGGATCGAAAAGCACACTGACTAAGACTGCGTTTGTTAAGTGGGCCACCATGGTGACCTACATCTATTTATAGGCCCCATTTTCTCTATTTGCCCAAGATATTCAAAAAGGCCCGCCTCTTGTGGCGAGCCTGATTTATTCAGAAAGGCAAAGACTATTTGTCGATGGTCTTCAAAGTCGGGAAGAGAAGGACTTCACGGATGTTGTCCTGCTCAGTGAAGAGCATCGTGAAACGGTCGACGCCGACTCCGATTCCACCAGCTGGCGGCATGCCATAGCTGAGGGCGTCGAGGAAGGATTCGTCCATCTCGTTGGCCTCGTCGTCGCCTCTTTCTTTGGCGGCCAACTGAGCCTCGAAGCGTTCCTTCTGGTCGAAGGGGTTGTTGAGCTCGCTATAGGCGTTGCCGAATTCGGTTCCGGCGATGAAGAGTTCAAATCTGTCGACGAAGCGTGGGTCAGAAGTCTTCTTGGTAAGCGGCGAGACCTCGATCGGATAGGTGTGGATGAAGGTTGGCTGGATCAAGGTCTTCTCGACTAACTCGTCGAAGAAAGCCTGCTGGATGTAGCCGACGCTGTTCCAGGATTTCTGAAGCGGGACGTTGAACTTTTTGGCAAGGGACACCGCTTCTTCGTAGCTGATGTGCTCTTTGAAGTCGACGCCGCAGACGTTTTTGATGCTCTCGGCTTGGTCAACCCAAGCGAACGGCTTTGAAACGTCGATGTCGTTTCCGGCATAGTGATAGACCTCTTTGCCGATCACCTCTTTGGCGATGTAATGGAACAGGCCTTCGAGCCAGTGACGCATATCGCTCAAATCGCCATAAGCCTGATAAAGCTCGATGGTGGTGAACTCCGGGTTATGTCTGGTGTCGATGCCTTCGTTTCTGAAGATACGGCCGATCTCATAGACCCTGTCGATGCCGCCGACCATGCACTTCTTGAGGTTGAGCTCGGTGGCGATACGGAGATAGAAGTCTCTGTCGAGGGCGTTGAAATGGGTGATGAACGGCTTGGCGCTCGCGCCGCCTAAAATCGGTGAGAAGACCGAGGTCTCGACCTCGACGAATCCTAAATCATCGCAATATTTCTGAATGCCACGGATGATCCTTGGCCTCGTCAAAGCGATCTTTCTTGAGTCATCGTTCACGAGCAAGTCGAGATACCTCTTCCTGTAACGATCCTCGGTGTCGGTGAGTCCGTGGAATTTCTCCGGAAGCGGTTTGAGGCATTTGGTGATGTGGGTGTATTTGTTGACCCTGATGGTGAGCTCGCCGGTCCTCGTGAGCATCAAGGTGCCCTCAAGTCCGACGATGTCGCCTAAGTCAGCGAGTTTGAAAACCGAATAGTCATGCTCTCCGATGACGTTGAGACCGATCCAGGCCTGGATTGAGCCATACTCGTCCTTCAAGTTGACGAAGCTGGCCTTGCCCATCCTTCTGATGGCCATAAGGCGTCCGGCCACGATGACGGTGACGGGCTTCTCTTCAAGCTCTTCCGCCTTCAATGAGCCATAGTTCTTTCTGATGTCGACGATGCGGTCTTTCCATTCAAAACGGGAACCAAAAGGATCGACTCCTAGTTCCTGATATTTGGCTAGTTTGTCAAAACGGGCCTGTTCCTGATCGTTCAAGGAGGCCTGCTGATTGTTCGGCGTCTGTTTCTCTTCCATAAAAATCCTCAATTGCTTCTTAGCCTTGATAGTCTATCGCTTATCGACGTAAAAAACGAGAGAGGCTTAGACATTAATGTCTAGGCAACGAACTGAAAACCGTCAAAAAGATGATGTTTTAGATGGCTTGGATATTAGAACCGAACGATGAGACGTCAGAAGTTTTTATGCTCGCGCCGGTCACGGGATCGCCGCTTTTGGTGAAGCTGACATTTTCATCAAGGCTTTCGTCTATGATGTCGTTTGGCCTCGCGAGAACGGATCCATAAATCTCAAAATCCTCAATCGAAACATTCTTCACAAGATGCTCGACGTTAGGGTAGGCGGAACGTGTTTCACTTGTCCCGTTGATAGAGAGGCATAAGCCTTGGACGGCCTTGATGACTTTGACGTTTTTGACATTCACACCATCGATATCGCCTAAGGAAGTAACCTTGTGATTCACGCTCCAAGTGGGATGAAAAACGTTGCAAAAGTCCAATATCTTCCTTTTTCCGCCGTTATTGACCTCATCGGCATTCTCGACGGTTATGTTCGAGAAAGTCACGTTTTTGATGTGGGCGTTGTTCGCGTTGTGGATGGAGAAAATCGCCAAATGGTTGTTATGCAAAACGGTGATGTCGTTGAAGAGAATATCATCCATCGTCTCTCCGACTGTCTCATAGCCGACCTCCATCGATTGGGCTAAGTCAGTCCAGATGAGACAGGACTCGAAATGGATGTTCTTGGTTACGCCCTCGACGCTCTTGTCACTCCACATCGGATAGTTTTTGACCACCAATGAATCGTCATAAGTCCGGACGAAACAGCCGCTCACATGAACGTCTTGGCATGACTGAACGGATATCCCGTCTCCATTGGCCCTCGAAGAGATTATTTTGCAGTTAGAGATATCGACGTCGGAATCAAAATAGAGATTCATCCCCCACCCCGCCGGGTCGATGATCGAGAAATCCTGAAGCCTGGCGCCTGTGACAAAAGAGAGGTCTATCCCTAACGTATGCTCATCTGGATCCACGGAGCGGGTGAACCCCGATAGAAGGATTACCCCAGGGCCTAATATCGAAACGTTGGATGAAGAATAAGAAGAGAATGTGGCCTTCACGAAAGCCCCGGATGCCAGATAAGCCGTCTGATTGCTCTTTAAGTTAACGATGTTGCTGGAATTGATTCTCGAGTCATTGGATGAATCGTGAATACCTGGACCGAAGTAGACGCAATTGGATGAATTGTATGTCTCTTCTTTGAGTTCATCGACAAAAAGATGAAGGGCTCTGCTGGAGCGGAACTCAATCGTGTATTGCCCAGGGGTCGTGATGGTGAATTTGACAACCCTTCTATTCTCATCGAACTTTGGACTAACGCCCAAAGAGGACGGTCTTATCGTGCAATCGTTCTGAGGGTTGAAACCACATTGAAGGCTGAACTCGGCTTTGCCTTTTAAGGAAACTGAAGCGTAGGCGTTTTGGATTCGGTTCTTGGCCTCGGCGTCGAAAGCGTGGGACTCATTTACCATGACCTGATAAAGAGGCACTTGGACCCCGGCCACGTATAGACGCATCTTCTTATATATGTCGATGCCATCGCATAATGGGGCCACCTTCACTTGGCTGACTTCGCCTTTGTCTGATGGGTCAACGCTGTTATCGAAATAACCGTCCTCAAGGACGCAAAAGCCATCCTCGTCTTTCTCGTATGAGCTAACTTCCGAGTCGTTTGAGTTAACTGTTGAATCAGTTGATGAACCGCCCGCCGCTACGCATGAGGGCACACATAAAACCATAAAGGAAAAGAAGGCTATGAGAAGGCTCTTCCACTTCAAAGCAAGGACGCTCCGGTGGTCTCGTCGAATAGGCAAAGCGAGGACAAATCAATCGAGAAGCTGATGTTCTCGCCTTTGTGGAAACGTCCTAATCCCGTCGTCGAGGCGATGAGTTCGTCTTTCATCCCTTCGTAGTCAAGATAGACGATCGTCTCTTCTCCAAGCTGCTCAAAAAGCGAGATCTTGCCATCGAAGCAATGCTTTGGATCATATGAGAGGTCGCCTTTGATGGAGATGGCCTTTGGCCTCACTCCGACGATGAGCTTTTCGTTGCAATGCTTGTCGTTGAAATTTTTCATCCTCTCAACAGGAAGGGCGATTTTCTCTTTTTGCCCCATGATGCTGATGACGTATTTGCCGTTGGACCTACTGACGATGCCCGAGAGGAAATTCATCTGAGGGGTCCCGATGAAGCCGGCGACAAAGGTGTTGACTGGGTTGAGGAAGATATTCTCCGGCGTCCCTACCTGCTGAATGCTTCCTTCTTTCAAAACGACGATTTTGCTGCCCATCGTCATGGCTTCCGTCTGGTCGTGGGTGACATAGATGAAGATGGCTTTGAGTCTCTCGTGGAGATGGGATATCTCGCTTCTCATGCTGACGCGCATCTTCGCGTCGAGGTTACTCAACGGCTCATCAAGCAAGAAGGCTTTGGGGTTTCTCACGATGGCGCGCCCTAAGGCCACCCTCTGCCTTTGCCCACCCGAAAGATTCTCTGGCTTCCTGTCTAGGTATTCAGTGAGGCCGATGATCTCTGCCGCCTCGTTGACCTTTTTGTCGATCTCTTCTTTTCTTGCTTTCCGGTATTTGAAATCGAGGAAATGCTTAAAAGGAACGGAGCTGACGTTAAGAGGGAAAGCGATGTTTTTCCTCACCGAGAGATGTGGATACAAGGCGTAGTTCTGGAAGACCATGGCCAAATCGCGTTTGCTGGATTCTTTGTCCGTGATGTCTTCCCCATCCAAAGTGATGCTTCCCGAGGTGACGTCCTCAAGTCCGGCGATCATTCTTAGGACCGTGCTTTTGCCGCACCCTGAAGGGCCGACGAAAAACACGAACTCCTGGTCATAGACATCAAGAGAAAAATCCTTGGTGGCCTCCACCCCGTTCGGGTATGTCTTATAAAGGTGTGATATCTGGATGCGTGGGGTATTCTTTTTCTTTATGACCTCGAAGATGTCCTTCAACGACTTGATGGGATAGTCGGTCTCCGGGTCTTTGGAGGCATCGCCGATTCCGACGGCGAGGAAGCCGCCGTTCTTGGCCGCCTCGACGCCAGCATAAGCATCTTCCGTCACAAGACATTCCTCAGGCTTCAAACCTAATCCGGCCGCGGCCTTCAAAAAGACTTCGGGGTCTGGTTTCGAGTGGCTGATCATCGAGCCGTCGACAATATAGTCAAAAGCCTTGTCCAAACCGATTTTTTCAAGAATGAACGGGGCGTTTTTGCTGGAGCTTCCAATCGCGGTTTTGAGGCCTTTTGCCCGTAATTCCTTGATGGTTTCCAAATTTTCGGGGTCCACGTCCTTTGGGCTCATCTTCGCTAACAATGAACGGTAAATGTCATTTTTCTTCTCAGCCAACTTAGCTTTTTCCTCTGGGGAATAAGCCTTCTTGGCCTTCTCGAGGATGATGTCCAAAGAAGCCATTCTCGACACTCCGCGGAGGCGGTTGTTGGTCTCTTCGTCAAAAGGGATTTTCTCCTCGTCGGCGATGCTCTTCCAAGCCAGATAATGATAATGGTCGGTCGAGACGATGACCCCATCCAAATCAAACACGATTCCTTTTATCATCTTTGTTCCTCCTTGTAGAAGATCGCCGAATTCTTGTTCAGCGTCGCAACCTTTCTTTTGCCCTTCTCGTAATAGTGGATCTCTAGGCTATCGATGCCTTTCGGGAGATGGTCCTGGAAGGAGATGCGATGCTTTTCGTCGACGCTGCAACCGGCAAAGCCATAGACCATCGCGATGTAGGCCCCGGCGTTCGCGGCCGGGTGGGTGCCACCGATATAGATCCCGCCGGCGAACTCCTTTGAGGACCCGACGATGTCGATCATCGCCGACTTCTGATACATCTTGAGGGCGTAGTTTTCTTCTTTGACCTCAATCCCCAATAACGAATACATGGAGGCGCTCAAACTGGAACCATGTTCCGTCCTAGGGAAATAATAATCGTAATTGGCCTTCTTGAGCTCATAAGAGAAGTCATCCTTCAACAAGGCAAGCATCGCGACGACGTCGGCTTGTTTGATGACTTGGGTCGGGGTGGCCACCCCGTTTTTGCCTCCCCAATAGTCTTGGGGGTTTCTAAGGCTCTTCCTCAAGATGTCGGGCGTCGACTCCTTGAGTTTGAAGTAACCGGAGAATTGTTCAATGATTCCTTTTTCGTTGGGCTTAGGCAGATAGACATGTTCCTCAAAATCCTCGATGTCTTTTCTTGATGGATCATCCTCATCGAGGTATTTGAGGGCCAGCTTGGCCGCGTTGTGGGCCATGTAATTCGTGAAGGCGTTGTCATTGACCCGTTCATGATATTCGTCAGGCCCGATCACGTCGTTAAGATGATATAAGCCGTCATCACCTTTAATTGAATAAGAAAGGAAGAACAACGCGCACTCGCACAAGACGTCCTTGGCCCCTTCGTCCAACAAGGAATAATCGCCGGTCAAAGAGAAATACTTCTCGAAGGCAAAGGGGATGTCCGCGGAGATGTGGATTTGCTTCTCGTTGAAGTAGGTTCTTATCTTCTCTCCGCTCACGGGGTCGGTGACATTGTACTTGCTGCAACGTTCCACTCCGTCTTCTTGGCTCTCCCAAGCATAGAAAGCGCCCTTATAGCCAAAGGACTCCGCCTTGGACTTGGCTCCCGGAAGAGTCTTGATCCTATATAAAAGAAGGTTCTTGGCCACCGCTGGGTCAGTCAAGGCAAAGAAAGGCAAAAGGAAGATCTCGCTGTCCCAGAAACTCGCGCCTTTATAGACCTCGCCCGAAACGCCTCTGGCGGGGATGCCACGGCATCTTTTCTCGTCCGCTAAAATCCTTAGTTGATAAATGCTGTAGGCCAAAGGAAAGTCATCCTCATCCCCTTTGAAGCTCGTGAGAGAATCATGAAACTTCTTTTTGAAGATCGAGACATGTTCTTTTTTACGGGTCTCAAAACCGCTTATCTCGTCTTCGTCCAACAAGGTGGAAAAATCATCCGCTTGCTCGTTCACCCTCGCAAAGATTTCTAGTTTGAGGGACTCGCCGCGTTTGAGGTTTGCCTTGCTGATGAAGAAGCCATCTGAATAAGTGGTTTCAACGTTTTTGGACAAGAGGTAGGAGACGCTCTCGAAGAGAATTTTTTCCTCGTTCGTGGTCCCCATCCAATATAGGCAATGGCCATCTTCTGAGATGTTCTCTTTTTTGAAGTGCGGGCCATTGATCTCATAGATGTCGGTGTCGATCCCATACCTCAAAGAAAGAGAAACGTTCTTCTTAGCCTTGATTTCGATCTTGGAACATAGAAGCGAATCATCCTTCGAAGAAAGGAATCTCTCGCTACTGAAAAGGAAGTCCTCGAACTCGCTCTTTCTAGAAAGAACGCCCTCTTCAAGAGACAAGCTGAGCTGGTGTGATTTTGGTTTTGTTGTTAGGACACTTTCTTCCTTATCATCGACATAAGCCTTCACCGAAAGAGGGTTTGGCATATTCAAAGATTCCCGCCATTTGTCCTGATATTGGTCGTAAACCCCCACTAGATTGAAAGAACCCATTTCCTTTTTGCCATACTCTTCAAGGGTGCCTCTATAGCCTAAATGGCCATTGCCAATAAGAAAGGAATTGCCTTCCTGCAGGTGCTTCTCATAATCAAAACCGTTCACGATGAAGGGCTTCATCTATTGACCTCATAGAGCTTGTCGACCATGACGCTTTGACCATAGACGATCAAAGACACCGGGGCGTCCTCGTTAGTGATCGTCAGCTTGTTAGGATAGACGTCAAACTTCAGATGACGGTGATGGTACATGAGGCGGACCGAATAATGGCTCCAACGTTTCGGGAGCTTGGGGTTGATGGCCAAGGGAGTCCTGTCGCTACGTAATCCAAGGAAGCCATAGACGATGTTCATCCAGGCCGCGGCGATGGAGGTCATATGAAGGCCCTCGGAGGTGTTGCGGTTATAGTCATCGAGGTCGAGTCTGGTGGCAAAGCCAAAGAAGGACAAAGCCTCATCGTCCTTGCCTATCTCCTCGGCGATGATGGAATGGACGGAAGGCGACAAAGACGACTCGTGGATGCAGCGAGGCTCATAGTATTCATAGTTGGCTTTTTTGACCTCTTTGGAGAAATCGCTCGCATAGAGGAACAAGAACATCAAGACATCCGGCTGCTTGATCATGTCGTTCCTGAAGATGCGGTCATAAGCCCAATGGCTATAGAGAGGGAAATCGCTGACTGGGATCTTGTCGACGTCGATATGGGGCAGATCATAGAAGCCCTGATGCTGTTCGTAAAGCTTGGTCTTGGGGTCATAAAGGATGCACATCTTCTCGATGGCTTCTTTCATCTCGTTGATAAGTTTTTGATCATAACCGCAACGCTTTAGCAAAGTCTTGTTCTCGTACTTAGGATCCTGAAGGATCGACAAGGTATAAGACATGATGCGTTTGCCCATGTAGTTCGTGTAGGTATTGTGGTTGACCATGACCTCAAATTCGTCTGGGCCCATCACGCCATAATATCCGAAGCGGGTATGGGTTTGATTCCACTGCCCTCTGGTCAATAAGAACTTCGAGATCTCCAAAAGCATCTCTAGCCCGTATTCCCTCAAGAAGGATTCATCATCATACAGGTTCATGTAATGGAAGATGGCGTAGCCGACCGCGGAGGTGGGCTGAAGCTGGGTTGAGGCGTGCTGCCATAACGTGCAGGCCTCCTCGCCGTTTCTTGTGGCAATCGGAAAGCATGCCCCTTCGCAGTCGAGCTCTTTGGCCCTCTTCTTAGCTTGTTCCAAGGTGTGGTAACGGAAGAGAAGCAAATCTTTCGCGGCTTGCTCATTGGAGAATAGGTAGTAAGGCAGGCAATAGGTCTCGGAGTCCCAGAAGGCATGTCCGCTATAAGCCTCGCCCGTCAGCCCTTTGGCCCCGATGTTGTCGTCCCCGTCCAAGCCCGTGTAAGCCTGGAGCAGGTTGAAGAGGCAGAACCTGATGCCCTGCTGGTCTTTTTCGTCGCCATCGATTTCGATGTCGCTGGCTGTCTTTCGTAAAGCAAAGAACTCCTCGTTTTCCTTTGTTAAGCCGAACAGTCCTTTGTGGACTAATCTATCAAGTTCTTCTGATGCCGACTTCTTGGTAGAGGGGTAATCAAGCGTGCCTTTTTTGTCGGCGATGTTTATCACGTAACGGGTGAAGGTGGTTTTGATGCCTTTCTTGAGCGTCAGATGATAATGGACGTCGATCTCTTTATCCAAACTGTCCGTCTTGATGGGCAAACATGGGGCTTCGATCTTCATCAAACTCAAAAGGCTTTGCTTGGTGGTCGGGGTCTTGAGATATAGCCCATACTCGCAATCAGACTCATAATGGTCGCCCTTCTCCCAGTAGTTGTGGTCGCCCCAGTGAAGGATCGTCCCGTCGAGGGACATCGTGATGTCGAGATCCGCGTCTTCGGATGAGAGGAAACTTATCTCTTGAACGGCCTCATGTGGACTATTCATCCCCAGCATCCTTTTGAAGGAGACCTCGATTTTCTTCTTGCCTCTATGTAGGAAAAAAGAACGTTCATATAATCCGTTATCGAACGAGAGGCTTCTTTTGAAACTCTCCACTTCTTCTTTTCCTAAGTCCAACCTCACCCCGTCGATGATGATGATGGCTTTGAGGTAGTTGGTGCTGTTGATGGTGAAGTGGGTCCTTTTGGCGATGCCTAGATATGCGTTCGGCGTGTCCTTTAGGCCATACTCGATGATGCCGTTATAGTAAGTCCCGATAAGAGAAGGAAGAGAGACCCCCTCTTCAAAGAACCCCCTGACGCCCGAGTATTCGTTACCAAGGGAAAAGAGAGATTCCGAGACCTGGTTTTTCTCTTTGTGAAACCCATTCTCGACTATCGCGTTTTTCTCCACGCTCAGATAAGAATCGCTTTTCTTGGCCATATTCACTCCTTGCTTCCCTTGCTCATGCCGGCACCCATGATCTGGCGCTGGAACAAGAGGAAAATAACGATTTGAGGGACGATCGACATCACGAGCAACAAGAGGAACTCGCTGGTGTCCAAGACGGTGGTGCTGCTGAGGTTATAGACGGCCACCATGACCGTCTGATAGTTCTGGTTGCTGAGGCAGAGATACGGCAATAAGAAATCGGAATAGGAAGCCGTCATGGCGAAGATGGCCACGATCCCGATGATGGGTTTTGAAAGAGGGATCACGACCCTCGTGAAGACTTTGACGTCGTTGCTGCCATCCATCTTCGCGGCTTCCAATAGATACTTTGGAAGACGGAGAAAATAGTCTTTGAAGAGCATGTAGTAATAGGCGTTCGAGCCAAAGCTGAGCCATAAGGGCAGATACAAAAGATAACTGTCTTGATCCATGTTGAGGATGCCCGTCGCCACGATCTCCTTGAACAAGGGAAGGATGTTCAAGGTGGCTGGGATCATGTAGCCGATGAAGATGAGCTTATCGATGAGTTTGTAGCCGAATGGCTTAAGGATATTGACCCCATAAGCGAGCAATGAATTGAATAAAACTCCGCAAAAGACGCATCCAATGACATATATCAAGGTATTCAGGTAGTAACGGCCGAAGTTGATTTTGCTCCATAAAACCGGGAGTTTGTTCCAATCCCAATAGATCGGGAAGAAGGTGTAGTGAGAGGAGTTGATCTCCGTGACGCTCTTCATGGAGGAGGCGAACAAATAGATGATTGGGAAGAGGGCCAAGAAAGAGAAAAGCAAAAGGAAAATGATGATGAAGGCGTATCCGATCCGATGGGATGGATTGCGGTAATCCGAGAAGTTCAGGAATCCGCCCCGCTTATCCTTCAGACGGGGGAAGACGAAATGTTTTTTGGCTTTCGCGTTTTCCATTAACGGCCCTCGTCTTTCTTGAGCAAAGCCTTTTGAAGGAAGGAATAAACGGTCGTGAAGGCCATGATGATCAAAGCGAGTATGATGGCGGTCGCCGCGCTCTTGCCATACTGGAAACCGCTGCTCGTTGAATCAAACGCGTAGAGATAAGAAAGAAGCATCAAGGACATCGAGGCGTTGTTCGGCCCGCCTTTGGGCCCGATGATCAACGGTTCATAGAAGACTTGGAAGACGGATATTATCTGTAAGACGAACAAAGTGATCAAGGTCCCTCTTAAGGCTGGGATCGTGATCTTGGCGAAACGTTGGACGGAACTGGCCCCGTCCATCCTCGCCGCCTCATACATCGAGTCGTCGATGCTCTGGAAGCTCGATAGATAAATCAAGGCGGTCGAGCCAGCCCCCCGCCACGTCATCGCCAAAACGATGAGGGGGATGATGAGGTTGGTGTCGCTCTTCCAAAAACGCGACTCCCCGCCGAAGGCCGTATAGATGACATTGAACAAAGAAGTCGAATCATCGCCGAACATGTTCTTGAAAAGGAAGACGACGGCGATGCCAGATATCATGCAGGGAAGGTATAAGACCAAACGGAAAAAGCCCTTCGCGTGGATGACCTCTGATAACAAGAATCCCAAGAACACCGGGATCAAGTAACCGAGCACCAACGACCGGGCGATGTATTTGAAGGTGTTGACGAAGGCGGTGAGGAACTTCTCGTCCTGAAAGACGGCGATGTAATTGTCGAAGCCGACGAAACTTGGGTCGTCATAGCTCTTTTGGAAGCTTAAGAGGATGTTCCTTCCAAGCGGGACCCAGACATAGAAGGCGAACAAAGCCAAAGGAACGATGATGAGACACCACGCGAAAATATTTCTTTTCAGGGTGCTTTTCCAGTTCTTTTTTCTTTTGGTGCGGGGGCTTTGTTGCGCTTTCATAGCTATTTCTTGTTGTAGGAGTCATCAAGTATTTTCTGGAATGAGGCATTCGCGGTCGTTAGTAAGGCCGAGGAGTTCGCGGTCTCGGGGCTTAAGAGGACGCTTTGGATGACGCTGTCGAGAGCGTTGTACATATCCTGGGCGGCATAGGGCTCTTCGCTCTTTTTGTTGGTCTGGATGTTGTCGAAGAAAGGATTGTAGTCTTCGATTTTGACGTTGATGTATTGGTTCTCAAGCTCTTTGGCTTTGCTCACGTAATCCTCGTTTTTCCATGGGAGGATCGATGGAAGTATCGGCTGGCCTTTGGACTTCGCGGTCTCGTAACCGACCTTCTTGGCGCCAAAGTTGATGTCGCTGGTCTCTGGAGAACGCCCGATGTAATTGAAGAACTCGAGGATGCCTTTGACCTTCTCGTCTGAGCAGTTCTTGGAGAAGACGAAAGGGGTGCCGCCATATAAGGAATAGTGGTTGACCCCATCGCCTGTCGGCATAGGGACAAAGGCAAGCTCATCCATGTTGACCCCACCCTGAAGCTTGGCGTTTTGGAGGACGTCGCTTCCGACGACGGCCATGGCGACACGTTCGCCGATATTGGAATACCAATCGTTATAGACGATGCCAGCCCCGCTTGTGAGGGCGTCGGCATTGGCCATGCTCTTGATCCAGTCGAGGGCGTTCACGGCCCCTTGGCAGTTGAGGTTGGCTTTGATGGTCCCATTCTCAACCGTCTCTAATTCGGCCCCGTAATTCCAAGCGATGTTGGAAAAGACCCACCCACCATTCTTGTTGGTGGTATACATGATGAAGCCTTTCGCGGAGTCTTGGCTCACGATGGTTTCGCTATATTCCTTGACCTGTTCCCAAGTGGTTGGGTAAGCGGGAGTTCCGTCTTCGTTATAGATCGAATAAGACCCGTTGATCTCCGGGAGCAAACCATTGTCCCCGAGGATCTTCTTGTTGATCAGTAAGCCTAATCCATAACCATCGCGGGGGATGCCATATATCTCGCCATCGAATGTTAGGGAGTCCTTCATCTCGTCGTCCATCTTCTCGTCCCAGCCCTTCTCTTTGAGGAAGGACGTGATCGGGCGGATGAACCCTGAGTTCTTCAAGGTCTCCGGCTCGGTGAACCAGGTCTGAAAAACGTCAGGGAGCTGATTTCCCTGGGCTTTGGCGGCCACGGTGTCGGGGCTATATGTATAAGGCGAACCTTTGATCGTATATTGGGGGAAATCCTTCTCGAAGCTCTCTTTCCACGACTGATACATCGCGACGTCTTTCGTCTCGGCGCTTTCAGGCCAGAACCCGATGGAGAGGACGATCTTGTTAGATGATCCACCACAAGAGAAAAGGCAGCTGAAGCATAAGGGAAACAAAAGGCTCAGAACGTGTTTTTTGGATTTCATAAAGGGGTTTCCTCCAACTTCGCCCAGGGGGTGTGACCCCCCAGGCGATTAGAATCAGTTAGTCTAGAAAGCGTCGGAATAGCCGCTCGCGGATGCAGAATAAGGAAGCACAGAGGCAGTTCCATAGAAATCGGAGAAGGTCAGCACGCCACCGACATCAGCCGCGTCATTAAAGTGGAAATGGGCGGTCGCGCCGGCTTTGGCGACATATCCGTTCTCGGCGAAATCGACGTAGTAGAGAGCGGCTTCACTCGGGACGGCGTCAGTGCTCGAGAGCTCACTGCCATCGCTGGCTTTATGGATCGTGAGATGCTCGGCGCCTTCGTGGCCCGGATATAAGGTCTTCGAATTATATTCTAGACGGAAATACTTCAGATTTTCAGTTCCGTCACCGCTGAGGGTGAAGTAGAGCCTATCGACGGCGTTGGTCGTGACAATGCCGAATCCATAGGTGTATCCGCCTGCGGCTGGGATCGTGACGACGGCTCCGCCTGTGTAGGTTTCCTTGTAGCCGTTATCGGCCGCATGGAGCTTTGAGACGCTGATGACTCCGGTAAATCCACCGCCGACATGGAGATGGGCGGTGCCGCTGGCCACGCTGTAGCCAGAAGCCTTCACGTCAATCCATAATGTCGTCTCACTTGTCGGGATGACCATCTCTTTACTAAGAGCGGTCCCATCGGAGAGCTTGCCGACGACTTCGCCGTCTTTGATCCATTTGGTGGCTCCGTTATATTCGACGCGGAGAGAATCAAACGTCGCTGTGCCATCGCCTTTGATGTCGATGCCATAGTAAGCGGAGGCAAAGTTATCGAGCCCACCGACGTAATGATAGTCGGCAAGGTTGATGTCAGTGCAGTTGGCGCTGACGTCATTTGAGGCGCCTTCGATCTTGGAAGAGGCCTGATTTGCATAGAATATCGAGCCAACCTTGATGGCTTTATCACCGGTGTAGTACATGTTGATGAGGTCACCGGCAGTCATCTTCTCATAGTTGAGGTCAACGACATACCAGTCGTATCCGTCCACCCCAAGGTAAGGATTCTCGACGTCGCCATTGATGGTTTTGACACCCTCGGCGGCATGGGCTTGGTTGAGATAGAGAGTGCTTTGGCTGCCAATCTGGAAACGGAACTCTGAGGCGTCATAGCCTTCCTCGCCCTTGATGGCAAAGACGATGTATTGGGCTCCGGCCATGGTGTGCTGGGAGCCGATCGTCACCTCGTCATAGTCTGGGGATGGGGCGGCTGGAAGCAATAGATCGCTTCCGTCGGTCTTGATGTCCGCACCATGGTTATAGGAGACAAAGCCATTGATGCCGGCATCGACGTTGGCGCTTAAGGCGGCTGAGGCATCCCAATCGGTGCCTAAGGAGTTGATCGTGCGGTTGAAGTTGTCAAAGGTCACGGAGTTCTCGGTGTCTAGGCGTGGGAAGCTGAGGTCGAGAGACGGCTCTTCGAAGCTGGTCACAAAGACGTTGCTGACCTCTAATGGGTTAGTGCCGGAGTTGGCGATGCTGACGTTCTTGATGGTCTTCTCGCCGAAGACGCTGACGTCGATGGCAAGGTTGATATAGGCTCCGTCAATTGTTGAGACCACGCTGTTGCTCGTCTTGGCCTTTAGTTCGGACCAAGGATGCGAGACTGTGGAGTCGTCGGTGTACTTGACGGTCACGGTCGCACCGCTGCTATCGCCAAGCAAACTCATGACGATGTGGCTTTCGGCGGCTTCCGTCGCGTCAAGATCCGCGGTGGTATAAGAGGCTCCGCCCGCTAAGGAGAGGCCTTTTCTCACAAGGATCGAAGCACCGGAGTCGTTGCCGCCCCACCAAGCGCCAGGAATTTTGTTGAGCTCCTCGCGGTTGAAGTCATCAAGGGTCGTGCGGGTCGTGCCGGTATAGGTGAAGACCTCATCGATATCCAAGACGGCGCTCACTTCCTCGTCATTGGCGCGGAGGTGGAATCCGACGATCTTGTCTAACACTTTGGTCGAAGAAGCGGTCCCATCTGTATTGGTGTAGACGGTGTCGGCGTCTTCGATGGTCTGTCCTGGGTTGATGATGAAATCCTGATATTCAGACGTAAGCTCAGGAAGGGCTTCGCCATCGCCGTCTTTGGCGGCTGATAGTTGAATCGGATAAGTCTTGAAGGCATCGTCGCCGCGGAGTTCAAGCACGAGATTGGACAAAGAAAGCTTTCCTTCTTTGACCCTCATGCGGAATCCGATTCCGTTGGTGCCGAGATTCATGGCCTCGAAGGTTCCGGCGGCCACTTTGTAGATGGCGCTGCCGGCGTCTTTGGAGAATGAATCCAAGTTGCTGTCCACGACGCTTCTGAGGAATCCGTTATGAACGTTAACTGTCGATGATCCCGCTAAGGTAGCAGTTGAGAAATCCTCAACTTCCTCGTCGAATCTCTTGTCATAATCCCTGGTGATGGCGCCTTCTGGGACGCTCTTAGTCCATTCATTGCGATGGGTGATGACCTCTGGCTGAGAATTGCTGTCGTTTGAAGTCGGCTCATCGCTGGTGGTTGGGTTAGATGTCGTGTTGTCGCTGGTGGTTGGAGTTGAGTCCGGGCCCGGCGTTGATGATTGATCGGCTGGTTCGCACGCGGCCAATCCAGCCAACGCTAAGAGCGTGGTTGCGGCCATGACGAATATTCTTTTTTTCATGCATTTCCTCCTTTGATATTTTGGGTGCACGAATTATTTGACCCCATACGCGCTAACTTCGGATAATTGGGCCCCATACCCTCCGTTCGCGTCATTGGAGAAAATAACTAACTTCAAGAATCGGCACGGAACATCGTCGAGATCGATCATCACGCGGTTGCCCTGCGTTGGGTCGAAGACATAGTCCGTCCTTTCCTTTACTGTTGTGAAACTTGTCGTAGAGGCATCGTATGTGGCCAAGGAATCGCTGACGGAGACCTCGATGGCCTGTGTTCTCTTTGACCAGGTGAGAATCGGCGGCAAACAGAGGACCAACTTCGAGAGTTTGTAGACATCCTCGAGGTCGATCACGACGGTGGCCGGGAGCTTCTTTGACTCGTAGTAACTCGTTCCAGTCGGATCCCCATCCACTAGCTTGGTGACTGGGTAGACGTCGTTATGCTCGGTAGAATCGACAATGGCTTTTCCAAACGTCAATGATGGTGGGTAGAACTCAATCTCCGAAATCGAATAGTAGCTTGGAGAGGCGATATCATCCTCTCTATATAGACGGAGCTGAATGCCACCAAACTCCTGGGTCGGGAGATTGATGTCGATGATGTTGCCATTGGAAGGCGACATTGTGTAGGACTTCGGGGTGATGAGCCTCGTGTAGTTGGCGTTCATCGTGCCATCGCTCTTGAGTTTTCTCGACCAGACCGAGATGTTGTAATCATAGGCGTAGACGTTATTCGGATTGCCTTTGATCCTCAGGACACCGATGGTGATCGGGGTGGTGAAATCGTAGGTCAATCCGGCGAATTCGTTGTCATCCCCTACCCAGGTTCCGGTCTCGTATGATGTATTGGCGTTCCCGTCGTAGGCGTAGTTTCCAGAGCTTCCGCTTCTCACGAAATCGCCAGTGCCGTCACTTACTGGCGTTGAAGTCTTGTTGCCGACGCCATGGCTTGAGGCGATGCTGCCGCTGGCGGTTGTCTTGACGCCGATGAAGGATTCCTCGCCGGTGTATCTTGCAAAGTCAGGAACGATCAGCCCTTCTTGCTCGATGTTCTTGTTCTCGGTTTTGGCGACTTCCTCGTTCGCGAGGTTCAAAGAATAAGGAAGATGGATCAAGGACCCCGTGACCTTGCTCATTTTGGTGACGCTTGTGCCATAGACGAATTCGTTCGTGACCACGCCGGTTCCGATTTCGGATAATGAACCAGCTTGTTTGCCCGCTATCTCCAAACCCTTGATCGACACGTTGTTGATGGACGAGGTGGCGTCTTCGCCCCTCATGTTGCCTCCGATCGAATCCGCCATCGAATAGACTTTGACGTTTTCGACGGTAACTCCGTCAACGGAGCCTCTGGCCCCGCCTGATTGAGTCCATTCGGCGTTGTAGGCAATACTGAAATCCAAGAGATAGTCGTTCTGGAGGTCATCTCTGGAATCGCCGAGCATTTGGCCGTCTTCCAAAGTGATGTTCTTGTAGACGAGGTTGCTGATGTGGGCGTTGTCGCAGTTATGAAGGCTGATGACGGCTTTGTGGAAAGCGTGGACCACGGTGATGTCCTGAAAAACGATGTCATCCATGGTTGGTCCATACGTCTCATAACCGACTTCCATCGATTGGGCGAGGTCGGTCCAGATGACGACGTCATGGACGTTGATATGAGAGGTGCTGCCCTGATCAGTGTTTTTGACGACGATCGAGTCGTCCCATGAACGGACGTATCCGCCGGAGACTTCGACGTTGCTGCAGGATTGGATGGAGATGCCATCGCCATTGCTTCTCGCGGTGATGATCTTGACATTGTCGACGAGGACCCCGTCGCATTTCCATAGATGGAGGGCCCATCCGGCTGGGTCAAAGAACGCCACGCCCTCAATGGTGAGGTTCTTGACGTTACGCATCACGACCGGAATCGTGTATTCGGAGCTTGAGCCACGGCTATAGATGGAGCCGGAGACGATACCGCGTCCTCTGATGGTGACGTTTTTGACGCCTTCAGCGGAGAATTGGCCATAGACATAAGAACCGCCGGCTAAATAAATAGTCGTGTTGTCTTTGATTGGGAAGGCGTCGGCCTTGTAGACGCCTGGGCCGACGTAGATGACGTTTGAGTCCTTCCCGGCTTCTTCTTCCGTCAGTGGATCGGTTTCAATCGGATTGGCGAATATCTGCAAGGCAGTCGAGGGGTCATCGTTGTATTCGAGGACGTAGCTGCCGCTGGATGAAAGGTCAAAAGATATCACTTTGCCGGATATGCTGGGCTGGATGCCATAGACGAGCGGCCTAAGAAGCGCGCTCGAGAGAGTGACGTCTTCGTTTATCGTGACATCGAGATGGACTTTGCCCTCAAAGTCGAAGATGACGGCTTTCGTCATGTCCGTTGAGGCCGCCCAGGAGAATTCACGGCGTTGGTTCATCCTCGTCTCGTAGACGAAAAGATCGATTCCGTTTACTTTGACGTCCATGCTTGCGGAGCTCTTCATGATGGAGGGTCCCTCATAGGTGACGAGCTTTGTGGTCGTCACTTGGTTGGACGGGGTGACGAAATTGTCGGCATCATAATAAGAGGTCTTGGAATCCGTGGAATCAATTGAGGACGGCGATTCTGAGGAAGTGTCTCCACCGCATGAAGCGAGAAGGCTGCCTGAAAGTAAGAGAATCAAAGCCAACGTAATTAAGTGACCTGCTTTTTTCATGTTTGAAACCGCTTTCGCTAATATTAAAACACCTCGGACAAAGCAAAAAAAGAATAAGTTAATCGGTTAACTATTTTTCGTTTGTTAAATACTTTGTATTTATTATTTGCCAAAGATTAACAAATTAACTTGAAACGCCTTACAATTTCAGCTTTTTGACCGAGTCACGAACCACGATTTTCGGCTCAATGACGATCGTTTCCGTAGCGGCATTCCCATCATCGAGTTCCGACAAAATAGCCCTTGCCGAGAGACGTCCTTTCTCAGAGATGTCCTGCCTGATGGTGGTAAGCGATGGGTAGATGTATTTGGCAGCCGAAATATCGTCGAAGCCGATTATCGATAGCTGGCCAGGAATCGACACTTTTAGTTCTTGGAGCTTTCTGATCACGCCGATGGCGATGATGTCGGCGTCGCATACCAAAGCCGTCATCTCTTTAAGTTTGGGGAGGAGTTTTATCGCAGCCTCTTCTCCGCCTTCAAGAGTTGTCGCGGTATGGAAGACCAATTCGTCCTTAACTGGATAGCCATGATAGAACATGGCTTTCTTGAATCCCTCGTAACGTTTTTGATCAAGGATTGACTCGACGGTTCCGCTGACGAAGCCGATGTCTTTGTGTCCTTGTTCAATCAGGTAGTTGGTGGCCAAATAAGAGCCGAGATAGTCATTGACCCTGACATTGGTAAAACCTTGCATCTTGTCGTTATAGACATCGACAAGGACGCATGGGATCTTAAGTTTTTTGATGGCCCCGAGAATCTTGTTGCTGTATAAACCAAACAAAACCAAGGCGTCCAATCCACGGGATTGGACCCAGGAGCAGAATAGTTTTTCGCTTCTTATCGAGCCCATGACGACATCATAGGAACGTGAGGACATCTCTTTTTGGAAGGAGCCGATGAACTCGGCGTAGAAAGGGTTGTTCACAAAACCATTGGAAGCGTCGCCATAAGGAAGACACACGCCGACGAGGCGGCTTTTGCCTGTGCTCAGAGAGATTGCGGCGTTGTTCGGGGTATAGCCGACCCGCTTCATGGCCGCGATGATTTTCTTCTTGGTCGACTCGCTGACCTTCCCTTTTCCGTTGATGACATAACTAACGGTGGCTGGGGAAACCCCGACCTCGTTGGCGACATCATAAATGCTGACTTTGGCGCTCATAGTGAAACCAAAATACTTCTTACTGGAGCAAAAGGCAACATCCCCGTGTCTTTATAAAGATATGAAAATCCCATATCAGTGCCTGACATTGACTTCCTTATAGGCTTCGACGATCCCATTCAAAATTGCCATGTGACCAAAGTCTTTTGGATAGACGAGGTTGACTTCGCGGATCATTCCTAAGCCCTCTATCGGCAAGAGTTTCAGCTTACCGGATCTTTCTTCGTCCAAGCAGGCTGACCTCGCCAAGACGGAAACGCCGATGTTCTTCATGACAAGCTCCTTTATCGTGGCGATGTTGTCGACCTCGAGGATGACGTTGAGGTCGCTTAAGAACAATCCGTTGTTATGGAGGGCCCTTTCGAAGAGGTCGCGGGTCGCGCTGTTCTCGCCTCGAAGAATCATTTTCTGGTGCTTCAGCTCATCGATGGAGATCATGCTCTTCTTTCCAAGCGGAGAATCCGGAGCCGTGACCAAGGCCAAGGAGTCGGTGTCCAAAAGAAGCGATGAGTATAAAGGGTCGATGTTTCTCCCCTCCACCACAATCAGGTCAAGTTCATAATCTTCAAGCTTTTGATAAAGGTTTTTTATGTTGTCAGAAATTATCGTTATGCGTAAACCGGGAGTTTTATAGGCGTAATGGGCCAGGGCTTCGCCAACAGTTGAACTCTCGGCGGTGTGGGTGATCCCGACGATAAGGGACTCCATGTTCCTTTTGGAGTCGGCGATCCTTTGATTCTCAGTGATGTACAGAGCCTTGATTCTTTTGGCATATCTGATGGCAATTATCCCTTCAGGTGTGGGTTTTATACCATTTTCAGTCCTATTGAATATCTTGATTCCCAACTCTTTTTCCAAAGCTTTGATGTGCTGGGAGACGGCAGGCTGCGTCAAAGATAGCCTTTCGGCCGCCTTGGTGTAGGAGCCGACTTCGCTGACGGCGATCAACGTTTCGAGCTTTGAGTCAATCATGGTAAACACTCCTTATAAGCAATCTTTATCGAACCTGCTCTTTCTATAATATCATCTTATTTTTATTGTAGCCATAATGTCCTCAGCCCGAGATTTCGAGCAACGATTTGGAGGTCTCCTCAGATGTATTTTTCTACAGCCATCAAACCGACGATATTCGTGGGAACGAACTGGAATCTTTCGCAATACTATTCCCAGTTTGGCGAAGTCCCCAGCGTCCTCATCGGTTTATCAATAATGCTTTTCACGGGCTTCCTCGTGACCCGTCTCACCAAACTATTGAAACTCCCTAATGTCACGGCCTACATCATCGCCGGCGTCATTCTTGGCCCTTGGGTTTTAGGAGCCATAGACACTAGCGTCATCACCCACATGTCTTTTATCTCGGATGTCGCTTTGTCGTTCATCGCTTTCGGAGTTGGCCGCTACTTCAAGATCTCCACCATCAAAGAGACGGGCCCCGGCGTCTTCCTCATCACTCTTCTTGAGTCTGTCTTGGCTGGCGTCTTAGTTACTCTCGTCATTGGGTTCGCCTTCCCAAGCAAAGGATGGAACTTCGCCCTTTTGTTGGGTGCCATCGCCACCGCGACCGCTCCGGCCTCAACCATGATGACCATCAGACAATATGGAGCAAAAGGCAACTTCGTCAACGTGCTTCTCGAAGTGGTTTCCTTAGACGATGCCGTTTGCCTTATCTGCTACACCTTGGCCATCACGGTCATCAATGCCGATTCCGGTTCTTCCAACGCCATGGACATCTTGATGCCGGTCATCTGGAACTTGGCCTTCATCGGCCTGGGTTTCTTGTTTGGCTTCATCCATTCGCGTCTCATGTCCCCAAAACGCAGCCCTGACAACAGGCTGATCCTCACGCTTGCCATGCTTCTGATCCTTGATGGGGCTTGTGCGATCGTCGGGGTCTCGCCGCTTATGAGTTGCATGGTCTTCGGCGCCACATACGTCAACGTCAAAAAGGATCAGGAGATCTATTCCCAAATGGATATCTTCGCCCCTCCGATAATGTGTCTCTTCTTCGTCATGAGCGGCATGAACATGGACTTTGCCTCTTTCGCGGAGGTCGGTTTGATCGGGGTCATCTATTTCTTCGTAAGAATCCTTGGCAAGTATGGCGGAGCCTACTTAGGCTGCCTTGCCACAAGAGAGGAGAAAAAGACCAGAGACTACTTGGGCATGGCCTTGATCCCACAGGCCGGCGTGGCCATAGGACTTGCCGTCTTAGGCCAAAGAATGCTCCCGACGGAAATCGGAAATGAGTTCTACGCCATTATCATCTGCTCATCGATACTCTATGAGCTTATTGGCCCAGGACTAGCCAAACTAGCCCTCATCAAAAGCGGTTCTATCTCAAGAGAAGCCTTGCAAAACCCTCCTCTTGTTAAAGAAATTGCCACGCCCCATCCGACGGAACACATCCAAGGAGAGGACGTCCCCATCATCAAAGACAACTCTAACGGAAAGAAAGGAGAGATTCGTCCATGAACAGTCAAACCACGTTGAAAATCACCCTCCAGCAGTACTTCTCTTTCGTCAACGACCTCAATGATTTTGAGGAAGACAAAAGCGTCCCCGCCAGTTCGGAGTTCGCCAAATTGATCATCGATTTGGCGGCCTCGCACCCCACCATTTATAGCGAGTTAACTTGGACGAAAAGACATCAGCTCCGTTGTCACAAGAACGACTCTGCCTTATTGGTCGTCGGGAATCCCACCATCGCAAGCCTAAAGAAAATACTCTCCCTCGACAGCGATGACCTTTCGTTGGCGGCCAGGGGTCTGCTTGAAGAGTATTCGCATCTAGACAAGGCTCAGAAAGAGGTTCTGTATAAGCGGATCGACGAAGATTAGGCTTTCTTGCCAGTGTAGAGCTGGTAGTAGACGCCTTTCTTCGAGAGAAGCTCGTCATGTGAGCCTCTTTCGATGATTCTCCCATCGGAGATGACCATGATGACGTCGCTGTTCTTGACGGTTGATAGACGGTGGGCGATCACGAAGACCGTGCGGCCTTTCATGATGGCGTCCATGCCTTCTTGAACGAGTTTCTCGGTTCTGCTGTCGATGGATGAGGTGGCCTCATCAAGGATCATGACCGGAGGGTTCGCGATGGCGGCCCTGGCGATCGACAAGAGCTGGCGTTGGCCCTGCGAAAGGTTCTCGCCGGCTTTTTCTAGCATCGTGTCATAGCCTTTTGGAAGCTTGCTGATGAAGGAATCGGCGTTGGCGAGTTTGGCCGCGGCAACCACTTCCTCATCACTCGCGTCTAGCCTTCCATAACGAATGTTCTCTTTGACGGTCCCAGTGAAGAGCTCGGTGTCCTGAAGGACCATGCCCAAGGATCTTCTTAAGTCCTGTTTCTTGATCTTGTTGATGTTGATGTCATCGTATCTGATCTTGCCGTCCTCAATGTCATAGAAACGGTTGATGAGGTTCGTTATCGTCGTCTTTCCGGCTCCAGTTGGGCCGACGAAAGCGACTTTCTGGCCGGGTTCTGCATACAAAGTGATGTCATGGAGGACGGTTTTGCCCGGAACATAAGAGAAGTCGACGTCATAGAAATCGATCTTGCCCTTAAGCCAGGTATAACTGGTCGGGGTCCCATCTTTATGCGGATGTTTCCAAGCCCATTTGCCGGTTCTTTCATTCACTTCGATCGGCTCGCCTGAAGGCCCTTCTTTAGCGTTGCAGAGTTCGACATAGCCATCGTCTACTTCGCTAGGCTGGTCGATCAGATCAAAGATACGGACCGCGCCGGCGAGAGCCATGGCGATGGAGTTGACCTGCTGGGCCACCTGGCCTATCGGCTGAGTGAAGGATTTGGAAAGCGAAAGGAAGCTGATGATGGTGCCAAGAGTCAGCCCGATCGAGATGCTCCAATTATCTTGGTTCGTGTAGATGAAGGCCCCGACCATCGCGAGGATGACGTATTGGAGGTTTCCGATCTGATTGACGATCGGCATCAGGATGTTCGCGTAACGGTTGGCTTTGGTGGATTGGATATAAAGCTCGTCGTTGACCGCGTCGAAGCCGCGTTCCGCGCGTTCCTCATAATTGAAGACCTTGACGACCCTCTGGCCGTTGGTGAGCTCTTCGACGTAACCGTTCGTTTTGGCCAAAGCCATCTGCTGGTTCACGAAGTAACGTCCGCTCTTTCCAGAGAGGACTTTCGAGATGTACATGGTCGGGATGGTGATGAGAATCACGATGATGGCCATGAGCCAGTTGTAGACGAACATGGCGATGATGACGACCACGATGGTGACGACGCCGCTCACAATCATCGGCCAGCTGCGGGACATGGCCTCGCGGAGGGTATCGACGTCGTTGGTGTAGACGCTCATGATGTCGCCGCGCGTCCTGGAGTCGAAATAGGATAACGGAAGATCCTGCATGTGGTTGAAAAGATCGTCCCTGATTTTCTTTTGGACGCCTTGGGCGACCCTCGACATCAGGAAGTTATAGAAGTAGTTGGCGCATAGTCCCACAAAGACGATCGCGGCCACCACGCCGGCTTCGGCCCCGATGTAGCCTAATGAATAAACGGAAGTAGTTTGAGCGAGGTTATTCGAAAGAATGTCATCTAGTTGGTCAACCGCGACTCCGACGAACAAAGTCGGGACGATCGAGGCGACGCCGCTGATGATGATGCAAAGAATCGAAAGATAGAACTCGACCGGGAAGTATTTGGTCGCGTAGACGAATATTCTTTTGACGGACTTGATGACATCCTTTGGATTGGCTCTCTTGCCGTCTGATTTTCCCATTCTAGCTCCTGGCATCGAAATCACCTCCCCCTAATTGTGAAGTACACAGTTCGTTATAGATCTTCGAGCTCTTCATAAGCTCGTCGTTGGTCCCTTTGCCCACCACTTTGCCATTGTCCATGACCAAGATGGTGTCGCAGTCTTTGACTGAGAGAATCCTCTCGGCCACGATGAAGCTCGTGGTGCCCGGGAGCTTCTTTTTTAGACCCGCCCTGATGAGAGCGTCCGTGTGGGTGTCGACCGCGGAGGTCGAGTCATCGAGGATGATGATCTTGGGGTTCTTGATGAGAGCCCTCGCGATGCATATCCTTTGCTTTTGCCCGCCGGATACGTTCGTGCCGCCTTCATCCAGCATGGTGTCATAGCCATCGGGGAATGAGGAGATGAACGAGTCGGCCTGGGCAATCTCACAGGCTTGTTTGATTTCCTCGTCCGTGGCCTTTTCGTTGCCCCAACGGAGATTGGAGGCAATCGTGCCGGAGAACAAGGTGTTCTTCTGAAGGACGACGGCGACGGATTCACGGAGGCTCTTGATGTCATAGTCTTTGACGTTGAGCCCGCCGACCATGACCTCGCCTCCAGTCGCGTCATATAATCTGGCGATCAAGGACATCAAAGTGGTCTTGCTGGAACCGGTCGAGCCGACGATGCCCACGCTTTCGCCGGGCTTGAAGCTTAGATTAATGTCATTCAGGACATCTTTGCCGTTCTCATAATGGAAGCTCACGTCCTTGAAGGAGACGGAGCTGTCTTTGACCTCGTATACCGGGTTCTCGGGGTTGGCCAAATCCGGGACCTCGCGGAGGACGGCCTCGATACGTTCGGCCGAGTTCCTCGAGACGATGATCATGACGTAGACCATGCTCGCGAGCATGACGGCCATCATGATCTGCATGACATAGGAGATAAGCGTGCTCAAACCGCCGGCGGTGAGCTCGGTTCCGTTTGAGGAGATGATGATGCTGGAGCCAAAGACCACGATGGTAAGGATTGAGGCATAGACAAGTAACTGCATGGCGGGGTTCTGGAAGGCCATGATCTGCTCGGCCTTGGTGAACTTCTTGTAGATGAAGTCGCTGATGGAGGAGAACTTGCTCTTCTCCTCTTCTTGCCGGCCGAATGATTTGACGACCCTGATGCCGGAGAGGTCCTCTTGGACTTCCTGGTTGAGGTCGTCGTACTTGTTGAAGACCGCCACGAAGATCGGGTGAACGATCGTGGCCAAGAAAATAAGGATGAAGAGAATGACTGGGATGATGCAAAGGAAGACCAAAGCCAATTTCCATGAGGTCACAAAGCTCATTATGAGAGCGAATATCATGATGAGCGGTGCCCTTAAGACGGCCCTGATGGACGACTGGAAGGCGAACTGAACGTTGGTGACGTCGGTGGTAAGCCTCGTGACGATGGACGAGGTCGAGAACTTGTCGATGTTGTTGAATGAATAGTCCTGAAGGTGGTAGTACATGTCCTTCCTGAGGTTATGGCCCAAACCCGATGAGGCCGAGGCCGCCCAATAACCGGCGAAGACGCCGAACACCGCGCCCAAGATGGCCGCGGCCGCCATGAAGGCGCCATAGACATACGGGGAATAGGTGACGCCGGCGAAGGAGTCGACCCACGTGACGAAGCTCTTGATGATTCCGCCGTATTTATCCGCGCTGGATGGGGCGGAAATATCGCCGATTTTGTTGATTGAGTCGATCAGGAACTGCATGAAGAACGGGACGAGAATCTCGCAGAAAGTCTCAAACACCACGAAAAACCACGTCCAAGCGGTGTCCTTTTTATAGCCTTTGAGGCTCTTCATCAAATAAGCATAGGTCTTGAACATACTCTATTTCTCCATACTGACGTTCTCGCGGATCCTCATTAGGAGCGACCGCAACGTTTCGATTTCCTTTTCGTCTAATCCCGACTCGATGTTCTGATTGATCTCTTTGAATATCTCGTCGAACTCTCTTTCTATCTCCTGTCCCTTTGGCGTGAGGGAGATGATCTTTTTTCTTTTGTCGTCCTTCGGATGGACCATCTCGATGAAGCCCTTTTTCTCAAGCCCCTTAAGGGTTTGGGAGACCGTGGCTTTGGAGGCACCGTCTCTTTCCATCAGCCTCTTGCAGGTGACCTCTTCATTCTTATGATGGAAGAGAAAGCCCATCGTCATTCCCTCGATGCCGGTGAGATTGCTCCCGACGCCGACGGTGACTTTCTGGTCGATATAGCATTTTATCTGGTTGGCTGTCAGCCTGATTTGGTATCCTAAGGGTTTTGTTTCAGCCATAAATAATCGTTCGTGTACGAACATTATATGAACTGACTTATTATTATCAATACACTTCCGATAAAAGCGTTTTCATAATCTGGAACGGTTTCTAATGCCCGTGAAGATCTTCTGTAGGTCCTCATAGGTCTTGATGTTGACGCTGATCTCGGCCCTGATTTTCTTATAGCCAGGAAAGCCCGAAAAGAAATGAGGGATCAATCCGCGGAGCTGCATGATGGCGCTATGCTCGCCATCTTGCTCGATCAGCATCTTGGCGAATCTCTCGGCATAATCTACTTCTTCTAGAAGCGTGGACGGAGGTTCCAAATCCTCGCCCATTAATAGATGATTGATGTTGGTGACGAGCTTTGGATTGCCTAAGCCACCCCTGGCGACCATCACGAATTTGGCGCCGCTGATGTCCATGGCTTTCTTGGCGTCTTCCGGCGTGTAGATATCGCCTGAGACGCATAAAGGCACGCTGAGCTCGGAGGCGAGATTCTCGATCTTCGAATAATCAGGCGTGCCTGAATAGGCTTGTTTGGCGGTCCTCGCGTGGATGGAAATCAATGAGACGCCAGCCTTTTCTAGCAAGGACGCCACCTCTCTCACGTTGATAGACTGTGAGTCCCAGCCTAAACGAATCTTGGTGCTAACTGGCTTATGTGATGAGCTCACCACCTCGCGCATGTACGTATATAAGGTATTAGGGTCTTTGAGCATCGCCGAACCCGCTCCGGTCTTGGTGACTTTGTAGACTGGGCAGCCAAGGTTGACGTCGAGGATGTCATAAGAGGCAATGCCCTCGAGGATGGCGATGGCTTTCTTTGCGATCGCGGGATCGCTGCCGAAAAGCTGGAGGCCGACCGGATGGTCGATCTTCGAGGTCTTCGCGTATTCCCTCGTGAGGGCATTCCCATAGACGAGCCCGCAGTCGCTGATCATCTCGCTGTAGCTGAGGCCGACTCCGAATGGCTTCATGAATTCGCGATACGCCAAAGTGGTGACCCCTGCCATCGGGGCCAAGATCACCGGAGTCTTGATTTCGATATCTGCGATTTTCATATGCAAAGAAAGAAGGCCTCGCGGCCTTCCTCTTATTTTTTGGTGGTATCGGCTTTCTTCTTGCTCGGAGCCTTTTTCTTGGGCGAAGCTTTCTTTGGGGCGGCCTTCTTAGGCGCGGCCGCAGTCGGCTTTTCCTCGTCCTTTAATTGGGTTTCGGCGGAGATTTCGCCATTGAGGACCTGTTTTTCCTCAAGCGGTTCGACCTCTTTGACGTTCTCGACTTTTTTCTCGCTGAGCGAGCCATTCTTGACCAAGGCATCGATCTCCTCGGCGGTGATGGTCTCTTTCTCAAGCAAGGTCGTGGCGATCAAAGTCACTTCCTGACGGTGCTTGGTCAAGATCTCAATCGCCTGGGTGTGGGCGTCATCGATTATCTGACGCACGGCCTTGTCGATCTCGAAGGCGACTTCGCTGGAGAAGTTCTTCTGGGTGTTGGCATAGTCTCTTCCAAGGAAGACGGAACCGGAGTTCGTCTCGTATTGGATAGGTCCTAATTCGGACATACCGAACTGGGTGACCATGAGCCTCGCTAATCTTGTGGCCTGCTGGATGTCGTTCTCGGCGCCGGTGGAAATGTCATCGAAGAAGATCTCTTCGGAAGCACGTCCGCCAAGTAAGCCGGTGATCTCGGCGAGAAGCTCTTTCTTCGTGAGAAGGAACCTATCGTCCTCAGGCGTCATAAGGACATGGCCGCCTGTGCGTCCACGTGGGATGATGGTGATCTTTTGGACTTTGTCGCTGTGCGGGAGGACCAAGCCGATCACGGCGTGTCCCGCTTCGTGGAAGGCCACTTCTTTTCTTTCGAGCTCGTTCATGCCTTTGCCTGATTTGGCAGGTCCGGCGATGCGGCGGTCGATGGCTTCATCGATCTCTGCCATGCCAACGCTCTCTTTGTGGAAACGGACGGCCAAGATGGCAGCCTCGTTGAGGATGTTCTCGATGTCGGCGCCGCTGAAACCAACGGTGCGTTTGGCAAGAGCCGCGAAGTTGACGCTTGGGTCGATCTTCTTGTTTCTCGCATGGACTTTGAAGATGGCCTCACGTCCGGCGGCATCTGGTAAGGAAACTGTGATGATACGGTCGAAACGGCCAGGTCTCAGCAAAGCTGGGTCCAAGACGTCGTCACGGTTGGTGGCGGCCATCACGAGGATGCCGGAGTTGTACTCAAAGCCATCCATCTCGACGAGCAACTGGTTGAGGGTCTGTTCCCTTTCGTCGTTGCCTCCGCCTAAGCCAGCGCCTCTTTGGCGGCCGACCGCGTCGATTTCATCGATGAAGATGATGCATGGTGCGGTTTGTTTGGCTTTGTGGAAGAGATCGCGGACACGGCCTGCGCCGACGCCGACGAACATCTCGACGAAATCAGAGCCGGAGATGCTGTAGAAAGGGACTCCAGCTTCGCCAGCCACGGCCTTGGCAAGAAGGGTCTTGCCGGTGCCAGGGTTGCCGATGAGAAGGACGCCTTTTGGAAGTCTCGCGCCATATTTGGAATATTTCTTCGGGTCTTTGAGGTATTCGACCATCTCGACCATCTCGGCTTTCTCCTCATCGCATCCAGCGACGTCGGAGAAATGAACCTTCGAGGCGTCTTCGCGGCGGGCTGGGGACTTGTTGAAGTCCATGGCTTGCCTGTTGGCTCCGTTGACGGAGTTGTTGAGACGGCTGAAGAAGAATAAGGCAAAGAGGATGATGATGCCGGCGTTGATGATGGTCGGTCCCCAGGTCTCCCACCAAGTGGAAGTATAAGGATCGCTGTTGGTGAGGTAGCCTTCGCCAGAGGAGGCAAGGGCTCCGCTATTCATCCAAGAATAGGCGGAGTCACCGGATTTTCTAAGGGTGTTCCACTCATTGACGCGGACGGCGAAAACCTCGCTCCAGGAAGCGGTCTGGCTAAGCTTGTTGCCATCTCCTCCGTTCAAGGTGATTTCGCTTGTGTGGGCGGCTGAGGTCGTCCAATCCTCACGCGGCATGATGACCTGATAGGAAATCTTCTCGTGTCCGTTATAGGTGTAGGCCTCGCCAGAGACGGTCGTGGTCGAGATGTTGGTCGAAACCTCGGCGGTCCTCACGTAGAAAGTCGTGTTGTTGGCAGTGTCGGTGCTCGAACTGACACGAAGATAAGTATCAAGGCTGCTCTCGGACCACGAATAGACGCGGTTCGACATTTGGGCCACGATGAAATAGATGATTAAGAAGACACATAAAGCGGTAAAGAAATAAGGAAGGATGTACGACCAAACGCTTCTCTTATTGTTGTTCTCGTTCATAGGAGACCTCCATTCATTTTCGACTGCTTTTTTCTAGCGCTGTTTCTAACATTACGCACAATACACCCTATGGGTGGGGCGTACAACAACTTTACTCATTTCTCATCGTTTTTCACGTGAATGTTCAGCACGCTCGAATGATATTCACTGAACCCCTTCTTATAGCGGGGCACATAGATGATTTTGCCGTCTTTGTTCAAAAAGACCGGCCAAATATGCAATAAACGCGGAGAGATGCCTGCCGCCACCAACATTCTTCTCACTGGGGCGAGGTAGCCGCCATAGTTGTAATTGTCCTGTGGGAGGGCGCTTCTCACGGTGAGAGGATAATCGCTGTCTTTGATGTTCCTATCCTCGGCCCCCATCGAGAAATCGAGGTCGAAGCTCTCACACGAGAACTTGCCTGGTTTTTCGATCACGTAGCTATAAGGCATGTCGAGGCCGTCCTTGTCGATGGAGATGATGTCGTATTCCTTCACGAGGTAGACATCGCCTTTGAGCTTGATCGACATGTTGCTCTTCTTGTCGAGGCACATCTTCCTGATGCTCTTCGCTAATTCGGGGGTGATGGTTATGTGGATCGGGGAGGCGTGGTTCACGAAGTTGATGAGGGTTTCGAGAAACTCGTCTTGGTTCAAGGCGAGGATGGCTCGGATCTCTAATTCGTTGACCTCGCTGATGGAATTGTCGATGTCTCGGATGAAGTTGATCTTCTCGGAATTCTCTTTTTTCATCTCGTCCAATAGTTGCCCTCTTTCGACTTCGTTGAGAGAGTCGACGTGCTTGCGGATGGATGATGAATTGGCGTGTTCGAAGTCGACGGCCTCCGGAAGGAAGGGGACGTTGTTGCCCTCGCAATATTCCTGGAGGTCCTGTCTAGTGAAATCAAGCAAAGGCCTCACGACGACCATCCCGTGGTTCTGGGAGATTTTCGTGTAACCGTAATTGATCTTTTTGATGCCATCGGCCTTAGTCCGGAGATAGCTTTCGATGATGTCGTCCTGGATATGGGCGATGAAGATGGCGGCCGCGTCATATTTCTTATAGGTCTCGGTGAAGAAGTTGTAACGGGTCTTCCTCTGCCAATCGATGTAGTCGTCGTCTTTGCCTTCTTGCGAGACGAAACGGGTGTCACAGATCTCAAGGGTCAGATCGTTTTGCTGGCAGTACTGCTTAAGGGCGGTCTCGGCTTTGTCGATGTCCTCGCCGAAATGGTAATTGACGAAACAGACGACAGGCTTCTTGCCTTCCTTTTGCATCATGTCGAGCAAGGCCATCGAAGCGGCCCCATAGGTGACGGGCAATAGGTAGACGTTGTCCTCGCCGAATTTGTAATCGAGCACTTTTGAAGTGAGCATTTTCATTCCCCTCTTTCTATGATCAGGTCTTCAAGTATCGTATACATCGTACTAGCTTCTTCCTTGCGGGCGAATTCTTTCACAAAATTGACCTTTGCGGTGATTTTGTGGCGCCCTAACAGGATAATGATGGTGTCGTTTGGAAGGATTTCGCTCATGGCTTTGGCTTTTTTGCCATTGATGATGACGTCTCCGTCGTCGCAGAGCTCTTTGGCGGTTTCCCTTCTTTTGATAAGACGGGAGACCTTTAGGAATTTATCGATTCTCATCGGCTTAGTTTAGCACAACATCCCCCTCTTTGTGTCGGCTATAGAGAGCGTCGATTCCTTTGACGATCTTCTCAAGGTCATCGAGCCAACTATCGCGTTTGGCGATCCTTATCCTTAGTTTCTTCTCAAGGAAGTTGACCTTGATGAAACTCATATAAGGAAGAATGACGTCAAAGAGCTCCACCCCAATGCCATTGATCCTCGAGAAGGTGTCGCTCATCAGGATGTCGATGTAGCCTTCGCCTTCCTCAACTGAAGAGAACTCCTCTTTGTTGGCGTAGATGTCGATCCGTTTCTTCTTCAAAAGAAGCTCGGTCTCTTTGGGTATCTTGCCATAGACGTCACGAAGGTGCTTGCTGTATTTAGCGAGTTCATCCTCATTCGAGATGTTCTCAAGCTCCTGGTAGAGTTCGATCTTGTCGCTATTGATCGCGTAGCCCTTCGGAATATAAGCGTCTATGTTGAATATTTTATTGGGTTTTGGCTCTTCTCTTGGCACGCCGGTTTTCTTCTCGGTGATGGCCTCGTTCAGCATCTTCATGTAAAGGTCTAAGCCAACCGTGTCGATGAAGCCGGCCTGCTCAGCCCCCAGTATGTCTCCGGCACCCCGGATCATGAGGTCTCTTTGGGCTATTTTGTAGCCGCTTCCTAGCTCGGTGAACTCCTGGATGGCCTGAAGTCTTTTTTGGGCATCCTCGTTCATCTGTTTCTGCGGCTTGTACATCAAATAGGCATAGGCGATGCGGTCGCCCCTTCCGACTCTGCCTTTGATTTGGTAGAGCTGTGACAAACCAAAATGGTCGGCATCTTCCACGATCAGCATGTTGGCGTTGGGGATGTCTATCCCGTTTTCGACGATCGAGGTGCAGACGAGGACGTTGATCTCGTTATCGTAGAACTTCGACATCACCTCTTCGCTTTCGTCTTTGTCCATCTGGCCATGGACGACCCCGACTTTGGCACTCGGGATGTTCCTCGCTATCTCCGCGGCCTTGGAGTAGATGGTCGCCACTTTGTTATAGACATAAAAGACCTGGCCGTTCCTGGCTAGTTCCCTTTGAATCAGCTCATAGGCCACATCGGCCTTGTATGGGGCGACATAAGTCTGGATCGGCATCCTTGATTCCGGGGCCGTGTTGATCTCCGAAAGAGGCCTTATGCCCACGAGGGACATCTGCATGGTCCTTGGGATCGGCGTGGCGCTCAAAGTGAGGACGTCGACGTTCTTCTTCAGCTCTTTTATCTTCTCTTTCTGCTCGACGCCGAACCTTTGTTCCTCATCCACGATGAGCAAGCCTAAATCCTTATAGACGATCTCTTTGGACAAAAGCCTGTGGGTTCCGATCACGAGATCGATCTTGCCCTCATATATCTCTTTGATGTTCTTTTTCTGGATCGATAAAGGCACCAGCCTCGAAAAGAGAGCGATGTGAATCCCAAAGGAGGCGAATCTTTCGATCGCGACCTCGTAATGCTGCCTCGCTAACAAGGTGGTCGGGCATAAGAGGGCGACCTGCTTACCCGCAGAGATGGCCTTGAAGGCGGAACGGAAGGCGATCTCGGTTTTGCCAAAGCCCACGTCCCCGCACAAAAGGCGGTCCATGATGGTGTCTTTCTCCATGTCGGCTTTGATCTCGTCGAGCGACTTTTTTTGATCGGGGGTCAATTCATACGGGAACTCGCCCTCGAACTTCTTCTGGAGCTCGTCATCGGGCGGAAAGGCAAAACCTTTGATCTGGGTCCTCGCGCCATAGAGGGCGATGAGGCGGTCCGCCAATTCGTTGACCCTCTCCTTGATATGCTCTTTCTTCTTTTTCCATTCGCCGCCCGAAAGATGGGACAAGCGTGGGGCCGCCCCTTCTCGTCCTGAGTATTTTCTGACTAATCTGAATTGTTCCAACGGGACATAAAGCGTCTCATTGCCGGCATAGGCGATTCTTAAATAATCCCTATGGATGCCTTCGACCTCCAAGGTCTTGATCTCGATGAACTGGCCGATGCCGTTGTATTCATGGACGACATAGTCACCCGGCTTCAAATCCTCGTAGCTCTTCAAGATGGTCGCGTCCTTGAAACGCGAGGTGAATCTCGTGTTGGCGATCCTATGCCCGAACATCTCGCTTGAAGAGATGTAGGCGATCTTCAAAGACGAGACCTCGAAGCCTTGGCTTAGCGGAAGCGAAGTGATCCCCAGTTTACCCTTAGGCATCTCAAGGCCTTTGACTTCCTCGTAAGGAATCTTGCTCTCATTCAAGAAACCGATGACCGTCTCTTTTTGGTGGGGCTCAGGCAAAGACAAGATTACTTTGTCGTCGTTCTTCAGATAGCTTTCGATCGTCGGGATGATGGAGGCGATTCCTCCGCCTGCGTTTACGATGGGGCGGACGGAGAAAGAGAAGTCATCGGCGCTCTCGGCGTATTTGACCCCATAGTAGACTTTCCGGTAGTCGCCCAAGGCCTCGTCGACCTCCATGTATTCCTCTAGATGGGAGACGGTGATGTTGGATAATTTGAGTTCGCCTAAATATTCATGTGCCTCGTTAATGAGCAAATCAGTCGAGGCGACGAACCCTTCTTTCTCAGCCACGAAAGTAAGGGCCGGGGCAAAATAAGAAAGGATCGAATGGGGCTTCTCAAGCGCGAATCCATAATACTTATATAAGGATGGGTTGTAGTTCCTGTTCACGACGTCCTCAAGGTCACGCATAACGTTGTCACGTAACTGTTCCGAGGCGTCCAAAGGAAGGGTCTTGCAATCTTCATCAAGCCTTTCTTTCAAACGGTGGGCGAAGCTCGTGATGGTGTCGTCGTCCATCAAGAAATCGTTCGCAGGCAATATCGAGAATCTCTCCACGTCCTCAAGCGAGGACTGGGTGGCGACGTCAAAGAAACGGACGCTTTCGATCTCATCGTCAAAGAACTCGATCCTGACTGGCTTCAGATAGTTGACGGAGAAGATGTCCAAGATGTCGCCACGGGAGGCGAACTCCAAGGACTGGTCTATCTTGTTGACCTTCTGATAGCCCATTTCCACAAGTTGGCTTTTTAGTTCTCCTAAGTCGCACTTAGAGCCCTTTTGCAAGGAAATCATCGACTTCTGAAAGGCTTTTGGATCTGGCAAATAACGTAATAACGCGGCTGGATGGGTGATTAATATCTTGGCGCCCGGAGAAGATAACTGGCCCATCGCATAGAGCCTTTGGGCCATCAGTTCCTTGCTGGATGAGAGTTTGGCAGCTCTTAATAATTCATCCGCCGGGAAGAATACGACATCCTCTTCCGGCAGGAAATTCAAAAGGAACTCATAGCTCTTTTGAGCGCTGTAGAGGTTGTTGCTGACTATGGCGTAACTCTCTTTTCTTTCGTGGTAAATGAAGGCGAACAAGAGAGAGACCCCGATCGTATCGTCCACGACGAAATGCCCCTTCTTGTCCAAGAGGGGGGAGGTCACATTAAGTTTTTTCAGTTCCTCGTAGAGGTCCGTCGTCGTTCACTCCTTAGCTGGGGCGTTGTAGATGCTCATCGCGTATGGGAAGCCTTTGACTTCAATGTCTCGCAAGGCTTTGGCGGCCCGGTCGGTCGCCTCGTTTATTTTATCTAATTCTTCGCCCTTTGGCTTGCCTAACACATAGTCGATCGCGTTTTTGAAGGGCGGTTCGCCAATGCCGATGCGGATGCGTTTGATCTTGTCGCTTCCGTATTGGTCGATTATGTTCTGAATGCCTTTATGGCCACCGCTTGAACCATTCTCGCGGAGTCTGATCGTCCCGACTGGAAGAGCCATCTCGTCATAGACCACCACGATGTCCTCAAGGGGTATCTTGTAGAAGTCGGCAAGAGGTCTCACGCAGGTGCCGGATAAGTTCATGTAGGTCTGAGGCTTCACGACCACGATCGGTTCGGAGAACATCGGGTTGCGGACGATGCCATAGACGCCTTTGAAGTCGCTCTTGTCAAAGACTCCGCCGGCGAGATCCATGAATTTGTCGACGCTTAAAAATCCCATGTTATGACGGGTGCCGACGTATTCTTGGCCGTAATTGCCTAAACCGACGAAGAGTTTCATGCCTTGTCCTTGACGTTCACTTCGACGGTGAGAGACAGAGTGTTGATGACGCGGACGATCTTGTCGATCCCCTGGTGGTCATAGACGACCAAAGGTTCGCTCGAGAGTTTCTCAAGCGACTCTTTCTGATTGACGTTGGCGGGGTCGTTCACCAAGTTGGTGAGCGAGCGTTGAATCAATATTCTCTCAAGAGGCCTCAGCTTCTTGATGTCGAATGAGCCCTGGAGCATATAGAAACGGATGTGGTACATGTCCAAAAGGTTTTGTTCGATCAATAACGAACGTCCGTCGCTGGTCGGAAAGGCCATGCCAGTCGAGAAAATAAGGACGTTCTTGTCTTTGATGGACTCGTATTCGCTGAGGAACTTGTCGAGCCCTTGAATGCTGCCGCCCTGAACCCAGCCACCAAACACGATTGTGTCATAGTCCTTCATCTTCTTTAAACGGAAGCCCTTGAGTGGATAAACGTCCGCTCCGGTGGCTTTCGCGATGTCTTCGGCGTAGGCTTTCGTGCTGCCGCACTTGCTTTGATAGAGTATTAAGGTTTTCATGTCGAGAGAAGTGTACCACCCTTTTATTAATAAAAGAAACGAACGTTATCCATACTTTGTTGGGATTGGCATAAGTGTGGTTTTCGGCCGTGTAAATCAGCTTGTATTAAAGGCGGTTAACCACCGCTGACGATTTTGATTTACCAAAAATTATGTCATCGATAAAACACCGATTTCCGAAGTTGATTAATTGATTTTTCCTCATCGTTTGTTCTCGCCCCGAACTAAAACATTTTTCCCGTGGATTTCCATGTCATGGACAATAAAAAGGCATTGTAACAAATTTATTTGTGAGTAAATTTATTCGTAAACAAAATGCTTACAATTGATATCATTCATGGCATTTTACCGACTTAATAATTGTTTTACCGATATAGTTTCCTTTGACAACGAAACCGCTTACATTTAATATAAGGGCAACGAAAAAGTTTTCTCAAGAAACTAGGGGGAGACCTTTTTGTTCATGCTCATGTAAGGAGGAATTTAACAAACATGAAGCACACTCGTTCAGTCGTGTTGTTGGCTGCGCTTACGTTAGTAGCGCCGTTGATGACCGGTTGCAGCACCGCCAAAACTGAGGTCGAAGCCGCCATCGCCGCCGCGGAGGGTATGGATCAAGCAACTCTCTACAAGAAGGCAATGGAGGAGATCAGGGGCAAGACCATGACCGGAATTGGTAACTCTTCACGTGGAAAGACCGCCCAAGAGTACTTTATCAATTACCTCAAAGGCCTAGACGCCGATGGAAAGGAAAGCGCGACAATCCGCGCCGCCTTCCCGGACTATGACCCAGATTTCAGCGCCACTATTTCTTGGACTCAGCCGAAGAACAACACCATCTTTGAAGCCATCGATGCCGACATCGCCTCAAGCGACCACAACATCTCCATGACTCTCATCCAGGATGCCAACCAAATCCAGAGCAAAGAGCTCGACACTGGCAACCTTCTTAACTACGTACCGAAGGAATGGAAAGGCTCAGCCAGTAACAAAGAACCGTTCGCCCTTCAGTCCCTCAACAAGATCTTCGAGTTCAATAACCTCGGAGATAAGACCTACAAGAACTGCTGGGACTTCGTCCGCACAGGCGAGACCCCGATGTTCATGGCCCCGAACAGCGAGCCAGTCGGCAAGAACTGGATGCTTATGATGACCAATGACACCTACAGTGCCATTCTCAAAGACGCCTATGATGGAATCAGCGATGCCACCGAGAAAAAGCGCGTTGGCGATGCCGCTGATGCCTTAGCCACCAAGGCCACAGACCTTGGCTTAGGGGCCAACGCCAAATACGCTTTGGCCTACATCCAATTCTGGATGAAGCAATACAGCGTCCAGACCGATGACGGCCCAATCTGCAACGAACTCGTCAAGAGCTCGTCAGTCGGATCGAGCGGACTTCTCGTCTATTCGAAGCTCCGTTCAGTCAGCGAGAGCGATGGCGTGAGCAAGAAGAACGTCACCGTCGCGGCTTACCAAGACGGCTACAAGGGAATCGGCGGATACATGTACAAGCATTATCTCCAAGTCCTCAAGACTTCTCCGTACCCATATGCTTCCTGCGCTTTCATCAACTTCATGACTTGCACTTATGACGGCTTCAAGGCCTGGGGCAAGGACATTGGCGGCTACTGCTCCAACACCAATTCTGGCATCAACCAAGACCATTCCAATGACGGAGGCACCGACTATCCGGTCCTCAACGACAAAGGATATGACTGGTGGACCGGAACCGGCGCTGGCAAAGGCAACCTCGTCATCGAGGATCCGACCTATTGCGCCAAGGTCAGCTACAAAGTCGGTTCTTGGATCGACGGTTTAGCGGCCTAGTTTCGATATTCGTTTCTGAAACCATAAGGCCGCGGGGGCTTTCTTCCCGCGGCCTTATTCTCATAGAGAGGTACATATGGTATGAGCGGTTCATCCACAAGCGCCATTTCCCCGTTCAAGCGGGGCATGAACAAAGCGGGCTCTTGGTTCAGTAAGCCCGAGAATTGCATTTTGGTGATCCTCGGATTGGCTTTGACTTTCATCGTTTTCTATCCGATGGTTCTTATCATCGTCGACTCATTTTTGCTTCACATCGGAACATATGAGCCTTATATCGCCGCGGATATCGGCTTTGGCTCCATCAAAGGCGGAACCTATAACATCACAAACTGGATCGATATCTTCAGCGGCACCAACTCGGTTATCAATTTCTGGAAACCATTTGGCAACACGATGGCTCTTGCGGCCCTAAGCTGCATCTTCGCCCTCGTCTTCGGAGGCCTTGTGGCGTATCTCGTCACCAGGACCAACCTCCCCTGCCGAAAGTATTTGAGCTCCATCTTCATTTTTCCTTACATCATGCCTCAGTGGACGCTGGCCATCGTCTGGAAAAACCTATTCTGGAGCAACGCGATAACCGGAGGATCGAATGGCTTACTCGCCGCGACCCTCGGAATCAACATGCCTCTATGGTGGTGCCAAGGCCTCTTCCCGAGCGCCATGGTCCTCGGCATGCACTACGCCCCATTCGCCTACATATTGATAGGCGGTGTTTTCAAGAACATGGACGCTTCGCTTGAAGAAGCCGCCACGATTCTCAACACCCCGAAATGGAAAACCTTCACGAGAGTCACTTTGCCTCTGGTGATGCCAGCCATCCTTTCGACCATCCTGCTTGTCTTCTCAAGCGCCATGGGCTCTTACCCCGTCCCCCACTATTTGGGCGGCAAGTATTTCCAGGTCTTCGCCACGAAATACATCGACTTGAAGGTAAGTTTGCCAGGTGAGGCCTCAATCGTGGCCATCATCATGGGACTTATCGGGGTCTTGATCCTTCTCATGAACCAAAGGATGACCTCCTCAAGAAAGCAATACATCACCGTCTCTGGCAAATCCGCTCAAGCCAGCAAAGTCCAACTTGGAAAAGTCTCCAAGTGGGTCATCGCCGTCTTCCTTATCATCTGCACGGCCATGACGTCTATTTATCCTCTTATCTCATTCGGCATCGAGACCTTCCTTGCCAACCCCGGCGACTACACCCAGTTCACCACCAAATGGTGGGTCTTCCATGGCGGCTCCCAGGACGTTGGCATGTATGGCCAATTCGGCATCTTGTATAACTCAACCATCTGGAGTGGCTTCGGCCACCAGGTGCTCGTGGCCTTCATCTGCTCGATATTGGCCGGAACCTTAGGCTTCTTGGTCGGCTATGCCGTCAGCAAGAAACGAAAGAGCAAACTGGCCGCCTACGTCAATGGCGTCAGCTTCCTGCCATATCTACTACCATCCATCGCCGTCGGCGTCGCCTTCTTTATCTTCGGAACGAGGATGGGCTGGACGACCGTGCCGATGTGTCTCTTGTTGTTGATATTGGCCGGCACGATGAAATACATACCGTTTGCCTCTAGATCGTCCTTAAGCGCGATGATGCAGCTATCAGGAGAAATCGAAGAGGCCGCCGTGATCAGCGGCACCCCATGGTGGAAACGTATGACACGCATCATCGTCCCGATCCAAAAGGCTTCGATACTCTCAGGCTATCTCTTGCCGTTCATCACCGCGATGCGTGAACTCAACCTCTTCATGCTTCTCGCGCCGCAGTCATATCTCGTGACCACGATGCTCGACTACTTCGATGAGATGGGCTTATATGCCTTAAGCTCAGGCATCAACCTCTTGCTCATCGTCTTCATCTTACTCATAAACGGACTCGTCAATTTGCTCACTGGCGCAACGATCGACAGTGGCATTGGAGGAAAATAACATGTCAAAAATCACGCTCGAACACGTCAGCAAAAAATGGGGAGGTTTCTATGCCGTCGATGACCTTTCGTTGGAGATGGAGGACCATTCCTTCATCACCTTGCTCGGCCCATCAGGATGCGGCAAGACCACGACCCTCAGAATGATCGCGGGCCTTGAGACCCCGACCAGCGGCAAGATCACGATCGGCGATCAAGTCGTCTTCGACAGCGACGCCGGAATCAACATCCCCGCCGCCAAAAGAAGAGTAGGCTTCCTCTTCCAGAACTACGCCCTCTGGCCCAACATGACGGTCTATCAGAACATCTCGTTCGGACTAAAGAACGTCAAAGAGGAAATGTCCTTATATGATGAGGACTACATCCTGGCCGAAAACCTCAAGAAAGCCCTGAAACGCTATAAGGAAGCCATCAAGTGCGTCAATGACACCCTCGAGAAGGACAAGATCAACAAAGAAAGGGCCTTGGCCCATTTGATCGACCTTTTCGATCTCACGATGAGAGAGGCCCAGACTCTCTTCAACCTTCATCTAGAAGGCATCGCGAATCCTGAGAACGCCGTCGCGGACTTCATCTCCGACTTCGAGCAGAAGAGCAAAGACGCGGTGGCAAAAGAAGAGTCCAAAGGCTTCACCGTCGGCTCGAATGGCGAGATCCTCAAGGATGGCACGCCCCTTAAGAAGGTGCGCCGCCTCAGCAAAGAGGAACTCGACAGGAAAGTAAGAAGGAGCAGCCGCATCGTCAAGATAGGCGAGTTCATGGACCGTTATCCCTCTGAGTTATCAGGCGGACAGCAGCAGCGTGTCGCCATCGCGAGAACCCTGGCCCCGGGACCGAAAGTCCTCTTCATGGATGAGCCGCTAAGCAACCTTGACGCCAAACTCCGTCTCGAGATGAGAGCCGAGCTCCAGCGTTTGCACGCCGACTTAGGCGCCACCTTCGTCTACGTCACCCATGACCAGCTCGAGGCCATGACCTTAGCCACGAGAATCTGCCTTATCAACAATGGCGTCCTCCAGCAATACGAGGCCCCGCTCGACGTCTACAAGAGGCCAAAGAACCTCTTCGTCGCCGACTTCGTTGGCAACCCATCCATCAACTTCATCGAAGCCACCGGCAAACAAAAAGACGATGGCAGCGTCGAGTTATCCATCTTCGGAGGCAAGGAGAAGTTCTCCTTCAAGCCTGAGAAGAAAATCGACCTCAAGAAGTGGCGTGAGGGTGAGAAGAAAGAAGAGGAAGAACGTCAAGCCGAGATGAATGAGAAATCATCCGTGAAAGGCTATGTCGAGAAAGCCAACAAGGACAGCGCCTTCAACTATCACATCGCGAAAGTCGAGGAAAACGTCGTCCAGGAAGAATACGTCCCAACAGATGAGGATTACGTTTTGGCCATCAGGCCAGAAGCCCTCAAAATCGCCGAAAAAGGCAAGATCAAAGGCACGATCTACAGCTCCATGCCGACCGGTATGGAGACGACCGTCCGCGTCAACATCGACGGGTATCTCTTGACCGGAGTCATCTTCGGCGGACTTCTCTTCTCACTTGATCAGAACGTGGCCATGAGTTTCGAAGGCAAGGAGATCATGCTCTTCTCAAGGAAGTCGCAGAAGCTCATAACCTTAGGAAGCATCGAATAAGATACGACAAAAAAGAGGGCGCGCGATGCGTCCTCTTTTCGTATGTCAGTCTTCTTTGCTCACGTTTTCGATCGCGAGTTTCTCTTCTTTTTTCTTTTGGCTTCGTTTGGTGAGATAGAAGAGGACGCAAGCCGAGATGATGAAGAGGGCGACGCCAACGATCCATTCCCAAACCGGGGTGGTCTCGTAAATCCAATATCTGGCGCCTGTATCCGCGTTCGTCTTGATCATCTGAGGGTTCACAAACATGGAGATTAACGAACCGAGGATGAAACCAAGGATCACTTGATAGGTCTCGTCGTGCTTGACTGTCAGAAGTTTTTTCATCCAGACGTTCGTGAGGATGAATCCGACAAGGCATCCTAGGATAAGCAGGGCGCCCCCACCGAAGATAACGCCATATAAGGCGGAGTTCTTGTAGTTGGAGAAGGTCGTGAACAGGCTGACGAGCGGTACGTATAAGCCCATCAGGTACATGATCATCGAGCCGGAGATGCCAGGGACGACGGCCGCTAAAGCGCCGATGAAGCCAGCCACAAACATAATTGGATAAACCCACCAGACGCCCGATAGAAGGTAGCTCCCAATGGAGAAGTCATAGAAATAATAGATAAGCGCGCTCGCGATACCCACGCCTGCGGCAACCACAAAGCCGATAACGGTTCTGGTGATGGCTTTCGGGCTCCAAGTGCTTTTCTTGAGTTCGTTGGTGATAACCGGAGTCGACCCGCTTATCAAACCAGCGAACAAAGAGGATAAGGCAAAAGGCGCATAATCAAAGCCTTTCTTGATGCCGATGAATCCGATGATGGCCATGAGCAAAGCCCCAAGCCCGATCGGAATGAGAGTCCTGATCGATTCGCCGAAATGTTTCTTCATGTTGCTGACGGCGTCGCTGATTTTGTCAAACAAGCCAGTCAACACAGCCATCGTCCCACCGCTGACGCCCGGAATCGGGATGGCGAAGCCTATCGTCGTCCCCTTGAGCATGTCCAATAACCAAGTTTTAATTTTCATGGGTTCATTATCTTATTTATCGTTCATAAAAGGAATATGGAGACAGCCTCTCTGTGTGGGCCAAATGTTGTGCATCTTAAATCAAGAGGCCTGTTTCATGAAATCTAATCATCGTTTCGTCCAACGAATTTTCGATAAACCCACAAACAAAATGTTAATGGCGAATTTTCCGATTAAAATTGTTAACATAAACTGCCGACAAATACTGAATTTGTTTAGTGCTGATATAAGTTTTCCGGTAAATGTTAAGCATTATTATTGACACTTTTGGTCAAGCAATTAAACTTGATTAATAGGGGGTCTTAATATGCCACGAAACGAGGAGCAAAACGCCGCAATTAGGGACCAAAGAAAGACGAAGATTTTGGACAAGAGTCTCCGCCTATTCGCCACAAAAGGGTTCGATAACGTCAGCGTCGACGACATAACACTCGCGAGCAATTGCTCGCATGGTCTTTTTTATCACTACTTCAAGAACAAAGAAGATGTTTATCTCGCCTTGATGGAACTCAAAAAACAACAATATAAGGATTATTTGATCCCACGCGAAGAAATGATCAAAGCCGGTGGATACGCTGGGCTTAAGATCATCGCCGAGTATTGTGAGAAAATCTGTCAGGCCAGCGACAACGTCGTTTATTTCGCCAACTTAGCCGCCAACCGCCACTTCTGCACGTCGATGGTCAACAACGCCATCATAGGCGATGATGTTTTTGGCCCGCTTACCAAGCTGATTAAGGAAGGCCAAAAGGATGGAGACGTCGTCGCAGGCGATCCCATGGAACTAGCCCACTTCTTCATCGATTTCTGCAATGGAGCCATGTCCAGACGCATTTTGGTCGGCAAGGAACGGTTCGTAACGATTCATAGTGAAAATATCCTTCGCATTTTTTCAAAATAAGAAAATCGGCGATTCATTTAAAACCATTAATTAACAGGCCAAAAGTAGACGAAATTCCACGAAATAATAGTGTTTAATATAGTAATTCTTAAGAAATGTCAATCGTTGAAATATTGAGAACCAGTTTCATCAATAAATAGATAAACACTTGGCGCCGCCACATTAGATAAAATATTGTAAAGATTTCAATTCTTTACATTTCCTTCTTAAAAAGTGCGAACGAAAAGTTATCCACATTTTTACGTGATGTTATTTTTTCTAGTGGTTCATCGACACGTTTCTTAAAAAGCAAACACTATTGAAAAACGTGAAAATTAAGACACCAGTTCAAAAAACCGCCATGTGTTCTTACTTTCTCGCTGAAAGCGATTTCAGTATTTGGCTTTTTTCCGTATATAAAAGTAATCACTATTTTTTTATACTAGTGACTGCTTTTTGAATTAACGAGCAACTGCTTTTTAATTTTGTTGTGGGAAACTCACACGCCATCGGAGATTAGTTGTAAAAAGTTTTTAATCGATAAAGATTTGACGTTATTCGTTTTCTTCATTAAATTGATTGCGTAAGGAGGAAAAAACGATGCTGAAGACAAAAATTCTAACTAACGTGTTTGTGATCGTCACATTCGTAGTTACGTTCCTCGCCTTTTGTCTTACGCCGATTGCCAGCAACATTTTATAAAAACCCTCCCCCTGTAAATATTGTTGGAAATCTAAAGTTAAAAAAGCCCCGTTCCTGCGGGACTTTTTTATTGCGTGGTCTTCCTTTACTTCTTATGTCTCTTTTCGTCTTCTTCCTTGTGGTTGAAGCGTTTGATGTCTTTATAGATGCCTTTTAAGGACGGATACATCTTCATATAGGCATTCTCGAAGAGATAATCGTACTTCTTCGTCACCTCGAGGTTCGGGACGAACTTCGTGGTGGTTCTGACCATCTTGGCGATGGCTTCGTCGGAGTTCTTGTAGACCCCGATGGCCAAGAAGCCGGCGATGGCCGCGCCTAAGGATGATGTCTCATAGGTTTGGACCCGATAGACCGGACGTCCGAAGACATCCGCAGTGATTTGGCAGATCTCGTCGCTTTGGGAGCCGCCGCCGCTGATCCTTAGCTCCGGAATCTTATGGTGTATCTTCTTTTCGAAGTGCTCCAGTCCTTCTCTTAAGGCATAAGCAATGCCCTCGATGATGGCCCGATAGAAATGCTCCTGGGTGATAGAGTCGGAGAAACCGATGATCGCGCCTTTGGCCAACGGCCTTGAAAGCCCTGGGCCCCAATAAGGCTGAAGGACCAAGCCATCGCATCCCGGCGGAACTTCTTTGAGCTTGCTGTTAAATTCCATCGGAGAAACATCGGATATGAGAGATTCGTCGCTCTTCTTGCCGCCGAATTCCTTAAGGAACCAGTTGATCATCCAATAACCGCGATAGATCTGGATGTCCATGTTGTAATAGCCGGGAATGCATGATGGGTAACCCGGCAAGAACGGCTCCGACTCGGTGTATTTCTTTCTGGTTGTCTCAACGCTCGAGGCAGTCCCATAGCTGATCGCCGCCACCTTGTCGGTGTTGATGCCTAAGCCCAAGGTCTCACATGATTTATCGGACCCGCAGGCGTACATCTTAAGCCCGACTGGTAATCCCGTCTCCTTGCTGGACTTCTCGGTAATGGCCCCGATCAAAGAGCCTTCGGGGACGATCTCACAAAGTTTTGTGGCGTCCAAAGAGAAAATCTGGCCCGTGAGATTCTTTTCAGGATGCGGGTACCACCGCTTATTCTTGAAATCGATTGGGTAATGGCCGCTTTGATTGGAGGAACTGTCTTTGAGCTCCCCGGTCAATAGATAGATGAAATAGGTTGAGACATTGACGTATTTGTCGAGTTTGGCCCAGTTCTCCGGCTCATTCTCAATCAGCCAGTTCGAGATGGCTCTCTTGCGGTTGAAGTTGATCGTGTCGCTCTTGCCGATGAGACGGAAGATGGTCCTGTCCAACAAAGGAAGGGGCTTCTTGCATTCGGCGTTTCTCTGGTCGAGCCAGATGATCATCGGACGGATGACATTCCTATCTTTGTCGAGAAGGACAGCCGAATCCCTGAAACAGGTGAGGGTGATACCCTCAACCTTCTTGATGAGCGCAGGGTTCTTTTTGACTAAGCGGTTTGAGCAAAGGCAAAGGCATTCATAGTAATAATGAGGATCCTGCTCAGCGTAATTAGGAAGCGTCGAATAGTAGGCCGGGGAATACTTTTCTTTCTCCATGGCCACGTCATCGCCATTCTGATCGTAGATGGCCACACGAACGCTTTGTGTGCCAAAATCAATCGCCAAAATATATCTTTCTTTGCTATCCATAAAATCCCTCTTTTTGATTTTATCACGAAAGAATAAACCCAAGTGCTAGAATTAGGCGCGAAGAAATCGCCTTTATATAGATAAGACAAGGAGAACACATTAGCCATGATCATCTCTCGAGCACCATTCAGGGTCAGCTTCTGCGGAGGCGGAAGCGATATTCCTTCCTTCTATGAAAAGTATGGCGGCTGCGTCCTTTCGACCAGCATCAGGAAATATTGCTATCTCGCCATCAACAAATCGTTCAGCAAGGATTCGATAACCCTCAAATACTCCAAGACCGAGATCGTGACCGATCCCAATAAAATCGAGCACAGGATCTTCAAGCAGGTCCTCAAGGACTTCAACATCAAAGGCATTGAGATCACCTCGATGGCCGACATCCCTTCTGGGACGGGCTTAGGCAGTTCCTCTTCTTTTACCGTCGCTTTGTTGAAGCTTCTCTACACCTGGACCGAGAAATCCGTCTCCACGTACAAAGTGGCCAAAGAGGCCTGCGACGTCGAGATCAACCAACTAGGCAACCCAATCGGCAAACAAGACCAATTCGCCGCGGCTTTCGGAGGGCTCCGTTACTACGAGTTCTGCCCGGATGGCTTCGTGAAGGTTGAGCCGATCATCATGAAACACGAGTCCTATCAGAAGCTTCAGGATAACCTCATGATGTTCTATACGGGCGACGTCAGGGACGCGAACAACATCTTGGCCAAAGAGACCAAGAACCTCGCCTCCGATACCGACAAGATCGAAAGCACCAAGAAGCTTTGCGAGATGACGAGAGTCCTCAAAGGCGAACTAGAGAACAACAACGTGGACGCCTTAGGAGAGATCCTCGACACGAGTTGGCAGATCAAGAAATCCTTGGCTCAGGGAATATCGAACCCCATCATAGACAAGTCATATGAAAATGGCATAAAGGCCGGCGCGACCGGAGGAAAACTCCTCGGAGCCGGAGGCGGCGGATTCCTTCTTTTCTATGTCCCAACCGAGGCAAAACGCGAGGCCGTCAGGAAGTCTCTATCCTATTTGACCGAGATGAAATTCGAGTTGGATCAGGCTGGCTGCTCCATCATCTTCATGGAGTAAGCATGATTGCCCTCATCCAAGCCGGCGGAGCCGGAACAAGACTTAAATCCATCACCGGCGACTCTTTGCCGAAGCCGATGGTTTTGATCAACGGCAAGCCGATTCTTGAACATCAGATCGATTCTTTGAAAGCCTCAGACGTCAAAGACATCGTGATCGTCATCTCCAAGAACGGAGGGCCAATCGAAAATTATTTTGGTGATGGGACGAAGTTTGGCGTCCGTATCTCCTATATAAAGGAAGAGGAGCCTTTAGGCACCGCCGGGGCTTTATCTTTGTTCAAGAAACGTTTCAATGAGGATTTCATCCTTTTGTTCGGCGACTTGATGCTCGACATCGACTTCACGAGATTCGTCGCCTTCCATAAGGAAAAGAAGGCCATGATCAGCGCGTTCGCCCACCCGAACAGCCACCCCTTCGACAGCGATCTTCTTCTATCTGATTCCGACGATAGAATTACCGGCGTCGACAGCAAGCACAACGTCAGGGATTACTACTACGAGAACCTCGTCAACGCCGGGGTCTATGTCGTCAGCAAAGAAGTCTTATCAAGCGTCCCTTCGCCTATCAAAATGGACTTTGAGAAGGATGTCTTATCCTTATACGTCAAGAAGGGCGAGGCTTATGCCTACCGTTCAAGCGAATACGTGAAGGACTGCGGGACGCCTGAACGTTATCTCTCCGTCAACGAAGATAGCAAAAACGGCATCGTCAGCATGAAGAACCTCCGGAACAAGCAACGTTGCATCTTCCTCGATAGAGACGGCACGATCAACAAATTCGGCGATTTCGTGACCTCGAGCGACAAGCTCTTCCTTAATCCCGACGCCGCAAAAGCCATCAAGCTCATCAATGAGTCTTCATACATCGCGATATGCGTCACCAACCAGCCAGTCGTCGCTAGGGGCGAAACCACTTTCGAAGAGCTCAAGAACATCCATAACAAGATGGAGGATCTCTTAGGAAAAGAGGGAGCCTATCTTAATGACTTGTTCTTCTGCCCCCACCACCCAGACAAAGGCTTCCCGGGCGAAGTGAAAGAATTAAAGATCGATTGTGACTGCCGCAAACCGAAAATCGGGATGCTTCTCAAGGCCCAAAAACGTTATAACATCGACTTTTCGAAGTCCTGGATGATCGGCGACACCAAGCAAGACGTCCAGACTGGCATCAACGCCGGATGCCAAACCGTTCTCCTCACATGTGGAGACCCGCATCCCGAGAAAAAGTTCAAAGAAGCCCAGGAAACATTCACCTCGTCTTCTCTTTACGATGCTATTTCCACCATCTTGAACGCCAAATAGCCTAAAATAGCCAAGGAGAGAACCACAATGATCGACTTCAAAAACGAAATCAAAGAATATTACGCCCGAGAGATCAAGGTCATCGAAGAGCTCGACGCCGATGAGCTTAACAAAGCCATGAACGCCCTTCTCGAGCATTACGAAAAAGAGACCAACATCTATGTCTTTGGGAACGGGGGCAGTTCCGCGACCGCCTCACACATGGTCTGCGACTTCAACAAAGGCACCTGCTACAACGTCGAGAAGCGTTTCCGTTTCATCTGCCTCAACGACAACATCCCGACGATGATGGCTTTAGCCAACGACGTCTCATTCGATGACGTCTTCTATTACCAGCTTGAGAACAAGCTTAAGAAAGAAGACCTTGTCCTAGCGATATCCGGCTCTGGCAATTCCCACAACGTCATCAAGGCCGTCGAATATGCCAAAAAAGTCGGATGCGAGATTATGGGCATGACGGGTTATGATGGCGGGAAGCTCGACAAAATGAGCGATTATCACCTACATGTGCCTGCTGATGACATGCAGATAACCGAGGACCTTCACATGGGCTTCGACCACATGATCATGCAGATCTTCTGGAAGTATCTTGAAAAACGGGAAGGCAAAAATCCCGTCTACAAAATAAACAAATGAGATTGTCCCTTCGGGGACTTTCTTTTTTTTACTGAACCTTCTTGTACCAAATGACCGAATGGTCTTGGAAATTGTTGTCAGGATATGAAAGGACGCCATGTCCGATCGGCGTTCCTTTTTTGCCGGCTAGTATCTCTTCGCCGCGTTTTATCAGCTCCTCGACCATCTCTTTGCTGATATAGCCGTCGTTATGGCCGCAATAGGCCTTATATTCGTCCATCATCGAAAGGATCTTTTTGGCGCCTGGAAGCCATTCTTTGACGCTGGTGCAGCCAGGTAATTGAAGCCATAACCAATAATTGACGTCATCGCCGGTGAACATCAAGTGGGTCGACTCATCGAGAAAGACCACCGAGCCTTTGGTGTGCCCCGGCACGTTCATGAGTCTAACGATTCGTCCACCTAGTTCGAAAATGTCAGTGTCCTTAAATAGACGTTTCTTGGCCTTAAACGGCTTTTTTGTGTAAACGAAGTCACGTCCAGTCCCTTTGCAGAGGGATTTGGAGGCAAGTTTGCTGCTTTCGATACGATATACCAGATGATTATCGTTTTTGTGAAAGCCGTACTCTTTGAAGTTGTTGCGTCCCCCGGCGTGGTCGCAGTGCCTATGCGTGAGGACCAATTCGACTGGAAGGTCCGTCAGGGCTTGGACGGTTTCGAGAAGATTGCCAGCCCCGTTGCCGCTATCGATCAACAAGGCTTTTTTGTCGCCTATCAGGAGATAACAGTTGGCAATTCCTGCTTCGTCTATGCGATATGTTTTAGGAGCGATGAGCTCAACGGAATGAATCTTATCCGGGCAAAGGATTGTTTTGTTTGGCATATTTACATTTTACCATCAATCGTAAACATCGTAACGGAGCAAAATCATGGGTGTCATCCCCACTAGCAAAATCAGCATTACTTTGGTGTTCTTCTTCTAAGAAGAATTTACCCGTGATATAGTTTCTACGTCAGGATATGCGTGGCATATCCGAAATGATTGTCATAGGAGGACAACATGTCAGAAAAGAAATACGTCTACTCCTTCAAGGAAGGCCATGCCGCTAAGCTCGGCAAGGACATTCTCGGAGGCAAAGGCGCAGGTCTCTGTGAGATGACTGCCGCGGGTGTCAACATCCCAGCTGGTTTTACCATCACTACTGAAGCCTGCACTCTTTACTACGAATCCGGAAAGATGATTCCTGATTCAGTCTGGAATGACATCGTGAAACATCTTCACGAAGTCGAAAAAGTCGATGGCAAGGAATTCGGTGGAACCGGCAACCCGTTGCTCGTCTCCGTCCGTTCTGGCGCCAGACAGTCCATGCCAGGCATGATGGACACCATCTTGAACCTTGGCTTAAACGATGTGACCGTCGAGGCTCTCGCCAGAGTCACCGGCAATGAGAGATTTGCCTATGACTCCTATCGTCGTTTCATCCTGATGTTCACCAACATCGCCAAAGGACATCCGAGAACCGACATGGACAAGATGCTCGATACCCTCAAGACCGAAAACGGCTACAAGCTTGACACCGAGGTTACGACCGCCCAGCTCAAAGAGCTCGTCAAAGCTTACAAAGCCTACTACAAGAAAGTCTTCGGCGAGGATTTCCCGACCGATCCATACCTTCAGCTCAAAGAGGCTGTCGCAGCCGTCTTCAGAAGCTGGGACAACCCACGCGCCAACGTCTACCGTCAGATGAACGGCATCCCATATGAATGGGGCACCGCCGTCAACGTTCAGACGATGGTCTTCGGCAACATGGGCGAAGACAGCGGCACTGGTGTCGCTTTCTCCCGCAACCCATCGACCGGCGAAAAAGAGATCTACGCTGAATTCCTTCCAAACGCCCAGGGCGAAGACGTCGTCGCCGGCGTTCGCACCCCGCTTCATATCGATGAGTTAAAGACCCGTATGCCAAAAGTCTACGAGCAGTTCATCGAGACCATCAAGCGCATGGAGAACTACTTCCACGATATGCAGGATATGGAGTACACCGTCGAAAAAGGCAAACTCTACTTCTTGCAGACCCGCAACGGCAAGAGAACGGCCCGCGCCGCCCTCAAGATCGCATGCGACCTTGTCGATGAGGGACTTATCGACGAGAAGGAAGCGACATTACGCGTTGAGCCAAAACAGCTCAATGACTTGCTCCACCCGACATTCGATCCTGCTGATTTAAAGAAACACACCCCGATCATCACCGGACTTCCGGCCTCCCCGGGTGCTGGCACCGGACACCTCGTCTTCACAGCCGAGGAAGCCAAGGAAAAGCACGATAAGGGAATCAAGGTCGTTCTCGCCCGCAGCGAGACCTCCCCTGAGGACATCATCGGCATGGTCAACGCCGAAGCCATCATCACCGCCCGTGGCGGTATGACCTCGCACGCAGCCGTCGTCGCCCGTTCAATGGGCAAGTGCTGCACTGCCGGCTGCTCTGGCGCCATCATCGACGAAGAGAAGAAGACCATGACCATCAATGGCAAGGTCTACAACGACGGTGACGTCGTCTCCGTCAACGGCAACACCGGTGACGTCTACGAAGGATCCATCGCGACCTGCGAAGCCGATTTAGGCGGCGACTTTGGCCGCATGATGGCTTGGGCCGACAAATACAGAAGACTCAAGATCCGTGCCAACTGCAATACTCCTACCGATGCTGAGAACGCCGCCAAGTTCGGCGCCGAGGGCATTGGTCTCTGCCGCACTGAGCGTATGTTCTTCGCCGAAGACCGTATTCTCAATATGCGTTCGATGATTCTCTCCGACACAACCGAGCAGCGTGAAGCCGCCCTTGAGAGACTCAGGCCATACCAGGTCAATGACTTCTATGCCATGTATATGTCCTGCCCTGAGTTCAACGTCAACATCCGTTTGCTTGACCCACCTCTCCACGAATTCTTACCGGACATCCACGAGGATGACAAGATCTCCGGCATCGCCAAAGCCCTTGGAGTCACCGAGCAGAAAGTCCGCGATCGTATCAACCAGTTGCATCAGGCCAACCCGATGATGGGCTTCCGCGGAGTTCGTCTCTGCGTCGCCTATCCGGAAATCTACCGCATGCAGGCCACTGCCATCATCCAAGCTGCCTTAAAGGCCAGCAAAGACCTTGGCCATGACGTTGAGCCGGAGATCATGATCCCGCTCACTGGCGAAGAGAAAGAGCTTCGCTATGCCAAGCAAGTCGTCGTTGAGGCCGTCGAAGGCGAGATGAAGAAAGAGGGCCACGCCCTTAAGTACCACGTCGGAACCATGATCGAGGTCCCAAGAGGCGCTTTACAGGCTGGCAACCTTGCCAAAGATTCCGAGTTCTTCAGCTTCGGAACCAATGACTTGACCCAGCTCACCATGGGATTCTCCCGTGATGACTCCGGCCAGTTCTTGCCTTACTACTACGAGAAGAAGATCTATGAGTTCGATCCGTTCCAGACCATCGACAAGGATGGCGTCGGCGAACTCGTCAAGATCGCGGTCGAGCGTGGACGTGCCACCCGTCCGGACATCGTGATCGGTGTCTGCGGCGAGACTGGCGGAGACCCAGCCTCCATCGAGTTCTATGACAATGTCGGACTCGACTATGTCAGCTGCTCGCCGTTCCGTGTCCCTCTTGCGAGACTTGCCGCCGCTCAGGCGAACATTCTCAAAGAGAGAAGGAAATAGCCTTTCGCTAAACTGAGGCATCCGAAAGGGTGCCTCTTTTTTGTCCAACTAGAGCCTTTCCCTTTAAAAAAGCCTATTGAGTTATTACAATTGGAAACGTAAATTTGCATGCCTTTAGACACTCCATCGCCAGTGGGCCTAACGGATATTGGAGGTCACCATGTCAAATAGCAAGACTCTGAGACACACTAATCAGAAAGCCTACGTCATCAACTATCTGAAGAGAACCACCACTCACCCCACCGCGAGTGACATCTACCAGGAAGCCTTGAAAACCGGGTTCCATATCGGACTCACCTCCGTTTATAGGATATTGGACGGCTACGAAAAAGAAGGAGAAGTCATCTCCATCAAGACGAATGGCAAGGTCCATTACGACTATTCAAAAGGCGGGCACGTCCACTTTGTCTGCGACACATGTGGCAAGATATTCGACGTCGACTATAACGAAGAACTCATAAAGAAAGTCTTCGAGGAAAAAGGCTTCACGATCCAATCGATCCAAAGCATCATCGTCCACGGAACGTGCGCCGACTGCAAAAGCAAACTGAAGAACAACTAGAACCGGGGACCCCGGTTCTTTTTTACTTCTTTTGAAACATAATGGAGCGGCCCACTGAGCCAACAGCCTTCAGGCGATCGTTCTTTTTAGACGTTCACGCCAAGGAGCATATTGGCCAATAAACCGATGCCGTAGCTGATCGCGGCCACGCCGATGGAAATCGAGGCCATAAGAAGGAAATGCTTCCAGAAAGGCTTCTCTTGGGCGACGCCGATATAGAAATTGAAGAAGGCGATCTCAAGTATCACGATGGCGATCATGATGCAGAAAGCGTAGATGTAGGCGTTCGGGTCGCCAGTCGGGATGAAACAAATATATGGCAAGACCAGCAAGGCGACCGTGATTAGATAAGCACCACCGGTGTATAAGGAACTCTTTAAGGCGTCTTTATGGCCTTGCGAAGATTCAGCCAAATAGTTGGAGGCCATCATCGACAAAGTGGCGGCCACGCCGGTGATGATGCCAGTCAAGGCGATGTAACGTGGGTCTTTGACCGAGAAAGTGACGCCTGTTATGGTTCCTGTCAGCTCCACGAGGGCATCGTTGAGGCCCAAAACCATAGCCCCCACATAATGCAGCCTTTCTTCATCGAGCATCGCGTAGAGTTCTTTTTCGTGTCTTCTCTCGTCCTCTAGCATGCTGGCGGCTTCGGGAACTTCCTTCTGAAGCTCCTCATATTGCTTCTGTCCGAGCTTCTCACCCTTCTGCATCCATTTGACGACGAAGGTAAAACCCATGATCACGGTGACGATCTTGTTGAGGAAAATATGGGCCTGTTTCTTCTTTTTGGTCAAAGAAGCCCACATTCCGTAGTGTTTCTTCTCATCGAGAGACATCTGATGGAGGATTTTGGCGTTCTCCGGATGTTTCTTCTCTTCGCGTTTCGCCATGAACTCATAAAGGGCAGACCCGTTTATCTCGTCCTGCTCGCTTTTGAGGGCTTGTTTAAGAAGCGCCGGCGATAAAGTTGTTTCGTTCATAAAAACTATTCTTCCTTATGGATAGTTTATCTTAGTTAACGGCCAATTCAAAAGGCACGCTCAAACAATTTCTTTGTTGATGAGTTCTTTTTCATGGTTGTAGACGCTGTCGCTGAGGAGCCCTTTTCGCTTTGTCTCCTCAAGCTTGGCCATGGCCTCGCTCTTGAAGCCCTGGGAGTTCATCTTCTCGACTTCATCAATGGCTACTTGGCCATTGGACGGTCCGTTCTTATCATCGTTCTTCCGATACTTGTCAGAGATGAAATAGATGACCGTGCCGACTAATATCGAGATGGTTGATAATAACGATAAAGCAAGTCTTGATGAGGTATAAAGCCAGCCAGTAAGGAAGGATCCGGCAAAGACGAACACACCATAGAAGAGCTCATAGGTTCCAAAGGCCCGAGCCCTCTCGTTCTTGCCTGAAAGGGTGGTGATTCCGCTCTTCATGACGCTTTCTTCAGCGCCCATCCCAATTCCCCATAAAGTGAGGCCGAGGAAGATGGACCATAAGCCATTGAAATAGAAGATAAAGAAAGTATAAGTGGAGGTCAGCAAAGTCGCGATGGCGATGGAAACAAAACCGATCTTGTCATACAAAAGACCGAATACCATCGCCGATATCGCGTCTATCACCATCGCGTAGCTATATAGAAGAGGGAGATAGTCCGTCGGCAATAAGGCATCCGCGTAAATCTCTTTGTTGATGAGAGAGAAGCTGTCCATGAAACCAAGGGCCAAGAAACAAGAAGCCACGATGAACAAAATAAAAGCCGGCTTTTTCATGAAAGACGTGTCTTTGACTTTGGAGTCATCGTCTTTCTCAAAGACTTCCGGATGCGGGAATTTGCTATAGGAAAGAATCAGAAGGACCATGCAGATGACCGCCGGGATTCCTAAGACCAAGAAGCCAAGTCTCATCTTCTCGTAATCGTCGGAGAGGTCGCTTCTGATAATGTAAGTAAGGGTCAAAATCATCGGCCCAATAGCCGCGCCGATCTGATCGAGGACCTCGCCGAAGGCAAAGCTCTTGCCGATGCCATTATCTTTGGCCGCGAAGCTCACGATAGTGTCCTTAGCGGGCTTCTTTATGGCCTTTCCCACCTTCTCAAGAATGATGAAGGAAACCGCCAAAACCCAGCCATCACGCGGACATAATGCCAATAAAGGCACCGCTACCAGATCGATCGCATAACCGATGATGGTGAAGAGCCAATATTTCTTGGTCTTGTCTGCCAACCAACCGGTGAACATCCTTAAGGAACAGCCAAGCAATACGGCGACGCCTCCGACCACGGAGATAACCATGTCGCTCGCGCCGAGCAAGGACTCGTAGGTCCCGTTCATCGAGTTCGCGCCTTCGTGGGTCATATCCGAAAAGAGGGATACGATGGCCATCAAGACGATGAACATCATCGATGCCGAAAAAATCTTTTTCTTTTTTTCCATAACAAGCTATCCCAAAAGTTTTGAATAAACAGCGAAGTCTTCGTCTAAAAAAACGTCAAATACCACGACTGGGCAATCTGGATGGTTGACCATGTAATAGTCTACGCTCTTGATGGCCGTCTCCGCCGCTTCTTTTTTCGGATAATTGAAGACCCCGGTCGATAGGCAAGGGAAGACGATGGACTTGCATGAATATTTGATGGCTAGATCAAGGCATGATGTATAGCAGGAAGCCAAATCGTTTTGGTTCTTGGACGTCGGTCTGGTCTCAACGATCGGCCCAACGGTATGAATGACGTATTTGGCCGGTAGATTGTAGCCTTTTGTTATCTCGGCACGCCCGGTTTCTTCTTCGTGTCCTTTACGTAACATCAATTTGTGGCACTCATCGCGGAGCTGGATCCCAGCCCTGCTATGGATGCAGTTGTCGATGCAGTTATGCCCTGGCACAAAACAACCTAACAAGGAACTATTCGCGGCATTCACTATCGCATCGGCTTTGAGCCTTGTGATGTCACCCTGATAAAGCGCGATTTTTGGATATGATGTCCCAGGTAAGGAAAAGACATTGATGACGCCTCTTTCCTCGAGTTCTTCCTGAAGCAGCTCGTCCTGAAGTTTCAAAAACTCCGGATTCATCGGAAGAGGGTCGCGTAAATTCATCAATCCACGGAGGACTTTCCTTTGAATGGCATAGTCTTTGCTGGTTCCGTCGGCATAAAAAGAATGTTTTGGTTCTTCCTCTAGAAGAATCTCAATCATCCTTTGAACGCTTCTGACTTTATCCATATAAAAATAATATAGCCGTTATCTAAAATGTTGCTATCTATGAATGTTATTTAATCGTGATAAGTTCGTAATCTCTCGTCCCTAAACCAATCTTCTCGCCATGCGATAAGGCGGTCTCGGGGTCAGTGGTATCGTTGCTATCAAGGAAGATGTTTCCGCTCATCTTTTCGCCATGTTTGAGATGATCGCCTAACTGAGAGTTCTCACAGTAATGAGCTTCGGCTTTGTTGCATAAATCAACGCAGGCCTGATCGAGGGCAACAGGGTCAAAAGAGCAGAGCATGCCGATGTTTGGAATGATTGGGGCGTCGTTTTCGCTGTGGCAGTCGCAGTTAGGCGACACGTCCATTATGAGCGAGGCGTGAAAACATGGGCGGCCATAGGTGACTGCCATGGCGTATTCGGCTATCTTCTTATCCAA
>DHAP01000020.1 GCA_002397465.1 Caryophanales bacterium UBA4951 | reverse complement strand
AAAAAAGAAAAGGAAGTGATGAAAACGATGGAAACCATTTAGCAGGAGGCGGGATTTCTTCTCTTATCTATTCACCTGATGATTATGTTAAAAAGAACAAAGGCGACGGATTTACAATTACGTTGGCTCATTCAAAAAAAGATTGGTCTTTTCATTGCCAACGAGAATTCTCAATTTATGCAAGATATGCAGAACCTACTACAAAGGAATACGAAGGTAATTGCCAGATAGCTTCTCTTTATGAAGCCTGCGAATACCTTCTTAAAGAATGTTTGAGTGGTGAATATTCATGCTTGGTCAATTCAGACCCTGAGTCCGATCCATTCTACAATGATTTCATGGCCAAAAAAGATAAAAACGGGAATTCAGTTTATGTCATTAGCCATCATAAAGTTCCTTTACTATATAAGCATTTGCGTGATTGGTATCGCGATAATGATTCTTATCAATTTGACTATACTCATGTCGAAAAATGTCAGGAGAGTATCTCGGCAATTTCGACTTGGCTCAATGAACCAATTTTTTGCCTATCTAGCACAGATTGTTCAGATCAAGACGTTGACAAAGCTGTGGTGGCTCAAAACCAAGTGTGTGTAATTTGGGTCAACGGAGATGACAATCTTTCGCATGCGATGCCTGTTGTTGGGAAAAGAACATATTCGAAAATAGAGGGATGGTGGGTTTTTCAGCATACTGAATATTTCTCGCTTCTAGCGGTTAATGATAATATTCATTACACAGTAACTTATGTTGATCCTTCAATAACAAAAATTACATATTTTGCCAACGTCAAAATTTCGTGACGGAAATCGTTTTTCTTCGTGTTTTATTGGATGAGGGGCTAAAAATGAATACAAAATTATTTCCTAAATGCTTGGCTTGTTCATTAATGGGTGTCGTCTGTATGTCGGCTAGCGGTGGCTTTGCAACGCATCACTCGGATAGTATGGACAGAGATTATTCTTCTGAACAAGTGGCTCGTGTTGTATCGAAAGATTCCCAGGACTGGACCATGGAGAATAACCAAAAGCAAAGTGCCGCTAAAGGAACGGTCGTATACGAATTGTTTGAAATGATGTGCGGTTCAACTCCTATTTATTCTCCTTCAAGGGTCTTTTGCCTTTGCTACAAGATTTCGATTTCGCTGTACAAAAACGTCTCATATTCTTGCGGTGTTGCCAACATGTTTCACGGAACATCGAATACCCATTTATTGGAGGAACGCATAGTTTCGAGTCTTGATAATAAATCCGGATACGAGATAAAAAAGCACTACCCACAAGGCCAAAACGCTTCAGTGACTGACAAAACAGATTATGTTTTCAATTACGATTCTTATGGGTCTACGCATAATGGCGAATTTGAGATTATCGAAGGAACATATTCGTGGAAAGAAAACTTTCTTTCCGTATTTGAAGCTGAATATGATGAACAGGCAAAGATGACACTGACAGAAAACGAACTAATACAAAATGACTTGTATTCATTGACTCAGGATTATGAATTTATCCATAAGTCTTATGGAAACGGGAACATTGTAAATTATTATGGGATAATAAGTTTTGTCGCGTCCGCCCTGCCAAAGAGCTTTACACTTCAAACTGCTTCGTATCTTCTTTGGGGCGATGATAGCAATTGGCTTTGGAAAAGTTATAACACTAACGTAAAAAAACTAACATTTTACTTTCCAAACATAAGTTCTAGACCTTGGTAAAAAGGCAACAAGTCAGGCAAAGTGATAAAATAATAAAAATGCTCATACAGGCTAAAAATCTAACCAAAGAATTTAACGATGGAGAAAAGACTTTTAAGGCTTTGGATTCCTTTTCATACGACTTTCCAAACTCCGGTTTTTATTTCATCGTAGGAAAATCAGGATCTGGGAAAAGCACACTTTTATCTTTGTTGGGCGGACTGGCCAAGCCCACGAGTGGAACGATTGAAGAAAAACCAGGAATTAGAAGGAACTTCGTTTTCCAAGACGAGAACTTCATCTTTTCTTTGTCATTAATGGACAATTTAAAACTTGTCAATGAAGATGAGAATAGGATAGAAGCCTCTCTAAACAAAGTTGGGCTCCTAAATAAGATCAAGACTCCTGTTTCGTCGCTTTCAAAAGGGGAGAGAGCGCGTCTTGCTGTTTGCAAAGCCATTCTTTCCGATGCCGATGTCATTTTTCTCGATGAACCGACGGGCAATCTTGACGAAGCCAACTCAGAAACCGTCTTCTCAATCTTAAAAGAGCTCAGCAAGACGATTCTCGTCATCTGCGTTACCCATGATGTGGAAAGCGCATCTCAATACGCTGACGTTATTCTCTCTTTGGCAGACGGGAAGCTTAATGACGTCAAATTGATTCACGAAGTGGTTGAAAAACCACTCGGCGAGAAAAAACAAACCAGTTCTCCAAAAATCCCTTTTAAAATTGGATTTAGGTACGCGTTGAAGCAAACCGGTCCCTCAAAACTAAAGTTTTGGATGAGCTTGATAAACCTCGCCTTGACTGGCGCCATGATGGTTTCTTCTTTGAGCTTAGCGTTTATTAACAAGGGAGATGTCGTTCAAAAAGCTGCGAATGCGGTGGATATCGATCATTACTCCGTCCAAAAGATATCGTATTCTGCAGATGAGACGATAACGATCGGGCCGTCAAATGGAGTAGATTATTTCAACGAACTCAGCAACGAGGCTTGCACGCCGTCTCTTTCTCTTTCATCGTCCTCGCTGCAAACTCAATATTGCATTTACGAGGATTCAAGGCAAAAACTTGAATTTGATAAACCTGATTACGGCAAGGCGGTTCTCAGCGATTATTTCCGTGATATCGGTCATTATTCTGTCGGTGATCAAATCGAAGAGGGCAGTTTCCTTTTGACCATCGCTTCTTTTTATTCTTCTGGGTACTCACGCTACGATTATGTGAATTACAGCACTCCAATAAAGGACAACTGTCTCCGCTCATATGTGAGTAGAGAAACTTATTCGAAACTGTCGGAGAGTGGTTATATCTCATGGAAGGGCGAATACTCGAATGGCTCAAGACGCTATTCTCCCAAAGGCGTCAAAATAAGCGAGTACAGCAACGAGGAAATCGTGTCAGGAAGGCTTCCTGAAAATGATAACGAAATCATTGTAAACGAATTTGGAGCGACCAAGTTCGCAGGGTCAAAAGAAGACAGATTTACGGCGGTTGGTGGGCAATTGACTACCGACCTATCAGGTTTCTCTGGCATGGACTTTTCCAAACATGGATCCAACTTCACCATATGCGGAGTTTTCAAAAACCGAGACGACAACGATTCGTCTGAGCCAATTTATCTTGCCGTTTCTTCAACGCTTTGGAGCAAATTGAAAGAGCAAATTTACTACGCTAACAGCGGAACGAGCTTCGCCATCGACAAGGATCAGGCTTACCATTTTGCCGATCTGATTAACTCCAAAAAATGTTTGCTTATGTCAAACTATGACAATTACTTCAAGGAGGCCGATTTCTTTTTTCAAATCGCCGATGCTTTCAAAACAGTTTTCTTGGTTTCATCGTTGTTGTTCTTGCTTCTCGGTCTTTCGTTTCTTTTTTCTTACTGCAGCGACAACATGAAGAAAGCGGAGAAAGACGTGGCTCTGTTCAAATTGATGGGCAAGAAGAATTCATCGATAAACGCCATGTTTGTGTTTTCTAATTCACTTGTGGTCATGCTTGCGTTTTTGGCTTCGGCCATTTTCGGGTTCTTCTTGGTTCTTGGAATTGGGCTAACGGTTAAATCGGCCTATTCCTTGCCTTTTAATCCTCTTTCGCTCAGCCCTTATTCGCTTCTATGCGTGGCGCTTCTTTTCCTTTCCATCCCGGCCCTGATTTCAATTTTTACCAACATGCGTTTGCGTTCGTGCGACATCGCAGTGATTTTCAAACGCAACTTGGTCTAGTCACCACACTTGCGGTTTTCATAATAATGATTACAATATAAACAGCTTCAGGGCGACGATAATTACGTCGACTGGCGGTATAGCCCGCGAGCTTATCAATGGATAAGCATGAATCGGTGGAATCCCGATGCCAACGGTAAAGTCCGGATGTTAGAAGTTGCGCGGTAAACTCCCCCGAAGTCATTTGCTTTGGAGGTGTTTTTTCTTCTTATGGACACTAGAACTTGGATATTGTTGGCGTTTCTTCTCGTTTACGTTTTGCTATTCATCAAATACTGCAGCTTTCTTTCGAAAGATGCCGTCTCATCATTCAACTGGCCAAAGTTCATCGCCAGGATCGCAATATTCGGGGCCATCTCAACCATTTTGTATGTGGTGCCGATCTTTCAGGTCAAACTGATATTTCTCCCTTCTTTCCTTGAATTGCATTTCGACGAGATTCCGGCCTTCATCGCCGGATTCGCCTATGGGCCTTTGACCGCTTTCATGGTTTTGCTCATCAAGACTCTGATCAAACTTCCTTTCTCCTCAACCTTGTTGGTGGGGGAGCTAAGCGACCTCATCTACTCGACCGCCTTCGTGATCCCAGCCTCCTTGATCTACAAGAAGATGCGGAACATGAAAGGCGTGGCCATCGGCTTCAGCGTCTCCTTGGTTCTGCAGCTCATCGTCTCATCTTTGATCAATATCTATGTGATGCTGCCTTTCTACATGAGCCTATATGGTATGAGTTACGATGGCTTATTGGCCTTATGTCAGGCCGCGAACCCCGCCATCCAGAACCTTTATGGCGATTATGTCCTCTTCGTGAACCTCCCGTTGAATCTCATAAAAGACGGGATTGTCATCGCGGTGACCTTCTTGGTCTACCGAAGCATCCATAAACTCCTTCATTTCGATAAGCCGATTGGGACGAAGAAGGCCTGAGGCATAAAAAAAGACTGCCGAAGCAGTCTCTTTTTTTGCTTATGGAAGAAGACTATTTGTCCTCTTCGATGGCTCCGACTGGGCATGAAGCGATCGCTTCGTCGACGGCACCCTCATCGCTGACTGGGCCGGCGCTGGCTTGGGCTTTCCCATCATCGCCGAATTCGAAGACGGCGGGGACGGTTGAGACACAAAGGCCGCATCCGATGCAGAGATCCTTGTTGACTTTGACTTTCTTGGCCATGATTATATTCCTCCAATCTTGGCAACAAGTGGATTATAGGTGAAAAAAGAGTCTTATTCAATTGCGATAAATGCGTGACGGATTGCACTATCCTCTTTATTGCCTATCCATCGCGTCTTTCTTTAATGTAACCTCTTTCTTAACCTTTTATGCATTCCATCTCGAAGGAAAGTGGAGTAAAGAGTAAAATAAGCGCGGTCATATGAAAACAAGGATCCAGAAATACCGCCATTACCGCGAAAAGATCGCAAAGACCCCCGAAGGGAAGTTTCCTTCGCGTAACCACGTCGAGCTGAAACAGACCTCGCTTGACGAGCAAGTCATCGCCCAGACTGGCAAAGCCAGCGCCGCTTTGAGCTATAAGCATCTCTCACTCAAAGAGAGAAAAGCCACTCCCTACTATGAGTATTCGAAAAGGGAGAGGATTTGGCTTATTATTAAGAGCGTGGGTTTACTCGTGGCCGTCGTTGGCTTCGTATGCCTGTATTTCTTTTGGGTCAAAGGAGCGTAACCAGTGGACAAAGTAATCTCTGTCGCCATCGATGGGCCGGCCGCGGCTGGCAAGAGCACCGTCGCCAAGAAAGTCGCTTCCGCCCTTAACTTTACCTATATAGACACCGGTGCCATGTACCGGGCCTTCACCTACGCCGTCATCAAAAAGGGATTGGACCCCAAAAGCGAGGAACAATCCGTAACCTTGATTCCCGGCATGAGCATCGAGCTCCTCGAGGATGGAAGGGTCATCTGCAACAACGAAGACGTCAGCAAAGTCATCAGAGAGCCTCTCGTCTCGGGCAATGTCTCATACATCGCCGCGATGAAGCCAGTCAGGCTTGCCCTCGTCGAGATGCAAAGGGCCATGGCCGAGAAGAAGAGCGTCGTGATGGATGGACGTGACATCGGAACATACGTCTTGCCTGACGCCGAAGTGAAGATCTACCAAATAGCCTCCGTGGAGACGAGAGCCGTGAGACGTTACGAAGAGAACCTTGAGAAAGGCATCAACACCACCCTCAAGGAAGTCGAGGAAGACGTCAGAAAACGCGATTACATCGACTCACACCGTGAGTTCGCGCCTTTGAAGCCCGCTCCTGACAGCGTCCTCATCGACACCTCATACATGAACGTCGACCAGGTCGTGAGCCGCATCTTAGCCGTCATCAAAGAGAAAACAGGAATAGAGACTGAGAATATATGTCATTAGGAACAGTGGCCTTGGTGGGGTCGCCCTCATCAGGGAAAAGCACCATCTTCAACCGCATCGTCGGTGAAAGAAAATCTATCGTCGAACCGACCCCCGGCATCACCAGGGATCGTCTTTATGCGAAGGCCAATTGGCTCACGAAGGATTTCACCATCATCGACACCGGCGGAATCCAGATCAAAAACGCTCCCTTCCAAGAGGAAGTCAGGGCCCAGGTCGACATCGCCATCGAGCAGGCTGACCTCATCGTTTTCGTGACGGATGCCAAAAAAGGCTTGAGTGGGGATGACAGATTCATCGCCAAGCTTCTTTTCAAATCATCAAAACCCGTTATCTTGGTGGCCAACAAAGTCGACAACATCAGTGAGATCGGAACCTCCAGCGAATTCTATTCGTTAGGACTTGGCGACCCTCTTCCAGTCAGCGGAGCCCATGGCATCGGCATCGGCGACCTTCTTGACCAAATCATCAAAAAACTCCCAGAGAAAGAGATCCCGGATTATGGCGACGCCATAACCTTCTCATTCATCGGAAGGCCAAACGTCGGCAAGAGCTCTTTGACGAACGCCGTCTTAGGCGAAGACCGCGTCATCGTGAGCGACGTCTCAGGAACCACCAGGGACTCGATAGACACCCCTTTTAAGAAAGACGATAAGAATTACGTCGTCATCGACACCGCCGGACTCGTCAAAAAAGGCAAGATCTATGAAGCGGTGGACAAATACGCCGCCTTGCGTGCCATCTCCGCGATGGAACGAAGCGAGGTCTGCTGCCTTCTCATCGATGGCTCGACTGGCATCTTGGAACAAGACAAGCACGTCGTCGGATATGCCATGCAAACCCATAAGGCCATCGTCCTCGTCGTCAGCAAGTGGGACTTAGGCAAAGAGAAGAAGTTCGACAAGAACCGTTTCAAGGAAGACATCAGGAACCAGTTCAAGTTCTTGGACTACGCCCCGATCTTGTTCGTCTCCTCCAAGAGCGGAGAAGGCGTCCAGGACGTCTTGCCAGCGATTGAGAAAGCCTATGAGGGCTATAACCGCCGGATTCCGACCAACGTCCTCAACAAGATCATCAACGACGCCCAGGAGATGAATCCGACCCCGGATTTCAACCATGGCCGCCTCAAGATCCTTTTCTCCAACCAGGTCGCCATCAAACCGCCGACTTTCGTCTTTTTCTGCAATAACCCGAAGAACGCTCATTTCTCCTATACCCGATACCTTGAAAACTGTCTGAGAGGCTCCTTTGACTTCGAGGGAAGCCCCATCCAGATGATCTACAGGGAACGCAAATAGGGTTTTGAATTGTAAATATTTCATTGAAATTTGCCTATATTATCCGACAAAGACTAGATAAAAATCTTTACGTTTTTAGAGCCATGAAAATTTGAAAATATTTTCACGATGTATAGAAAATGGCAAAAAACACGGCAAATACTAAGATTTTTGCCCTTTTTTGGATGAAAGGGCTTTCATTATAAATTGACGAAGAACGTCATTTTAATAAGTGTTTTCATGTCTTTCTTCGACCAGCACTGAACTTTATGAACATTAAATTCGCTTGCCTAAGAAAATCTAGGGTGTTAATTTATAAATACAATTTAGCAAGGAGGAGTAAATCCATGAACAAAGCTGAATTAGTCGAGAAGGTCGCCACCCAGGCTGAGCTCTCCAAGAGAGACGCTGAAGCCGCCGTCGATGCTGTCTTAGAGGTCATCGAAGATACACTCGTGAAAGGCGAGGAAGTCAAACTTTCTGGCTTCGGCGCTTTCGCGAAGAAGAAGAGAGCCGCCCGCGAGGGAACCAATCCTGCCACCCAGCAGAAGATCAAGATCCCAGCCAGCGCCACTGTCGCCTTCAAAGTCAGCAAAGCCCTCAAAGAGAAACTCAACTAATTTCTTCTTGGCTAACTAAAGGTCCTGCCTATAGGCGGGGCCTTTTCTTGTGGTAGACTATCCACATGCGCGATCCTTATTTTGATGAATTGAAGAAAACATACCTCGCCGCCGGGCACCGTCTTTATATCGTGGGTGGGACCAGCCGGGACATGCTTCTAGCTCGGCCATATGACGATTTGGATTTCGTGAGCGATGCCACGGTCGATGAATCGCGCCTCTTCTTGAAGGACGCCGATTTCACGTTTGCCAAATACGGTTCCCTCCGGGTCAAGGTAAAAGACAAGAGGGCCGATGTGACCACATTAAGAGAAGAAGGGGAGTACCTCGACTTCCGTCATCCTAGCCACATCAAGTTCGTGAGGAGTCCAGAAGAGGATTATTCCCGCCGGGATTTCACGATAAACGCCATCTACATCGATGAGGATTATAAGATAATCGATTATGTCCATGGCCTCGATGACCTTCATAAAGGCCTCATCCGTTTCATCGGGGACCCTTATATAAGGATCAAGGAAGACCCTTTGAGGATATTGAGGGCTTACCGCTTCGAGAAAGTCTTGGGTTTCAAGATCGAGGAGAAGAGCCTTAAAGCCATGGAAGAGCTCTCTTACCTGGTCGATAAGCTGAACAAAGAGAAAGTCGCCGAGGAGAAAAGAAAGGCCGAAAGGAAATAAGCCATGAAAAAGAATGCCATCTATAGCGCCGTCAGCTTCCGTTACGCGATATTGGACACTTATAAAAAACTGCAGCTGAGCGAAATGGAACTCCTCGTCATCTTGATGATCGACCACCTCCTTGAGCAGGGGAACAACCTCGTCACCTCGGATGCCTTATCGATGAAGATGAACTATTCGCCCGATGAGCTTGATAAATGCCTCGTCTCACTCATGAAGAGGGGACTGCTCTCTTACGAGAAAGACTCCAAAGGCATGAAGACCTCGATCGATGGGGCCAAGAACCTCGTCTATGGCGAATTCCAGAAGTCCATCCAGAACAGCCAAAGCGCCTTATATTCCAAGGACAAGAGCGACCGTCTCTCCTCCTTATGCAAACTTTTCGAGAGCAAGCTTGAGCGTTCCCTCACCCCGCTTGAAAGCCAGACTATGGGCGAGTGGATCGAAAGCGGCTACCAGGATGAGGACATCAAAGACGCCTTATTGGACGCCTTGAACGACAAGAAAAAGAGCCTCCGTTACGTCGACAAGATCCTCCGCAACAAGAGGCGCGACTCCGACCTTGAGAAAGAGGGGACTTCCTTGGTCTCCCCGACCTGGGACAAAGACATCGAGAAGACGATCGAGATCGCGAAAGCTATGTGGAACGATGACCCCAAAAAGTGAGGCGGTTCTCTCATATCTCAAAAAGAGGTTCCCAAATGCCAAGTGCACCTTGGATTACGCCTCTCCGTTTTCGTTATTGGTCGCCATCTCTTTGAGCGCCCAAAGCAATGACCTCTCGGTGAACAAAGCGACGCCTAATATATTCAAGCGATACCCAGACCCCGAATCTTTGGCGGAGGCTGATATCAAAGACGTCGAAGAACTGATCAAGTCCTTGGGCCTTTATCATAACAAAGCCAAAAACATCATCCTTTTGTCTAAGGCCTTGGTCGAGAAATATCATGGCGAGGTCCCAAATGACTTCGCTTTGCTGACTGAGTTACCAGGAGTCGGACATAAGACGGCGGGGGTCTACCTTCTGGAGATCATGAATAAGCCCGCCATCCCGGTCGACACCCACGTCCATCGGATCAGCGACCGCCTTGGCTACTCAAAAGAGAAAGACAGCCCTGATCTCACTGAACGAAAACTCGAGAAGAGCTTCGACAAGGAAGACTGGGGGTTCCTCCATCATTCCCTGATCGCTTTCGGAAGGGAAGTCTGCCATGCCAAAAACCCCGAATGCGAGCGCTGTGAGCTTCAAACGCATTGTCTTTATTTCAAAAGGAATTCTTCGATCAAAGGCAAATAGTCGTAGCGGGGCCGATAACCTTCTTTGACGAGGTGGCCATTCTTTTTTATTTCCTCAAGCGGGATGGATTTGCGGGGTTTTTCCTGGTAGAAAGCACAGACGTAGTCGCTATCTAAGAGATAAGTCTCGTTGATGGCGTAACAGTTGATGAGGAAGAAGGCGATGCCCCCATGTTTCTTGACGTTAAGAAGATGCTCGACCTGCTGGGGGGCGATGTTGTTCAAAGGGAATGAGGTCTTGCTCCTTGTGGATTTGGCCTCGAAGTCGACGTAGTGGCCTTTGTAGACGCCGTTATAGTCGGTGGTGCTTTGGCATTCGAAATAAGCCTGGGTGATTTTGGCCCCATGGCTGTAATCGACTTTCACGACGTTGATGGGGGTCGGCCTTTTGTAGACGAGGGCCAATCCTTTTTCCAGATAGTATTCGTTGGTGAGGTTGATGTCATGCTCAAAGCCCATGCCGCGGTTGGCTGCGCTGTCGAGTTTGACGTGGGTTTTCTTGATGGGTCTGCCAATAGGTTTCACGCCACCGGGATAATTGACGCTCATAGAAAGCTTTCCTTCACGGCCTTGTCCCAGTCTTCGGGAAGGATGTTCTCCCCTTCGTTCAGCTTCTTCAGGACTTTGGAGACGGGGGTTGGCAGATGGTGGAGGTGGGAGAGGCTCTTTTTGTATTCTCTTTCGTTGATGTCGTTTCTACTTAAGAAGGCTTTGTAGAGGTCGATGAGGTTATAGGCGTCGGCCAAGGCGTCATGGGCCTGGCCTTCAAAGGGCACCTCATAGACTTTGAGGTAGTTGGTCAAAGACAAGGGGTTGCCGTTCGGGTCTTGGATGTATTGCGATAAGAAAGCCGAGAAGTCGAAGTGGTTCTTATTGATGGTCCTTGAGATCTCGACGTCAGGCTTATAGGCATTCAAAACCGATTGGTTGATGATGCGAAGATCATGGCTTCCGAAGGTCACGAACAAACAACGTCCCCAGTATTTGCCGACGTAGTGCTTGAACTCGCTCATGACGATGGTGAAATCACGTCCTTCATCCTGAAGCTTCTTCTCATTGATGCCGGTCATCTTGCTCACGAGGGAGCCGATCGGATGATGGGCCAAGACATATGATTTATAAGGCGGGCAGACGCTTTTGACGCTTAAGTCGTCGTTCAAGATGCAGACATAGGCCCCGATTTCGATCATCTCATGCGAGAACTGGGTGCCTTCTAAATCCAAGAAGACGAGGGCACGTCTGTCTTTGATGATTCTCTCTAGGGCTTTCATTCCCTAGAAGTCTATCACCATATGAGGTTTTTTGCCCTGCTAAATCTCTATTTATGATAAGGATGGATGTTTTTAAAAGAAAAATTGCTGGTGTCAATAGAAACAGTTTCTTCGATGGAGCGTTATTTTTCTTTACGCTACGATTAAGAACCTGCTTGCTTTTTGCCCCTTTTAGCCATTTAGTATAGACGATGGCAAACCGCATAGCGATCGTGGAGGACAGTCCCGAGGCCTACAAGAACCTCATGGATATCCTCACGCGATACCAAAAAGAAAAAGGCCTCCAGTTCGTGATCTCCTACTTCCCGGATGCCGAGAAGCTTTTGAATGACTATAAGGCTGACTATGACCTTATTTTCATGGATATCAACCTACCTTATATAAATGGGCTCGACGCGGCGAAGAAACTCCGCGAGGTCGATAAGGACGTGGCCCTAGTTTTTGTCACTGACTTAGCCCAATACGCGATAAAAGGATATGAGGTCAACGCTTTCGACTATTTGGTCAAACCTCTTAGCTACGCCCCATTGATACCAAAACTCGATAAGATCACGCGTCTATTAAAAGAGAAGGAACCGGGCGAGAAGATACCGGTCAAAACCGAAGACGGGTTTGTGGTGGTCAATGTTTCCAACATCCGTTACATCGAGGTAAGCAGCCACTTGTTAAGTTACCACGTGGAAGGGGCGACCTATTCCACTTATGGCTCCTTGAAGGACATCGAGAAGAAACTGCCGACCAATCTGTTCTCCCGCTGCAACCATTGCTATCTCGTAAACCTCCGCTTCGTCTCCGGCATCGGAACCGACTATGTGGTGGTGGGTGGTGAGCAACTCAAGATTTCGAGACCGAAGAAAAAGGCTTTCTTGGACGATTTCACCTCCTATCTAGGGAGGCATTCATGAACATCACCTACGACAATTACCTGAATGCCTTGGTGGAGTTCGAACTGCTTTTCCTTTGTTTCCTTTTCGCCTGGAACTTCTCCAAACGTCCTCATTTCTATCTTCGTTCGATTCTTTCGAGTGTGGTTTTCATCGCCGCGTCTTTCTTCACGGCCTCGATCGATGTCGGTGACCCCATCGCCTCGGGCACCATCAATTATCTGCTTTTGTTCCTCTTCTCCGCCTCGGCGCTGGAGATTTCCTTTTCATGTGGCATCGCAACGTGCCTTTTCTGCACGATCGCTAGCTACACTCTCCGTCATCTGGTCTATCTGGCCTGGCAGTTATCCTTTTATATCTATACGGATTGCAGTCAAAGCCCCGTTTCTGGCTTTTCCTGGATCTGGGTCGTCCTCAGCGTCTTCTGGGTGTTGGTCTTCATCCCGCTTGTCCTTTATCTTTACCGCCTCATCAAAAGGACCCCGAGCATCGCCTTGCCGTCTTGGAAGATCTTGATCCTCGCCTTGTTTTCGGTCTTGGCCAATGACGTCCTCAACATGTTCGTCATCACCGTGCCTCTATTAGGCGACGTCCACATCCTTGAGTATATCCTCTCGGCCTTCAACATCCTTTCGAGCGCGATGATCCTCATCATCATGTTCGGCTTCGTGAGCGAGACCAACCTTCAAAAAGAGGTCACCTACCTGAACCAGATGAGGCGTGAGGAAGAGAAGCAGTACCAGTTCACCAAAGAGAACATCGAGCTCGTGAACATCAAATGCCATGACTTACGAAAACAGATCAGGGCCCTCAAGGATACCCACTCGACGATCTCCCAAGAAGAAATCGACTCGATTGAGAACGCCACGAGATTCTATGACACCAAGTCGGGGACCGGGAACATCCCTCTCGACACGGTGGTGCAGGAGAAGAGCCTCGTCTGCGCCAAAAACAAGATTAACTTCACGAGGATGATCGACGGCGAGAAACTCGCTTTCATGAAAGAGAGCGACGTCTTCTCCTTGTTCGGCAACATCCTCGACAACGCCATCGAAAGCGTCAGCAAGATCAAAGAAGAGGACAATCGTTACATCAACCTGAAGGTCCACGAGGTCCCGGGTGGGCTTCTCATCTTCTGCGATAACCCCTACGAAGGGAAGATCGATTTCAAAGACGGGCTTCCTTTGACGAGCAAAGACGATGACAAATATCATGGCTTCGGCATGAAATCCATCCGCTACATCGCCCATTGTTACGGGGGCACGATGAAGATCGACACCAATAACGGCGAGTTCTCGCTCTCAATTTACTTTCCCAATAAGCCACAGACTCCGGAAATAGCCTAAAAACGACCTTTCGTGCCATTTTTTCGCCGTTCGTGCCCGCAAAACGTCATTCAGGATATGCGAAAAAATAGACAGGTTGAGTAAAAACCAAGATTCTGAAAGCGCTTTTACATAAACTTCAACTCGTAAAGCAAGGCCATTCGTTTTTTGGAGGGCGCAATCCATGGAGCGACCTCTGACGAAGAGCCTGCAATCCTAAACAAGGAGGCCAAAGGAAACAATAATCCGGCCATCACGGGACTTCATATAAGGCCCTTAGGAATGAATCTCGGCGTTCATCCTTAATAAACAATGCCGAACAAAAAGAAAGGCAAATATGAGCAAAACAAACAAGAAGAAGATGAGCAACGGCAAGTTCTTGGGAATTTGGATCCCATGCTTGAGCTTAGCCGCCATCATCGCCATCGCCGTTCCAGTCGCCGCCTCGTTCACGAGCACCTGGCTCGATACCGCCGTAGGTCGCGGGGACATCATCAAGACCCAAAACGAGAATACCAAAGACTGGGATACCGAATACAACAAAGCCACGACAGAAAGCTCTGCCGCCGCCATCGCCGCCAGCGAAAGCAAAGTGGAAGACATTTGCGACGAGGGATTTGTCTTATTAAAGAATAAGAACAACAATTCCCTCCCAATCTCCACCTCGACCGGCATCACGATGCTAGGCCGCGATTCCGTCGATCCAATCTATGGCGGAAGCGGATCCGGAACCGTCGACGCCAGCACCTGTGCCACTCCTAAGAGCGGACTTGAGAAAGCCGGCTTCACCGTCAATAGCGACGCCTATGACTTCTTCAAAGGTGCCTATTCATCCTATCCGCGCGCTTCGATCGTCATGGACGATTATAATAGCAGCAATTTCTTCATCGGCGAGATTCCTACCAGCGCCTATACCTTCACTCCGAAGACCACTGACGTCGCCGTCGTCTTCATCGGACGTGGCGGTGGCGAGGGCGGAGACCTCTCAACCAACCTCAAGAGAGACCTTTCGACAAAAGGCGCCGACGATTTATTGAAAAGCAACACCAACGCCGCCAATGAGGCTGCCAACTATACCGACGACCAACACGAACTTGAATTGACCGTCGAAGAGAAGGGAATGATAAGCTTCGCCGAAAGCCATTATTCAAAGACGATCGTCGTCATCAACAGCTCCAACACCATGGAACTTGGAAACATCCAAAACGATGACGGCGTCTCTGCTATCATCTGGGTCGGATCGCCTGGTTCCACCGGCTTCAACAGCCTTGGTTCCATCCTCTCTGGCGCCGTCAATCCTTCGGGAAAGACCGCCGATACATGGGCTAGCGATTTCACGCTTGACCCAACCTTCAAGAACTTCGGACACAACGGTGTCAGCCAATACGATGGCATCGACAGCGCCGACGAAGTCGATTGGGGCAATGGAAATTCCAATAGCGCCTACTTCGTCGAATATGAAGAGGGCATCTATGTTGGATACCGTTACTATGAGACCCGCTTCGGCACCAATGACGCGGCTTACGATAACGCCGTCGTCTATCCGTTCGGCTATGGCTTAAGCTACACGAGCTTCACCCAGAACGTGAAGAGTCACAGTGAGCCAAGCCTTCTCTCCTCTGAGTGCTCAGTGACCGTCACCGTCACCAACACCGGATCGGTGGCTGGCAAAGACGTCGTCGAAGTCTATTATTCAGCCCCATATACCGAGGGCGGAATCCAAAAGAGCTCCGTCAACCTCGTCCGTTATGCCAAGACTGGCATTTTGGCTCCGGGCGAATCGGAAGACATCACCCTCACTTGGGACAAATCCGACATGGCTTCTTATGACTACAAAGAGAACAAGTGCTACGTCTTGGATGGTGGCAACTATGGCATTTCCATCCGTTCGTCATCGCACGATGTCCTCGATTCCTATTCCTTCAACCTTGACAAAGATGTCTATAACAATGGCCGCCCGGGCGACGAACAGACCGCGACCAACCAGTTCGATGATGTCAGCGCGATGTTCAAAGACACTGCCACGACTGGCTATGCCACGAACATGACACGTGACGATTGGGAGACGAGCTTCCCGACTCTTCCAACCTCATCTGATGCCAACCCGAACACCACGCTCACCGGAACCACCACGGTTGCCGATGAATTAGCCCCGTATGATGTCAACGATCATAACGACTCTACTGATGTGACCCCGACCACCGGCGCCTCCAATGGCCTTTCTCTCATCGATTTGAGAGGCAAGACCTATGATGACCCGGCTTGGGACACCCTCCTAGATGAGCTGACCGAAGATGACTACACGAACGCCAATGACATTCTTTGCTCCTCCGTCTACGTCACCCCAGCCATCGAAAGCATCGGCAAGCCAGCCACTCAGGATCCTGATGGTCCTGCCGGCTTCACCTGCCTTATGAATCCTTCGATCGTCGGTTGCTCGTGGATGAGCGAGGTCATCCTTGCCTCCACCTGGAACCAGCAGCTTGCCAAAGAGATGGGCGAGTGCGTCGGCGAAGAGTCCATCCACGGAAACGGCCAAGCCTATTCTGGATGGTACGCCCCAGCCATGAACACCCACCGTTCTCCATTCGGCGGACGTAACTTCGAGTACTACAGCGAAGATGGCGTCTTAGCTGGCTATATGGCCGCTAACGTCGTCAGCGGAACCTCCGATAAAGGCTGCTATTCCTACATCAAGCACTTTGCGCTCAACGATCAAGAGTACATGAGGACCACGAACCTTTGCGTCTGGGCCAACGAACAGTCCATCCGCGAGATTTACCTCAAGCCATTCGAGATCTGCGTCAAAGAGGCTTCCTCGACAGAGTACTACACCAAAGACACCTCTGGCGAACTTACCAGCAAAACCACCAAAGGATGCATGGCCGTCATGTCCTCCTTCAACCGTATCGGCGGGACTTGGGCCGGCGGCAGCGAGGCCTTGATGACTGAGGTTCTCCGCAACGAGTGGGGATTCGAAGGCGTGGTCGACAGCGACTTCAACCTCTATGGCTACATGGACCCTGATCAGGGCATGAGAGCCGGAACCGACATGCAGCTCACCTGGGCCAGCATGAAGGACTCGATATTCGGAGGCAACATCAAAGACACTTCCAGCGCGACTGGAAGGATCGCCATCCGCAAAGCCATCAAGAATATGTGCTACACCGTCACCAACAGCAACGCCATGAACGGCATTGCCCCGGGAACCACGATCAGCTACACCATGTCACCATGGAAGATCTGGATGATCGTCGGCGTCTCGGTCTGGTCGGTCGCCACCTTGGTCGGAGTTGGCTGGGTCGTCGTGAGAACGCGCAAGTACAAGCGTTCCAAGGACGATGTGGTCACCGATTCCAAAGAAGCCTAATCCCCATCGATAAGCCATGGGCAGCCCTATAACGGGGCTGCCTTTTGTCATCCGATAAACTCCTTGCCCCTTTTGTTGAAGAGAAGAGAGTTCTTCAATATAATTGAAAGGACCGAAAAGAACCATGAACTACAAAGTTGAATTAAGCGCACAAGAGATCTTGGACGAGAAGTTCGAGAAGGACGTCAAGGGCTACAACCCTGAGCAAGTCGATGCCTTCCTCGACCGCATCATCCATGATTATGTGGCCTTCAATCAGTACGAAAAGGACTCAGAGGCCTACGTGAAGGGGCTGGAGGAGAAACTTGAGCAAGCCGAGGGATCCATCAAGGAACTGAAGCTTAGCCAAGACGCTGCCTACGAAACCAAGAAGAAGCTCGAAATCGAGAACGCGTCGATGAAAAACCGTCTGTCCGACATCAAGCCGGGCGATAAAGTCAACGCCGACAACATCGAGTACATCGCCCGGCTCAACCGCCTGGAGACCTTCTTATATTCGATAGGCTACGACCCCAAAACCCTCAAAAAGAATTCTTGATGATATCCGACCCGGGCGACTGCTGTCTTCATTGACAGAGGAAAGTCCATGCTCGCACGCCCTGTGATGGGCGTAGTGATTGCGCTAGGCCAATAAATAAGCCTAGGCACGCAGGAGTGCGTGACGGCGGATGAATGTCCTTATGGGACAGGATTCCCCAAGGCGCCACAGAGACGAGCTCGTCAGCAATGGCGAGATGAAACGCGGCAAGCCCCACAAGCGAGAAACCCAAATTTGGTAGGGGAAGAAGGCCTATCCAACCGAAGAGAAGCCTTCCAGGGAAACCTGAGATTAATTATCGCCCTCGACAGAACATGGCTTACAGGGTCGGACACTCGTTAAGAAAAAGAAGGAACTAGAAGACATGAACATCCCGAACAAGATCACAGTCAGCAGAATCGTGATTGTCTTGATGATGATAATCGCCCTTTTCGTGCTGGATCTCATCCCAGGTTTTGTCTCCCCATATATCGGGAATAGCGGAATCAACGTCGTTTATCTCGTCGTTGCGGTGGTTTTCATCATCGGGGCTTTGACCGACAAGCTCGACGGGACTTTGGCCCGCAAATGGAATCAGGTAACCGACTTAGGCAAATTCCTCGACCCCATCGCCGACAAGCTTCTCGTCGATTCGCTTCTTCTCTATCTCATCGTCCCGCATTTTTCTTTGGACACCCTCTCGATTTCCCTATGGTGCGTCCTTGTCATGATAATCCGTGACCTCGTGGTCGATGCCCTTCGCCTCATCGCCGCCAACAAAGGCGTCGTCTTGGCTGCGAATGGCTTTGGGAAGGCCAAGACCGTCCTTCAGATGGTCGCTATCCCTCTCGTCTTATTGAATGGCTGGCCCTTCACTTATTTCGATGCCTCATGGGGCTACTTCAGAATTGCCTCGATCATCGTCTATTTAGCCACACTGATGAGTTTGTTGAGCGGGGCCATCTATGTGATAAAGAACATCTCGGTTCTTAAAGAGAAAGCAAAATGAACGATTTAGAGTTAAAGGCCCAACAGGTCTTGAAATCATTGCAGGCCCGCGAGCTGAGCCTCGGATCCGTCGAGTCTTTGACCGGCGGGTATTTCTCGAGCACCATCTGCTCGATACCGGGCGCCTCCAACGTTTACAAAGGATCGATAATCTCCTATTCGAATGACATCAAGACCGATGTGGTCGGCGTCAAAGAGTTCTTGATCGACGTCTATGGCGTCGTCTCCAAGGAAGTAGCGGATGCGATGGCGGTGGAGGGGAGAAAGAAATTAGGCGTCGATGTCTGCGTCTCTTTCACTGGCAACGCCGGGCCGAGCGCCGAGCCAGGCAAAGCCCCGGTCGGACGCGTCTATATGTCAATCGCCACCAAACATGGCGTCGTCTCCCTTGAACAGGACTTCAAAGGCGAGAGGAACGAAATCAGGGAAAAATGCGTCGACATGATGCTCGACAATATGTATTCGATTTTTGCCTCATAATGGGCACAATCATAAATTTAGTGTCTATAGAGTAGTTAATGGAGGTCATGAACATGGCTGAAAAAGAGAAGGATGTCAAAGACGCGGCTTTGGAAGAAGCCATCAAAAGCATTGAGAAGGCCTACGGAAAAGGATCGGTGATGCGCTTAGGCGACCAGCCGCACGTCGACTGTGACGTGATTCCCTCGGGCTCTTTACTGATCGACCAGGCCCTTGGGGTCGGCGGTTATCCAAAAGGACGTATCGTTGAGATATACGGACCTGAGAGCTCAGGCAAAACGACCCTGGCCCTTGAAGCGGTCAGCGAGGCTCAGAAGAAAGGCGGAAGAGCCGCCTATGTGGACGCCGAACACTCAATCGACCCGGAATATGCGGCGAAATTAGGCGTCGATATCGATGAGTTGATCCTTTCGCAGCCGGATTCAGGCGAACAGGCTCTCGAGATCGTCGAGATGTTGGCCCAAAGCGGTGCGATCGACGTTATCGTCGTCGACTCGGTGGCCGCCCTCGTCCCTCAGGCTGAGCTTGATGGCGTCATGAGCGACAACCAAGTCGGATTGCAGGCCAGGCTTATGTCCAAGGCCATGAGAAAACTCGCCGGCATTTTGGCCAAGACCTCGTGCCTTGTCATCTTCATCAACCAGCTCCGTGAGAAAGTCGGAGTCATCTATGGCAACCCCGAGACCACGACCGGCGGCAAAGCCCTGAAGTTCTATGCCTCAATCCGCATCGATTTAAGAAGGGCCGAGGCCATCAAGAACGGTTCCGAGATCATCGGCAACTCCGTCAAAGTCAAAATCGTCAAGAACAAGGTCGCCCCGCCGTTCAAGAACTGCATCATCGACATCATCTATGGCCAAGGCATCTCCAAGGAAGGTGAAATCGTCGATCTTGGCGTCGAGCATGGCTTGATGCAGAAGACCGGCAACTGGTACATGATCTCCGGCGAGAAGATCGGAAACGGCCGCGAAGCCGCGAAGTCTTATCTCCGCAGCCACCCGGAAAACGAAGACGAACTTGAGAAGAAGCTTCACGAGATCCTCAAAAACGGACCCGCGGAGCCTTCAAAAGACACCGATAGCAAAGAAGCGTAAGTTTAAGGCCCAGCGATGGGCCTTTTCATAAGGAGAGAACATGAGCAAACCCTTAGTCTTGCTTTCTAATGAGGAAATCCACGAGATCGTCGGGAAGATAATCGCCAGCCCCGATTTCTCAACTGACGGCTACACGATGATGAAGGTGGCGCCTTTCGCCTCAATGAGTGATGTCGACAAGATGCTTTCCGCGGCCGATGAAAAAGGGATTAGCTTCGGCGGCTTATACCCCTTTGCCTCCTCGAAAGCGGTGGCTTCCTCAGCCTTATCCTCTTATAAAAGAGAAGACTATGGCACTTTCAAGAAGTCCTTTCCGTTCTTAGCCAAGGATGACATCGGTTCTTTGATCAAAGATGTTTATGAACTTGACCCGGACTTCATGGCTAAGTCAGAAGCCGGTGGGATGTATCTACGTTCCTTCATGTTCCATAAGGACTTGATGGATTTGTTTTTCTCGATGTTGGAGTCTATGCCGGATGAGGCCTATAAGTTCATCGGCGCTTTGGAATATGACGATTGGATGAGACTCGACAAAGAATGCGACGAAGGAAAATATGAGGGATTCCCTTGGGCCAAGTTCAAGGATTACCTCAATGATGAGATGATCGCCAAGCACGTCAGCAAGAAAGACGATGCCTCAGAGAGCCTTTAATCTTTTATTAAATAACAAAAACATCATTTTTTGATTGATGAAGAACGATTGCGTTTTTAAGTCCTATTAAGGAAAAACGAGCTTTTCAAGAAAATAAAAGGATATCTGAATGACAATATGGTTTTAGGCGCGCCCACAGGGCCATTTTCCTTATCTATTTTGATAGCGCTTCCCATCTCTTCTTGCTACAATAGCCTCGTACCTAAAGGTACTTACCACCCATAGATTGCGTTTGGGTCTCGTAATCGGGTTCATTCCCGTTAAGATACAAAAGTTCGTCTATATCTTTTTTCTACAAGGGTGGAAAAGACCTTTTGAGTAACATCAAAGGAGAATATTTCTATGCAAACGTGGGTTTGGGTTATCCTGATTGTTGTTGCCTTAATCGTAGGCATCATCGGGACAATCGCCATTTTCAAGTTGATTCCGGGACTAAAGAACAAAGCCGCCGACAAAGAAGCCAAGCAGATTCTGCGCGATGCCCAGATCAAGTCTGAACGCATCGTCAAAAACTCGGAGATCGACGCTAAGCAAGCCGCCTTCGAAGCCAAGCAGAACGCCCAAAACGAAATCCGTCAGATGAAGAGCGAAATCCTCACCGAGCAAAACAAACTCGACCTTCGCGAACAGACGATCGACCAAAGGGACAACGCCTTGCTTGCCAAGGAAACAAGCCTTGACCAGAAGAACGAGGCCCTCAACCAAAGGATGGCCGCCTGCGACAAAAAGAGCGGTGAGTTAGACGAGAAGATCAACTCCATCCTCTCTGAACTCGAAAAAGTGAGTGGTATGTCCGTCAAGGAAGCCCACGACGAGATCATGAGCCGCGTCGAAAGCAAGATGTCCAGCGAGATCGCTGCCTACATCAAGAACGCCGAAGACGATGCGAGAGACAACGCCGAAGCCAAAGCCAGAGACCTTCTTTCTTTGGCTTGCGACAAATACGCCCAAGAGGTCACGACCGAGAGAACGGTCGCGGTCATTCCTCTTCCAAGCGATGAGCTAAAGGGCAGAATCATCGGACGCGAGGGACGCAACATCCGTGTCCTTGAGTCGACCTTAGGAGTCGACCTCGTCATCGATGACACCCCAGAGGTCATCACCGTCAGCTGCTTCGACCCGATCAGAAGGGAAGTGGCGAGAAGAACCTTGGATACCCTCGTCAAAGACGGCCGCATCCAGCCGGGCCGCATCGAAGAGATCGCCGCGAAAATGAAACAGCAGGTCACCGTCGAGACCCAAAAGGCCGGCGAGGACGCCGCCTTCAAACTCGGCTTGCCGAAGATCAACAGGGAACTCCTTGGCTATCTCGGACGCTTAAAGTATCGTACATCATATGGTCAGAACGCTCTCGACCACTCGATGGAAGTCGCCTATCTCACCGGCATCATGGCCGCTGAGTTAGGGCTTGATCAGAACCTAGCCAGACGCGCCGGCCTCTTACACGACATCGGCAAAGCGATCGACTTCGAACAAGAAGGCAGCCACGTTCAACTCGGCGCCGAACTTGCCAGAAAATACAATGAGCCAGACGTGGTCATCAATTCCATTGAGAGCCACCATGGCGATGTGGAAGCCACATCCGTCATCGCTCACCTCGTCGCAGCCGCCGACACCTTGTCAGCCGCTCGTCCAGGCGCCAGAAGCGAAACGATGGAGACTTACGTCAAGCGTATCGGACAGCTTGAAGAGATCGCCAAAGGATTCGATGGCGTTCAGCAAGCTTATGCCATGCAAGCCGGCCGTGAGGTCCGCGTAATGGTCATCCCTGAGAAAGTCAGCGATGCCGAAGCGGTCAAGATGGCTCAGGAAATGAGAGAGAAGATCGAGTCGACCATGACTTATCCGGGGCAGATCAAAGTGTCCGTCATCCGCGAATATCGTGCCGTCGAAACAGCCAAATAGCCTAAGGGAGAGCGATGAGAATCCTCTTTTTGGGCGACGTAGTCGGAAAGGTGGGCCGCATTGCGGTCCATCTTTGTTTGCCTAGGCTCGTAAACAAATACCATGTCGATTTCGTGATCGTGAACGGCGAGAACGCCACCCACGGTCGGGGACTCAACGAATCCCATTATCGTTATCTCGTGAACGCCGGGGCCGATTGCATCACCCTTGGCAATCACTGGAATGGCTCAAAGGACCTCACCGATTATATCGATGGGGCGGATGAGCTTGTGAGGCCGTTGAACCTAATCAAGTATTCCCATGGCCAAGGAAGCGTCTCTTTTGACGTCAACGGCATCGAGGTCAGGGTCACCAACATGCTGGGCCAGGCCTTTATGAATGAAGTGGTGCGTCAGCCTTATGAATGCATGAACGAGCTTTTGAAAGATTGCTCACCCTGCATCCACATCGTGGATTTCCACGCCGACAGCACCTCCGAGAAAGCCATCTTCGCCTATTGCTTCGACGGGAGGGTCTCCGCGGTTTTGGGGACTCACACCCACGTTCAGACGAATGACGCGAGAATTCTTGAAGGCGGGACGGGTTTAGTGACCGACGTCGGCATGTGCGGGGCCAGGGATGGCATCATCGGCTACGAGAAGAACTCAGTCATCAACAAGATGGTCTTTGGAGAAAAAGGCCAGTTCGCCATCAATGACAACGCGCCGATGATGGTCAACGGGGCTTTGATGGACTTTGACGAAGAAAGCTATATGTGCACCCACATCGAGCTAGTGAATATTGGAGTGGAAGAATGAGCAAATGCATTTATCGTTCATTGCCAGAAAAAGGCAAGGCCGCCGAAAAGGGCGGATCTTTCCTTCGCCTCGTCGATGAACGCGAGGTCCCTTCGACTCTCAAGAATTTTGCTGACGGGAAGAAATATTTCATCAGGACTTATGGCTGCCAAGGCAACGTCAGAGACGAAGAGATCATGGCGGGCTATCTTGAGAAAGCCGGATTCAGCAGAACCCTGGAAGAGAATGAGGCCGATTTAGCTCTCATCAACACCTGTGCGGTCAGAGAAAACGCCGAAGAGAAGATCTACGGCGAGATTGGCAAATTCAAAGCGAACAAAGAAAAGAACCCTTCTTTTTTATTAGTCCTCGCCGGCTGTGTGATGGGCGAAGAAGGAGTGGCCAAGAAACTTGAGGAGACCTATCCATACATCTCTCTCATCATCGGGACCCATGACGTCAGCAACATCCTCGTCCTTTTGAATGAGGTCCTTGAGAAAAAGAAGAACATCGTCGATGTCCGAAGTTTTGCGGGCGAGATCGTCGAGAATATGCCGTCAACCAGACTTTCATCATTTGAGGCCTATGTGAACATATCCTATGGCTGCGACAAATTCTGCACTTATTGCATCGTCCCTTACACCAGAGGCAGAGAGAGAAGCCGTCTACAAAAAGACGTTGTCAAAGAATGCCAGAAACTTGTTGACGAGGGCTATAAGCAAATCACCCTTTTGGGACAGAACGTCAATTCGTATGGCCTTGATCTACATGATGGGACCAGTTTTGCCGGATTACTTGAAGAAGTGGCCAAACTTGGGATTCCAAGGCTTCGCTTTCTCACCTCTTACCCATCCCAGTTCACCTCCGAGATGATTGATGTGATGGCCAAATACCCGAGCATCGTCCATTGGCTTCATTTCCCAGTTCAATCAGGCTCAACCTCTTGCTTGAAGAGGATGGGCAGAAGATATGACCGCGAGACATATCTATCCCTAGTCAAAGAAATAAAAGAGAAGATTCCAGACATCGCTTTGACAAGCGACATCATCGTCGGCTTCCCGCTTGAGAGCGAGGAAGAATTCGAGGACACCCTCTCTTTGTGCGAGGAAGTCTCTTACAGTTCTGCCTTCACCTTCATTTATTCGCCCCGTATCGGGACCCCAGCCGCGAAGATGCCACAGCTTGACGAGAAAGTGACCCATGAGAGATTCGATAGGCTCAAGAAAGTTATCGAGGACTCGACCTCGAAGCATTCCGAAGGCATGGTTGGCAAGACTTTCGAGGTCCTTGTCGAAGGACCTTCGAAGAAAGACGACAAAGTCCTTTCGGGCTATGCAAGAAACGGCAAACTCATCAACTTTGAGGGGCCGTCTTACTTAACCGGCGCCTTAGTGGACGTCAAAGTGACGGAGTCCAAGACGTATTCCCTCCGTGGTGAGCTCGTTGGCGACCCCTTGATCTGGAAAGCCAAGGATGTTTCCTTTTTGCTCCAGCATGACCCCTTATTGAAAGAATACCTTTCTCTCGATGAAGCCATCAGGAAAGATGAGAGCGTCGCCAAACTCGGCGAGAGCCTCGTGGAAATAAAGAAGAGGATGTGCCTCGACGTGATGGATGTCGAGAAATACAAACAAGACAAAAAAGAATATGAGGATTGTCTTCTAGCTATCAAGAACAATCCATTGCTTTCAAATCGTGACGCCTTGCTTAACGACGTCGAAGAGCGCTTGCTTGAAGTGAGGGACCTTCTCAGATGATCATCGTCCTGACGGGCCCTACGGGCGTTGGCAAAAGCGAACTCGCCATCTCTTTGGCGGAAATGCTGAAAGGCGAGATCATCAACGCCGATGCCTTTCAGGTTTATGAAGGACTCACCATAGCGACGGCCGCGCCGAGCGAGGAAATGAAGAAAAAGGTTCCTCATCATCTTTATTCTTTCGTGCCCTTATCGGAAGGCTATGACATCGCTCGTTATCAGAAGGATTGCCGCGAGTGCATAAAGGAAGTCCTCAAGAAAGGACATACCCCGATTTTGGTCGGCGGCAGTGGGCTCTACATCCGTTCAGCCCTCTATGATTATGATTTCAGCGTGGATACCTCAAAAGTGGATTTATCCCCGTATTTGTCGCTTTCCGAAGAGGATTTGCATAGGAAACTCGAAGAGCTGGACCCCTTGGAAGCCAAGAAAATCCACCCTCATAACCAAAGACGGGTCTTGCGTGCCATCGCCATTTGCCTATCCTCTGGGAAGAGCAAAAGCGAGTTGATCGCCGAGCAGAGCCACAAGGCCATTTTCGAGAGCAAGTTCTTCGCCCTCGTGAAAGAAAGGGAAGAGCTTTATTCCCACGTCGAGGAACGGGTCGAGACGATGTTCAAGAACGGTTTGCTCGAAGAGACGATTCCCCTTATCGAAAAATACGGACGTTCGGCGATGGCCTTTAAGGCAATCGGGGTCAAGGAGCTTTTCCCTTATATCGACGGGAATGCCACGCTCGAAGAGACAAAAGACCTCATCAAAAAGAACACCCGCCATTACGTGAAGGCCCAGTTCAGCTGGTTCCTTCATCAATTTCCCATCATTGAAGTTTCTTCTTTGGGGGATATCATCAAATCGTTATGAGCATTGATTCCCGCAGCGAGATGCTTCTAGGAAAAGAAGAGCTCGCCTCACTTAAGAACAAAACGGTCGCCGTCTTTGGGCTCGGCGGGGTCGGAGGGACTCTTTTCGAAGCCCTCGTACGATCCGGCGTCGGGCATATTCACATTATCGACAAAGACGTGGTGGACGAGAGCAACCTCAACCGCCAGATCCTTTATAAAAGAGACGACATCGGAAGCAAAAAGGCCGGGGCCGCCTTCTTATACGCCAAAGCCATCCGCCTTGACGTCGAAGTGCTCCCAGAATGCTATCTCATCAACAAAGAGAGTTTGGCCGCCCATGATTATTCCTCATGTGACATCCTCATAGACTGCGTCGATGACGTCGAAGCCAAATTGGCATTGATGGAATACTCTTCAGCGACAGGGATTCCGTTATTGCTCTCACTAGGGATGGGAAACCGCCTCGACCCAAGCAAAGTCTATTCGTGCCGCCTCGACAAAAGCGAGGGCGATCCCCTCGGCAAAAAGATCAGGGGCGAATGCCGCAAAAGAAACATCGACATGAAGAAATTCACCTGCGTCCTCTCCAAAGAGATTCCTTTGGTCAGGGGCAAAAAGCCCTCCAGCATGATGATGGTGCCATCTTCATCCGGCCTTCTTTTGGCATATTTGGCTCTCTCGTCTCTTTTAAAGACAAAGACGAAGTAATATCCTTAGTCATAGGAAAAATTCAAACCACAAAAGGGGGATGTAACCATGGCTCTTTTAAAGATTAACGAAATCGCTAGGAACGCCGGCATCGATACCGACTATGTAATACCTTATGGCTTCTACAAAGCCAAGATCGACACCACGATAAACGAGAAACTCAAGAACAAGCAGGACGGAAAGCTTGTCCTTGTGACCGCCATCACCCCGACGAAAGCCGGAGAAGGCAAAACCACGACCTCGATCGCCCTGGCCGAAGGATTTGGCAAGATTGGCCAAAAGGCCATGCTTTGCCTCCGCGAGCCAGCCCTTGGGCCGGTCTTTGGCATCAAAGGCGGGGCCACCGGCGGCGGGCTTGCCTCAGTCGCCCCAAGCGAGGACATCAACTTACATTTCACCGGTGACATGCACGCTTTGACGAGTTCGATCAATTTGATCTCGGCTGTCATCGACAACTCGATTTACTTTGATAACCCATTGAACATCGACCCTGAACGCATCGTCTGGAAGCGGGCCATGGACATGAATGACCGCTCCCTAAGGGAAATAACTATCGGCCAAGGACACAAAAACGGCGTCGAAAGAAAAGACGGCTTCGTCATCACCGTCGCCAGCGAGATGATGGCCATCATGTGCCTTGCCAAAGACGAGGATGATTTCCATGAGAGGCTTCTTAGGATCATCGTCGCTTATACGAAAGACGGGAAGCCGGTGACGGTCAAAGACCTCAACTGCTCCCACGCAGTCATGAAGCTGATGAAGGAAGCCCTAAAGCCTAACCTCGTCCAGACCCTTGAAAACAACCCAGTCCTCATACACGGCGGGCCTTTCGCCAACATCGCCCATGGCTGCAATTCTTTGATCGCCACCAAGATGGCGTTGAAATTAGCCCCAATCGTCATCACCGAAGCCGGATTCGCCGCTGATTTAGGCGCCGAAAAGTTCCTTGATATCGCTTCTAGGGAAGGACAGCTGCATCCGGATCTCGCCGTGATGGTCGCCACCATCAGGGCTTTGAAGATGCATGGCGGCAAGCCTTTCGAAGAACTTGCTAATGAAGACGTCGACGCCTTGTCCAAAGGAATGGAGAATCTTGAGACCCACGTCGAGAACATCAAGAAGTTCGGGCTTCCGGTCATCGTCGCCATCAACCATTTCGAAAGCGACAGCGACAAAGAAGTCGCCTATTTGGAGAAGTGGTGCGAAGACCATCATTATGAATATGCCTTCCTCGATGGCTTCCTCAAAGGCGGGAATGGCTCGATCGAGCTTGCCAAGAAGGTCCAGAGCCTCTTAGCCAACGTCCCGAGCAACTACCATCCGCTTTATGAGCTGAACAAGCCTTTGAAGAGCAAGATCGAAACCATATGCAAAGAGGTCTATCGGGCTGGCAAAGTCGTCTATGAGCCCAAAGCCGAAGAGCAGCTTGAGCAATATGAGAAGATGGGATTCTCCAATGCCTATATCTGCATGGCCAAGACCCCACAGTCTTTGACTGATGACCCGAAGGTTTTGGGGGCTCCGAAAGGATTCACCATCACCATCAGGGAAGCCAATCTCTCGGCTGGCGCGAACTTCGTGGTTCCTCTTACCGGCGCCATCATGACAATGCCAGGGCTCCCACGGCTCCCGAGCGCCATCAAGATGGAGGACAAGCCTTGGTAGACTACACCATCTACGATGTCATCGAGATGAAGAAGAGCCACCCTTGTGAAACGAGGAGCAAGCTATTTCAAATCGTCCGATTGGGGGCCGACATCAAAATCAAATGCCTCGGATGCGGACGGATCCTGATGATTGACCGGGCGGAGTTCAACGACAAAATCAAGAAGGTCATCTCCCATAACGAGGGACCCGTTCCGATTGCTGGTCAAAAGTAAGCTTTGGCTTCCTAGATAAAACTAGGAGGCCTTTTTATATATAAAGTAAACGATCTTGGAAAACTCTTCCGTGTCTCCTCAAATGACAAGTGGGCCTTACGGCACGTGAGCCTTGAGCTTCCTTCTTCCGGCTTGGTCTCGATCAAAGGGGCCAGCGGCAGTGGGAAGTCCACTTTTCTGAACCTTCTTTCCAACATGGATAAGCCAAGCGAAGGCAGCATCATCTTCCAGGATAAGGACCTCTCATCCTTATCGAAGAAAGAAGAAGAGGATTATCACAATTTTGACTGTGGGTTCATCTACCAGCACTTCAACCTCCTTGAGGAATATGACGCCATTTTTAACGTCACGCTTCCTTTGCTCATACGGGGCGTAAGCAAGAAGAAGGCCCGGCTCAAAGCCGGGATCCTCTTCAAAGAGTTTGGCATCGAGAGCCTGATGAACAAGAAATGCGGTCTTCTTTCGGGCGGCGAAAAACAAAGGGTCGCCATCTTGCGGGCCATCATCACGGAGCCAAAGACCATCTTTGCCGATGAGCCGACCGGGGCTCTAGATGAACAAAACGAGAGATTGGTGATGGAACTATTGAAGAAACTCTCGAGGAGCCGTTTGGTGGTGCTGGTCAGTCATAACGAAAGGATCGTGAGAGAGTATTCCGATCGGATAATCGAGCTGGAAAATGGCGAGGTCAAGGGCGATACGGGTGGCTTTTGCAAAGAAAAAGGCGCAAAAAGCCTATATAAACGGGGGCAAGACAAAAGCTGGGTCTCGTCTTTGCTCAAGCACCGTTACAAGAAAGACGCCCTGAAGAATTCCTTGTCTTTGGTCTCATCATTCTTGGGCTTTTTGGCCATCATCCTCTCAATCGGTTTTTATGAGGGCTCAAAGATTTGCGCCTATGAGGAAGGGAAGAAAAGCCTTTCTTATCTTTCATTGAGGCTTTCGAGCAAGAAGAGCTATGAACTTGAAGGGACTCCATTATCGTTGGTTCAGGAAAAAAGGCCGGAACTTGAGGTGGCCGAGAGGCGACTATCCTCGATTCCCAAGAAAAGGCTGGCCATCGATTACTCTTATATTTTCCCCTCGAGAATGGGTTATTCCCTCAATGGCATCGAACAAGAAGAAGCCACTTTCGTGGCCTTGGATGACGTGAGCTTGTCCAATAGAAAGACAGCGTTCAGCTATGAGGGCAGCCTTCCTGAGCGAGGCTCTATTGACGAAGTGCTGGTCAACAAGGAATTCGCCGCCTTGTTTCCCTTTTCCCTTCTTGGAATGGAGATAAAACTCGCCTCGTCGAACTCCTTTTCCTTTTCGGACTATTTTGATGAAGCCCATTTCTCTTTTTCTTTCATCATTGCGGCGGTGGTAGAAGAATTCTCCTTTTTGAGCACCCCAAAAATCTTTTACCCCTACGAGGCGATTGACGATTATTTCATGGACTATGAGTTAAAGGAAATCTCAAGAGGCAAAAACGAAGAGACGACGGTCTCGTCTTTCATTGCCTCAAGCGACGATGGGAGCGCCTATTCTTCCTATGGCTATCTTCTCTTCCTCGGCTCAGAGAACGAGGTAAAGCCAGCCAAGGAGCTAATTTCCGAACTTGAAAAGAACGAGGATGAGCTCACTTTGGCTTCGGATTCGTTTCTAGTCGAGGAGAGTTTCTTGTCTTTGACCAGCGCCTTCTTTGAAAGCCTCATGCCCTTTTTGTTCATCGCCATTCTCGGCGTCTCTTTCATCGTGGCCTTTTTGGCATATTCGTCCTTCCTCGAAAGAAAGAAGGAGGCGGCGATATTATGGGCCTTGGGAAGCGATCGAAAATCATCGATGGCCTTGCATTTATTGCCGAGCGTCATCACTTCTTTTTTGGCAGCGTTGTTATCTTTGACTGCCTCGTCCCCCGTCTCAAAGGCCTTCTCAAAAATCATCTCCTCAAAGGTGGGGATGGATAACCTTATCAAAATTCCGTATCTCAAAATGTTTGGCATCCCCTTTCTTTTGCCGTTAGGGATAATCGTTTTCTCCCTTCTCATCGCCTTCATCGGGGCTTATGTCCCTTATAGAAGCGTCAAAAACAAGAACCTCAGCGAGGAGCTCAAAGACGAATGAACCCCATCGGCATCTCCCATCTAAGCAAACGATATGGCGAACATGTGATATTCGATGACCTCAGTTATGTCTTCCCCGAAAAAGGCTTGGTTTTCATCATCGGGGATTCCGGGTGTGGGAAGAGCACCCTCTTGGATATCTTCTCTGGCCTTGATGTCTCCTATCATGGCGAGGTGAGGGTCCTCGGCTCTTTGCTGAAGGGCATAGATGAGGATGAAAGATGCCATTTCCGACTTAAGAAAATCGGATACATCCGTCAATCTTGCGACATGCTGGAACTAGAGAGCGCCCTCGAGAACGTCATCTTTCCGCTGAAGGCGACCTCATCGATGTCCCAGCGTTTGCTAGATAAGAAAGGCAAGGATCTTTTATGGGCTTTTGAGATAGAGAACAAAAGCGGGTGCCGGGCCAATAATCTCTCAGGCGGAGAAAGGCAAAGGGTGGCTTTGGCCAGAGCCTTGACCAATGAGCCAAGACTATTGCTATGCGATGAGCCGACTGGATCATTAGACAAAGAAAACGCTGAGGCCATCTACACTTATCTAAAGGAGATTTCTAGGAATAGACTTGTGGTGGTCGTGAGCCATGACATCAATAGGGGTGGGCGATACGGGGATCTGATACTGCATCTGAAGAACGGGTCGTTCATCGAAGAGCCCTCATCTATTAAAAACTCCGAGGTAGAAGGGAAACCCATTTCATCGTTAAGGGCTCCGCTAGACAAAAGAAAGGGTGGGCTTCCTTTCACGTCATGGCTCAAGCATTCATATCATGTCCTCAAGGAGAAGGGAAAAAGAAGCGTTCTTTCGAGCCTTGTCATCACTTTCTCACTATTGTCGCTAGGCTTATCGATTTATGTCTCAAGGGACCTGAGCAAAGAACTGAATACCTCCTTTTCCTCTTTGGCTGGCGAGAACTCCATCGTGGTCAAAAGGGCGAACGAAAGCGAAAGCGTCTTCAACCGGATACTTGCCGTGAACGAAACGGAAGTGGAGGACTTTTGTCAGGATTACCCGTCTCTTTGCTATGACTATGGAATCAGTTATCTTTCGCCTTTTGAGAGCTATTTCCCCGAAAACAACCAATTTAGGGTCCTTGGTAAAAACGATGGTTATGTCCTTCCTGGATTCTCGAGCCGAAGCGTCAATGACTTCTTATGGCTGGACCTCGAAAAGGATGAGTTCTTCCCTTCGACGCCAAGTGGTTTGGAAGACGACCAAATCGTGATGGGACTACCTTATGCCTCGATGGCGTCCTTATGCTTCCATCTGAAGATACTTCGAAACTACGAAAGCCTCGGGGACTATCTTTCAACAAACCCTTTGTCCCTCCTTTTGGAGGTTCAAAACGATTCGTGGACTTACGTGGATGAACAATTGTTTTCCTTAGTCGCCATCAAAGAAAGCGAAGTGCCGACCATCTATCACTACAACCATAGATGGAACAAATGGGTCTTTGAGGAAAAGATGCGCTTCCCTTCTTCCTACGAAGAGGATAATAGCTATCCATGGATCATGCAAAAAGCCTGCTATCTGGAGCCTCGTCTTTCCGGGTACGAGTTCATCAGCAAAATCAGAGAGGCCGCGAACGTCGATGACTATGTCTTCGAACGCTGCTCCTATCAATATGAGAGGACACATTGCCTAAAAAACAAGCCGAGCGAACTCAAGCGTTTTTATGTCTATCTGACCAACAAGAACTCCATGCCTAGGAAGCTCATAGAGGATGTCTCTTCTAACTCAGCCTTCTCGAGCTTTCATTTCTCCACGACCGGCAGCTACTTTTCCTTTCCTGAGGCTTTCGCGTCAGGGTTCGCCAATCCTTTCTATTGCTCCAAGAGCCAGAGTTCCATCGAAAGGGTGGTGGACACGGTCTCCTCAATTAGGATAAACGACATCAACGGCGAGCCTTCCCTTCCCTCCGACTGCGTGGTCGGCTCTTACCTTAAACCCGTCTCTTCCTGCCTTTCTTTTTCCAGTGACTTTTCCAAACTCGTCGAAGGAAGAAAACCAGTGGGGGTCGAAGAGATAGTCCTCTCAAAGAAACTCTATGAATCATTCGACAAGCCTTCGAGCGTGTATCTGGCTGGAATGCTTGGAAGCGAGATCGTCGGTGAACGCCTCGAAAGGGATTATCGTTTTGCCGAAGTGAAGGTGGTGGGGGTCGTCGATGAAGAAGGCAAAGACGTCATCTATGGGGATTCCTATTTCAATGTCGATTTCTGGAGGGAGGTCCTCGGGATGTCTTCTTTCGGACTTGAGATCGACAAGGTGATACTTAGATACGCAAACGAGAAAAAAGCTGGCTCTGCCATCAAGGAGCTCAGTGCGAAATACCCTAACTACCGTTTCATTGACCCAAATAAGAAAATCGAGTCTTCGATCGAGGAGGTCGTCTCCTATGTGAGGCTTGTTTTGGGCTTCGCGAGTATCTTGAGCCTCTCCATCAGCCTTTTGCTATTGTTCACATCCTCATTTCTTTCGGCCATTGAGAACAAAAGAGAGGGACGGATGCTTTATGTCTTTGGCTTTCCTAGGGAGGACGTCTCCACGTCCTATGGCTCAGGCGTCCTTCTTTTGGTCTCCTATAGCGCCTTGAGCGCATTACTAGGTGTTTTTCTTCTAGAATTCGCATTTGATAAGGCAATTAAGCAAAATTTCTTTTCAAGCGGCTCTTTCGACGTCGATGTTTTTCCTCTTCTTTGCGTTTTGCTAGCTGCGTTCGTGGGTTTTGCCTTTGTCTATCTCATTCTTAGAGCGTGGGTCAACAAAAGAAAATTCAATGAGGAGGGCCGATAAAAGACAAAAAGGAACCCCTTTCAGCTCTTTTTATT
>DHAP01000019.1 GCA_002397465.1 Caryophanales bacterium UBA4951 | reverse complement strand
TTAATTAATTATGAAACTCACCAACAAAGTCGCTCTCATCTCTGGTCTTGGCTGCCTCGCACTCATTGGCAGTGGCTTCGCCGCTTGGACCTACAACACAGAAGCTGTCGATGCTAAGACTGGCAACGTCTCTGCTGTCGCCGGGGGAGTTGCTGGAGCTTCCGCTACCATCACCCCGTCTATTGCCGGAGCTATCAGCCTCGATGGCGATCAGGAAGGCAACACTCAGATTGGCAAAGTCACTTGGACGACCGCTTGGTCTGCTTCTGCTACCTTAACCGGAGCCGCCGGAGCCCCCTTCGTTATGTCTGAATACGACTTAACCTATGCCATCACCGTCGAGGGCGGGTTAGCCAACTATGTCAGCATCACCGCTGGTGCCGCTGGCACTTGGGTTTCTGGCGATGCTGTTACTGCTCCGACCGTTACGTTCACTCAGGCCGCTGCTCCTCAGACCAAAAAGGCCTATGACGCGATGAAGACTGCTGTCGAAGCTGCTGATTCGAAGATCGTCATCACCTTCAGTGCTGCCTACAACGCCTAATCATTCGGCCTGATTCTGCCGAGTTACTACGTTAAGATTAAGGATCAGGCACATCTTGTGTCTGGTCCTTATTTTGTTTAATTAGGCAAATCATCAACTAAATATAGGGACATAAAGATGGATATCGGTACTTTAGCTACCATAATCATCCTTGCCATATTGACTGTTGTTATCTTTGCTTTTGCCTGGGTCGTCTTCCATCAGATTCGTGTCAACGAATCGGAGATGATCGCAGCCGGAAACAGAGATTTAGAGATTTCGATAGACAAGGAAAAATCACGTAAGCTGTCTTATAAGATAGCAAACGTCTTCTCGAGTGTTTTGTCATACATTCTCGCAGGAGCCGCTCTCGTGATTATGATTTTTGCTTTGGTAACGCATTTCAAAGGCGAGTTGTTCTATATCGGTGGCAGGACCGCGATGGTCGTGGCCAGCGATTCCATGTCGACAGTCTATGACCGCGACACTCAAGCTTATTTGACCGATGAGATGGTCTCCCAGGAATTCTCCAGGGGCGACATCCTTTATTTGGATTCGACTCCGAGCGAGGACACGATCGTTCCAGACCGCACCGTCAAGGACGCGGATGGATCAATATCATCGCCATATAGATATAAGGTCATGGCGTATAAAGCTAGCACCGGAACCTATAAGGGCAGTTACATCATTCACCGTCTTTATTATGTCGGTCTCAGAACCGATGAAACGACCGGCGAAGAGAGCCTTTATTACAACTTCAGAGGTGACGCGAATAACTCGCGTGACGCCGAAGCCGTCTCTTATTCGCAGATCAATGGTGTCTATGATGGCACCTCCAAGAGCGCCAAAGTCGGATACTTCGTTCTCTTCTTCGAGAGCGCGTTCGGCATCTACGCGGTACTCGCCTCTATTATCATGGTCAGCTTGTCCACGATTTATACTGGCAGAATCCAAAAACAATACGATGAGCGGTGGGAAGACATCGATCATCATCGTCTTACCGTCTATGGCGACATCAAGGACATCAGAGCTAAAGTCCGTTCCAAGTGGGCGGGGGATAGCTATGAGCTCCGTGACATGATGGGTGAGCTCAAAGAAAGAGTGGTTACCCATAACGAAGAAGTCAAAGCCAAGATAAAAGAAAACAATGCCGAACTAAAAGAGAAGATCGTCGAAAGACACGAAGAGGTCAAAGCGAAGCTTGAGGAAAAGAAACCTGAAGCCGCCAAGCCGATCGAGTCTAAGGAAACACCTATCCCTGAGCCAGTTAAGGCGAAGGAAGATATAGTCAAACCGGCGGAAACGCCAACCGCGACGCAGGTCGAGACCAAGAAACCGGAGGTCAAAGAGAAGCCCAAAAAGGTCTTCTCCAAGAAAAACGGGGTCTTCGTCAAGATCGTCAAATCAGGAGACGACACAGAGATTGCCGGCGAAAGCGACAAGACTCTGAACGTCAAAAAGTAAGTCCATTAGATGGATCGGATTCCTGGCCGGTCTTGCAATAAGGGAGCTCAGGTGAGGGCTCCCTTTCGTTTCTTGTTTTGAGGCTGCTGATTCGATGCATTTATATGATGAAAATCATCGCGTGGTAACAGTCATGGATTTCATCTTGATAATTATTGATATATCGATTAATACATTTTTGAATAAGTCGACCACATCAACACTTTAGAGCCTATCGTTAAATTGTAAAATTGTTGTTTTCTCACTTTGAAAGACCTTTTGAAACAATGCTGAAAACATGAGAAATAGCGTGGACTTTTTAAGCACTCATAACGTAGTGGTAACTCATATATAAAATAGGGGTTTCCAAACCACTAGAACCTATGGTTAGGAAGAATATAATTATGCTCGCTGAGATGTATCTTAGCAGCGCATCCAATCCTAACGCCGACACTTAACGATCCCAGGAAAATCCGTTGGTCAATCGGCACTCATCAATTATGGCGGAGCTCTCTATTTTGAGAGCGTGAGATCACGACCCCGCCAAGAAAGGACACGGTATGTCAAACAAAGAGAATTCGACTTCGTTCATATATAGACTTATCGTGCTCTTATGAAGCGCATCGACAAGATCATAACGGCTTTGGCCGCTTCTTTTTGTGGTATCGCCGTCCTATCTTTCGGAGTTGGATATGCCACTTGGACTTATTCGACCAGCGCTGATCCCGCCACGGTAAACATCGACGGCCAAGTCGGTACTTGGACGCTAGTTTTCCCTAAGCAAGGCGATGGCGGATTCGTTGATTCTGGCGGCGAACATGTCGACGGAACCTATGAAAATGGCTCATCATCGGATAGAGGAGACAACAATGGATCCCTCTATGAAATAGACAACAGCGAGAACGCTTCGACTTTGATTTTGCCGACTCAACTTGTCAACGGCGAGGACTCCTCACAGATTGATTCTATTACCAGAGTCAGCATTTATGACGAGAGTGAGGACCCTTACAAGGCCTTGACCAACGCCAGCAGCATCACCGAAATCGACATTCCAAAGCAATACGAGGCCATTGATTGGGCTAGTTTTTGCTATATGGAGAACTTAACGACCATCAAGTTCTATGGTGACGATTCGACGACCGCCTCATCTTTGGTGATCAGCGGCTGCGCTTTCTTCGGCGACAAGAACCTATCTTACGTCGAGCTTCCTTCTTCGCTTTCCTTCATCGGATATGACGCTTTCTATTGTGAAGCCTCTGACACCGTTCCTCTCACCATCGTTTATGATGGCACGATCAAACAGTGGATGACCAAAGTCAACAAACAAACTGACTGGTGTTACAAACGCAACATCACCGGCGAGTGCTCAGACGCCAGCATTTACTACGATTCATCCTCATATAACGCAAGTTCCCGATACTATCCGGAGACTGTCACCTACTATGACAGCGCAACGACAGTTGAGGATTCCACTTTCGACACCGACACCGCGTTGATATCCGTCACTTTCGGTTCATCCTCCAGCCTCACTAGCATTGGCCAATCTGCCTTCTACAACTGCATTAGGCTCAGCAGTGTCGGCAGTTTGCCGACTTCTCTCACTAGCATTGGGGATTCTGCCTTCGCCATAACGGAGGACGCCTCAACGACCGCCTTAAGCGTCAAGTATGCCGGAAACAAGAGAGCTTGGTCTAGAGTCACCAAAGGCACCGGATGGGATTCTAACCGAACAGGTTCAAGCGCCTTGACCGTCAGCTATAACGCCTGATAGATTGTAAAAGCGTCTCCTTCGATATCTAAGAATCTACATTTACAATCTTCAGAAATATCCGCTGGTGTTGGCATAATTGCCACTAAGTTTATTAGTGGTCATTAATTAGTTTTTTGCCTTCAGTTCTTAAAGTGGCAATTTGTTTCTATTCATGTACAATGGGCTTATAGCCATAAGGCTATGTTTAGAAATGCAAAAGAAAGGGGGGGCGTCTCATGGGAACTCGGAACACGAAACATGAGACAAAAAGCAAATGACTAACATCAACAAACTTGTCGTGGCTTCTTCTCTTTCTTTTTGCGCTTTGGCTCTCGCGGCCGTGAGCATCGGCTTCTCCGCCTGGACTTATAGTGGCAGCGCCAATGACGAACGTGTCACGATAGGCGGGACGGTAGGGGACAATTGGACTTATGAGCAAGACGGCGCCTTCTACAAGATGAACGCCGACGGGAGCGTCAATTGGAACGAACAAGTGACGCCAGCCGTTTTCAATACCAAAGAGAGCGGCGGCAAGTATTACGTCAGCTCAGCTGATAACCCATCAGGCACCAATGTCTGCGTATATCTGCCAACGACGACAGGGGCCGATAACGGAAGCCACGTCTACGATGGCATCGATTTGGTCGTCTCTGGCAGCAATTATGTTTATTCATTAGCAAACCCAACGAACGTCATTCAGGTCTACTACCCGCTTTCATATTCGTCTTTTGGGGACGCCGCATTTTATAGCGTGGATGGCTCTAACCTAAAAGAAATCCACGCCTACACTCCGACTATCGGTGGGGCTAGCGAAGCCACCTCTTTCAGCGTCGGGGTGACCTCCTTCTTCGGTCTTGACGATCTTTCTTTGATCGACCTTCCAGCGACATTGACGAGCATCTCTGAGTACGCATTCGGAACCTACTCGACGACTTATGCCGACTTGACCATTTCTTACGGCTCTTCGATATTTGACTGGATCCACAACGTCACTCTTTCTTCGTCTTGGCATTATGGCAGAAGCCTTACCGTTTCCTGCACTGACGGCGATATCGTGTATGCTTCGGATTCTGATTTCGAATACTCGGTTATCTATAACACGTTTGCTTCCACGATTCAGGATTACACCTTTGCCGGCACCCTTGACTCATATGGGTATTATCCAGGCAATGACAATGTTCTTAGCGTAACGATCCCCGAGAACGTCACAAGCATCGGGACCGGCGCTTTCAGAACTGACTACTCCAAAACAACCACGTTCCCAATCACTTATCAAGGGAGCGTCAAGAATTGGGTTACTCTCACCAAAAACGCCGGTGATGACTGGAAGAAAGGGAGAATACTCAGCGTTGATACGACTGAAGCGACCATTTCGTTCCCGACCCAGACGTATCTCACTTACAGCGTGGCGTTCAAAGACACCGCCACGAAGATTGAAGATGAGACATTCATTAACGAAACGAACCTTACCGGGGTTACGTTTGCCAGCAATATCGCCTCAATCGGAAAAAAGAGTTTCTACGGTTGCAACAATTCTTCGTTTACCACTGCGAGATTCAACACGATCACGGTCGGCTTCATCATCGATGAATATGCTTTCTATGATTGCACTTCTCTCAATAAAATCTATGTTCCAAAGAACGCGACATCGATAGGAGCGTATTCGTTTGCTTTCTCGGTGAATCCTGGTAAGAGCGGCAAATTATCTGTTTACTATGCCGGCAGAAAGAACACCTTTACCAACAGCGTGGCAAAGGCGAATTACGCCAAGAACCGGTCGGTGTCCATTACCGCCAATTACACGATGTAGCTTTCTATTTAGCCTTAAGCAATTGTAAATAATTTCATAGAGAACAAAGCAGGTGCTTTTTAATGGCTGTCAGTTTTCGTTGACCATGGCTACTATTATTGCCTAATGCTCACTAGCCATCTAAATAAATGCCATTTTTACCACAATTTTTGAAATCGCTTACAACGGGCTAAAAAGGATTAAACTAATAACATATTAGGACGGATTGGCAAAACGCCAGTCTGCTTGATAACTTCGTGACTAAAACCACATCACCAAAGCCTAACCCAGGAAATTAGGAATTGGCGCACGACTTATGAAGGTTCACCATGCCTTCAGAAAGGAGCACGATATGGAAATGCTCATTCTCTTTGACGATAACGCCCATATCGTGGGCGCATGAACAAGACTAACCGATCAATCATCTTGGCCGGTTCTTTGTTTTTGGCGATAGCTGGTATCTCGACCGGCGTCGGTTACGCCGCCTGGACTTATGGCGAAAGCGCCGAAAACAAAGTCATCTCAATCAACGGATCGGCAGGGGGCTGGATCTTTTATCCGGTCGATGGCGGTTTCTTTCATATCAAAAACGGGACCGCGGATTTCAGCGATCCTTTCTCAGGCAGCAAATACGGTTTCACCATCAAGTCTGGAGTGGCCACAAAGGGCAAGAACGATTCTAGTGACATTTCCGCGGCCTTCCTTCCGATCACCGATGGCGGAACGACCGTTATTTCCGGCATTTCCGACTTTGCCTCAAATTCGGATTTCTTCCAACACGAAACCAAGATGGTAGAAGTCTATATTCCGACCTCTTATTCCAAAATCGGGAACTATGCCTTCTCTGAATGCGCAAATTTGACCAAGGTTTCTTTTTTCAAAGCCTCATCTTATTATTCATCAGCCGCCGACGCCGCCTCTCTCAGCATCGGGAATGGCGCTTTCTATGATTGCTCTAGCATCACTGAGCTATCTTTCCCTTCCGTCCCTCTTACAATCGGGTCTTCGGCCCTAAATGGCACTGGAGTTTCTACCCTTGATTTATCAAAAGCCACTTCGATTGGCGCTTTCGCCCTTGGCAATTGTTTATCCTTGACGAGCGTGACTTTGTCCGACTCCCTCACTTCGCTAGGGGCCTACGTTTTCTATTCTGACGCCCTTTTGAATAATGTCGTGATCCCTTCTAGCATCACCTCGATCCAAGAAAGCAGCTTCCAGTCTTGCTCTTCTTTATCGAGCATCACCTTCAACGGCAATATCACGTCTTTGGAGAGTGCCTCTTTCAGCGATTGCCCAGCGCTTCAGTCTATCAGCCTTCCGAGCACTTTGACGAGCATCGGCGAGACGGCCTTCGCCATTTATGATGGCACCGTCCCTCTTTCCATCGAATTCGGCGGCACCAAAGCCCAATGGGATGCGGTGAGCAAAGGCACCAACTGGAACTATGGACGCACCGTCCATATGAAATACAACCTCGGCAGTGGGACCGTCGTCTCATCGGTCATGAGCGATTTCACCAACTCCTCAGTCTTATCCAACTACGCCGGCAGCACCGTCGAATGCGCAGATGGCAGCGTAACCGTGAGCGATGATGGCAAATCATATTCCATCAACGTCACCGTGGATCCTGTCAAATACAATGACTGGAGTCAGACTGGCAACAACAAGCTCACAGCCATCACGATCGACACCGATAGTAACACTACAACAATCAACAAGGGCGTCTTCATGAACAACACCAACCTCACCACGGTTGATCTTTCCGGCTGCAATAACCTCGTCATCGGCGATCAGGCCTTCAAGGGCGACACCGCTCTTACTAGCGTCACTCTTCCTTCGAGCGTCTCTTCGATCGGCAGCGAGGTCTTCTATGGCTGCACGAAGCTTTCCACCCTCGATGTGGCCACGACCAACGATTTATCGATTGGCAGCAGCGCTTTCAGCGGCTGCCCATCATTATCTAGCGTTTCCATCAGCAGTGACGGCACCTTGAGCCTTGGCAGTTACGCTTTCTTTGGCAATTCCACCAGCCCAGCTCTCAAGAGCGTTTCCTTATATGGCAAAAACGGAATCACCTTCGGAAGCCAAGTCTTCAAGAACAACACCTCGCTTGAGACTCTTTCAATCTCCTCGCCAGGCAACGCCATCACGATCCCAAGCGAGACTTTCTACAATGACACGAAGTTCACGAGCATTGACCTCAGCTCTTGCTCAAGCCTCAACATCGGCAACAGCGCTTTCGCCTATTGCGATTCCTTGACGGACATCTATCTGCCGAAGAACGTCACTCTCGGCAGATATAATTTCACCGTCAGAGACGCGAGCGTCAGCTTGAACATCCATTACGCCGGAACCCTCAGTGAGTGGGCGAGCGCCTGCACATTGTCGTCCTATCAGATCTCCAATAGGTCGACTGTCAACGTCATCTGCAGCGATGGCACGAAGACCATCAGCCAATAAGGCAAAAGAAGGCTCTACTGAATAAAAGGTGTGTTTCAGTGTGTTTCTGAAAAATGCGTTGAAAACTACTGAATTTACAGTGGGGTACGGAGGAGGGCTCGGCCGAGCCCTCTTTTCTCACTTCTTTTTCGAGTAGGTGACTATCAGCATCACTCGTTTGCGGAACCTGTCGAAATTGCGGTACCCGTAGGCTGATTTTATGATCGTTTTAATGACGTTGTTTATCGCCTCGGCTATGCCATTGGTTATCCTGACCCCGTCCTTCCGGATTCCGTCGTGCCAGAGCGGGATCTGACAATCCGGGCATCTGAGATCCCTCCTCGCCTTCCGCGAAAGGGCGGCCTTCTCGTGCTTGGCTACGGCAAATCGGAGCAAGGAAAGGCAAAAGACGCCGGCAATTCAAGGGATGGGCACTGCCAAAGGAAGATATCGACGCCCTATGGCGATATCGCGGTCGACGTCCACCGGGACCGGAACGGGGAGTTCTCGACCGCCTTGCTGAAGCCCTACCAAAGGAGGACCGACGACATCGGGCAGACGGTAGCCAAGCCCTGTTCGGCGGGGACGGCGGATTCCGAGATCTCCGAGTTCGTGGGGTTCCTCCACGAAAGCAGCTACCCGGCGTCCACCGTCTCGATGATAACGGATTGCCTCAAAGAGGACGTCGAAGCCTTCAGAACATCCCCGATCGAAGCGGATTGGCTGGCCATCTTCATCGATTCGACCTACGTGCCCCTTAGACGTAAGACGGTTGAAAAGGAGGCCATAAACATCGCGATGGGTATCACGATGGAAGGTGAGAGGCGGGTGATTGGCTGGTCAATAACCCCACAAGAATCAGCGACAGAATGGACATCGCTTCTCCAAAGCTTCAAAAAGCGGGGCATGAAAAGTGCCAGGATTGTTGTAAGTGATGGTTTGGCGGGTATCGACAGTGTAATTGATGAGACCTTCCCTAAAGCCCTCCATCAAAGGTGTGTCGTCCATCTAGCCCGTGACCTCGGGGCGAAGGTCAGGCCCTCTGATAGAGCTCCGATCATGCATGGCTTCATGGCTTTAGCGAAGATGCCATCTAGAAAAGAAGCCCTAACTGGGTTCGCGGGGTTTCTGGCGAAATGGGGGGCCGAGTACCCATCAATAAAAAGATGGGGTGATTCTCTTAATCTAGATGAGGTGTTCGCCTTCTACTCGTTCCACGAGAGTCTGCGCGGCAAGCTCTATACGAACAACTGTATCGAAGGCTTCAACAAACAAATAAAAAGACTATTAAAGAAACACATTCAATTCGTTGATGAAGAGGCGATGGAGAAATGCCTAGTATCAATATTCTTACATTATAACGATAAGGTAGGCAAAAGAACTATCCGTGGGAGGGAACATATTGATGAGAAACTAATCGAGGACTAATATCTATGCGATCAGGAAATTGCGTTTACACAAACTTCAGAGCAATCTCAATCCATAAAATTTAGAAGGCATAAACAATGTTTAAAGTTGGAGACTTTGTAGCTTTAAATCAAAAACCATACTCAGACTTCATTGTAACTAGAATATATAGTGATAAATATATGGCAGTTGCTAAGTTTGATGTTTTGGATGGCTTTATTGAAGATGAATATAAGGTTAAACAAAAACATTTTGAATTGCTTGATTTAGATAAATTTATAGTAACTGGGATGTCTTATAGACAGATGAGAAAAAATTTCGTGGATTGCGGTTACTTTTCAGAAAATAGAGATGAATCGCTTAGTTTAAACTATACCGAAAATAGCAAGAAAGGCATATCACCTACTTGGGGATTAGATTTAGAATTTTACCCAATAACTGCTATTGATTAAATTTAAATAAATTGGTCTGTTTTGTGAATGCATAAAGTCACTTGAAATATAGGCTCTACTGAATAAAAGGTGTGTTTCAGTGTGTTTCTGAAAAATGCGCTGGAATCTACTGAATTTACAGTGGGGTCGGCAAGAGGGTCCGAAAGGGCCCTCTTTTTTTCGTCAGGCGGCTATCAGGCAAAAATGGAAAAAGCGATATGGGGACTGGATATCACGCTGATCGCCATTCCTTCTCCTCCAAAAGCCGTCGTTTGCCGTTGGCTGAGGGCGGAAACGGATAAAACTGCTGACTAAAGTGTGGGGTCCTGGGAATTACCCCGCCTTTTATTCAGTAGAGCCCAAAAGAAAGGCATCTCACTCCGCTTGATTGAGATGCCTTTTTCGTAGCGATTTCTTGGTTTTAACCTCCGACTACTTCGCAGTCTCTTAGCCTTCCCAAGAAATTGCCTATCGAAGCGTTACTAGCCCTGTCTTGCTAGTCCAATGAAGGAATTGTTGACTTCCTTCACCCACAATATAGCCTTAAAAGTCCTTTCGTGGAAGCGCTTACAAAGCAATTCTGGGCAACATCAACGAAAAACGCGCCGTGGGGCGCGCTTTCGCTAGACTTTGTTAAATTATAGGATAGAAGCCTTATCTTGCTTTAAATGGCCTATTTAAGCTCTTTTGAGATGGTATGGGCCAATAGAGGCAGATCCATCTTGGAGGTGTCTTGGGCTTTCATTGAAATCTGGAAGCCGCCCTCTCCTCCCAAATACCTTGGGATCACGTGGACGTGGAAGTGGGGGACGCTTTGTCCGGCGGCCTCGCCGACGTTGGTCAGGATGTTGACCCCTTTGGCGCCGAGGACGCTCACTTCGGCCTGGGCGATCCTTTGGGCGACGTCATAGACCTTGTGGACGATGTCGCTTGGAGTCGAAAGGAAACTGTCATAGTGTTTCTTGCTGATGACGAGCGTGTGGCCTTTGGTGGTCTGGGAAATATCCAATATCGCCAGAACGTCGTCGTCCTCATAGACTTTGACCGAGGGGATGTCCCCATCGATGATTTTGCAGAATACGTCTTTCATGCTGATACCTTCTTTGGCTCCATTATAATGGGCTTTTCCAGCGGTGGTAAAGAAAAGGGCTGCCGATGGCAGCCCTTGTTGGACAGATCAGTCGAAGAGATCGGGGAAGGTGGACTTGAAGTAGCTATAGACGTAATCGTCATGATAGACCAAGGCCATCTGCTCGACGTAGTACTGATTGGAAGCTTTCTTCCAGGTGTCGCTGGTCGAGAGGGAGTAGGCGACTTGTCTTGCGACTTGTTCGCCATAGTATGTCTCGCTCGAGGAATGTTTCGCCATGGAATCATAGTACTGAGAGGATCCGCTGCCAGTCGTGGAATCGGTGGCGGTGATCTTGACGGCCTTGACTGCCTCATCGACTTTCACGATGTAGTAGCTTCCGCTTTCTTCCATGATGTAAGGATACTTTTCGGTGGACTCACGGTCCTGCGGGACGAGGTAATAGTTGCCTCCGACGTAGTAACCATAGCTGAGTTCGGCATCCTGATAGGATTTAGAGGCGCTGTCCCAGTCGACGGAATCGACTTCGTTGGCGACCTGAATCTTGAACAGACGCTTCTTGATGGTATCGGTCAAACCGCTGACGGCGCTCGATGAGCTGTACCAGCCATGAGTGGTCTTGTCGGTGGCGACGAGAGCCTGCGTCTTGATGGCTAAGCCAGTGTCGACGCTGTAGGCGCCGCTATTGGTGAAGTCGCTTCTGACGGAGCTGTCATCGGTGAAACGGTTGTCGGTGAGCTTGTTGTAGCTCTGGCAGATGGTTCCATAGGCCGATTCGTTGTAGAAGGTGGCACCAGAGCCGTTGAGGGTTGAGGTGGTCCATCCGGCGGCGGAGTAGATCTCGGTGGCCAAGTTGAGATGATCGGTGTCAAGGCCATCGAGAACGCCGCTATAAAGGGTGTTCAGATAGCTGAAGCCATAATCGTCCATGTCTTTGCCGGCGACGATGACCTTCTGGTTGTATTGAAGGACCAGGTTCTTGACGGCGTCAGGATACTGGGCGTTCTTCGGAAGGGTGATGCAATCGATCTTGCGCTCGCTTGTCATCTTAAGCTGGCCGAAGTTCTGGGTGTAAAGATACTGGGAGGTGAGCTCGTTGCGGTAGATATCCGGAAGGATGGCTAACTCAATGTAGTTCTTGTAGGTCCCGAAGATGTCTTTGAAGTAGGCGTTGGTGGCATCACCGGCGTCTTCTTTCTGACCATCGAGGATGAGGCTGCCTTTTTCGGTGTAGCCTTCGCTGAGACGGAAGGAACCCTCAACCTGCTTGGAAGCTTGGTTATAAGGATAGTTGTCGACTCCGCCCACGGTGGTGACGTTGGCCAAATCGTAATAGGCTTCGGTCTGGGCATCGTAGAAGAGCTTCTCTTGGAACTTGGAACGGACTTGGTAGGAGGTGTTTGTGACATATCCTAAGAAGGTCGTTCTGATACGGTAGAGGACTTCGTCATAGAAATTGACGACTTTCTGGATCTTGCCGCCATAGACCGAGTATGAATCGGCGAAGGCTTGGATCTCAGAGGTCTTGGAATTATCGGCTTCGTATTCATCGACGACGCTCTTGAGGCCTTTGACGGTCGAGCCGTTGGAGGTGGTGTCGAAGAAGTTGCCATAAACGGTGGTGCTATATAAATATAGGATGTTGTTTAGCACCTTTCCGCTATTGGTGTCGCCTCCGGTGACGAGGGCGTCATAGATGTCGCCCATCGTGTTGTTGGTGACGTTGTCGAAGTCGAGAATGGCTTCGTCATAGACGCTGGCGGTCGGTTTGGCTTCGACTGTCGAGCAGCCGGCAAGCATCGAAACGCCGGCGACGAGAGAGACCAGGCCGAGCAAGGTCTTCTTTTTATTTAGTGCCATAGTAGCAGGCTCCTCCTTTCGCCCAAACACCGGTTGAGGTGTCTTTGTTCGGATCGCTGAACTGGACGGCGGTCGTCTCGGTGAGAAGGCTGCCTTTTCCGTCGCTCAATCCGCTCAAACGGGCGGACTCTTGGGCTTCAAGGACCTCAGCGTAGGTCTTCCAGGAATCTTTCCAGGAAGTGAAGTTGGTGTCCTTGGCGCTCTGACGTTTGGTTTGTGAGTAGACCATCATCTCATCCTCGAGGGTCGAGTCATTGAACTTGACGGACTGATCGTTGACCAGTTTCTCGAAGAAGTAGGTGTTGAGGGCTGAATTGTAGCTCTTGATGTCCGAGGTGATGGCGCCGCTTCTGTCGGCGTAGTCCTGGGACGTGGTCTTGTTGTAGTTGACGTAGGTCGTCATGTTCTTGGTGGTTGAGCCATCCTTATAAGTAGGATAGGAAGAATCGCCAGGGTTCGAGGTGGTGTAGTAATCGGAAAGGGTCGGGGTTCCGGTTGACTCGGAGTCATCCGTGTTCTCGACGATCTGACCGTTGCTCTCGGTTAAGCCATACTGGCTGAGGGCGCTTCTTTCAACCACGATGAAGTGGATGGCCTGATAGCTGTCGGTGGAAGTCCTGACGGCCAAGACGATATTGCCGCTCTCGTTGGTGAGCACGTTGTGCTGGAACTGCGGGAGGATGTTGGTGGTATCGGTCTTGAAGCCGGGGAGATTGCCATATTCGGAGGTGTACTCACCGACGAAGTTCTGCTTCACGACGCTGTCGCCGCTCACGACATCGGCGCAATTGTTGGCGGCGGTGGCGGTTTCGCTGCTGCCGGAGTCATTGTTGCTCCAGATGGCGTTCGGGGTGATGACGCAGACGTTGTGCTTATTGAAGTACTTGTTGAAGATGACGTTACGCGGATAGTAGGACTCATTGCCCTCATTCACGACGTTGCCATTGCTGTCCTTGGTGACTTTCGAGTAGTCGAGAAGGGCGACGGCGGCGCCGAACGGAATCTGGCCGATGCCAGTCTCCGAGGTGCTTTCGCTCGTGGAATAAGAGAAATTGTTGAAGTAGTCGTTGATGGTGGTCCCATCCTCAAGGGTCTGGTTGCTGTCGACGTCGTTCACGGAAGTGGCGTCCTCAGTAAGCCCCGGGGTGATCCTGTAGGCGTTTTGGCTGCCCCAAGAAGTGTTTTTCTCGCGTTGGCTGTAGATGGACTCATAGGTGTAAAGACCAAGTTTGTACTCGTTGTTGAACGAGGTGGTCTTGCTCATGAAGCCAACATCGCCGAAAGCGGCGGCCGAGCTGGAATCGTCGCTCATGGATTTGGCGATGGAGCCAAAGGAGAGACGGTTGCTGGCGGTCGAGATATTGGTGGTGCGGTTGTTGTTCGAATCCACGTTGGTGGAATAGGAAGCGCCCGCGAGCTGAATGATGACCTGAGCCAAGTTGGTGGCTTCGCCGCCTTCGCTGGAGCCAGTGCTCTCGGCGATTTTGTCTTGGGTGTATTCACCGGTCTTGCCATTGGCGAACTTGATCAAGATATGACGGGTGTGATAAGGCATTTGCTCCTTGATCCAGCCATCATTGCTGATGCCCCAAGTGTTGGCATCGCTTTGGAAAATGTAGGTTTTGCTTCCGTCTTTGGTGTAATAGCCATTCTTGATGGCCTCATAACCAGAGATGGTGCTGTCGCCAGTGCCATAGTTGTTGTAAAGCTCGGTCTCGAATTTGCTCTTCTCGAGATTATAAAGCTTCAACTGGTAAAGCTCTTCGGCGTTTTTGACGCCGGCGCTTGAGAGCTGGCTTTCGAATTCAGCCTCATAGGACGTCCCGTTGGTCTCAGCTGTTTTCTGAGCGGTGTTCTTGATTGAAAGAACCTCAGAAGTGGCTTCGGCTTCAAGGGTGGCCTTGGTGGCTTTTCCAGTCGTATCGTAATAACGACGGATCATGACCTCATACACCTTATCGAATTCGGTGCTGAGCGAACTTCCTGTCTTCCGATAATACGAAAGCAGGTCTTCGGCTGTGTAGCTGACACGGTTGCCAGCGGCATCGGTATACGTGAAGATGCTGCCATTGTTAGTGGAGCTAACTTCGTCACAGGCTGATAAACCGGCGACCGCAACAAGCATCGCTACCAGTCCGAGAGCACGTTTCTTATTCTTCATATGCGTGGACTTTCTCCTCCTTGCACAAAACATTGCGCTATAAGTCTATTCTCTAAAGAGAATGGGTGCAACAACAAGATTTAGCCTCTTTCGCAATGGAGGAATATGCCTATAAAAACCATGGGTGTAACTTTAGTTACCGTATTGTTTGAAGCGCTATGCTTCAAGGATTAGAATAGGTGCGCCCTAGGGAGAAAGTATGTCTGAACTCGTTATAAAAAACCTACATGTCGAAGTAGCCTCAAAAGAGATATTGAAAGGGGTCGACCTCAGCCTCAAAGAAGGCGAGACCCTGGCTCTATTAGGTCCTAACGGGCATGGCAAAAGCACCCTTTTGGCCGCCATCATGGGCAATCCTGCCTATAAAGTGACGGAAGGATCGATACTTTTGGATGGGGATGACGTCTTGAAGATGTCCGTGGACGCCCGTTCCAAAGCCGGCGTCTTCCTCGCCATGCAATACCCTTCGGAGATCCCAGGCCTCAACTCGGCCGACTTCCTCAAGGCGGCGATGAACGCCCACCGTGAGAAACCGATGAGCCTTTTTGAGTTCTACGCCTCCCTTCAGACAGCCTACAAAGCCATGGGCATTCCCTTCGAGATGAGCAAGCGAAACCTTAACGAGGGTTTCTCTGGCGGCGAGAAAAAACGCAACGAGATGCTGCAAATGAAGCTTTTGAAGCCGAAATTCGCCATGCTTGACGAAATAGATTCCGGACTTGACGTCGACGCGATGGTCGTCGTGGCCAAAGCCATCGAAGAAGAGCAAAAACGGGGGGCTGGCTTCCTTGTCGTGAGCCATTACGCCCGTCTATATAACATGATCAAACCGACGAGGGCCGCCGTCCTCATCAATGGCCGCATCGCCGTTAACGGAGGGGTCGAATTGATCGAGAAGATCGACACCGAAGGATATGAGTGGATCAAACGTGATTTGGGCATCGAGGTCGAGAAAGAGACTGACGTGCCGATGAATACCGTTTCGATTGGGGCCTGCGCCACTAGGATTGCCGTCAATGATAAAAAATAGCCAGAAAGACAACACCAGTTTCGCCCTCTACGTCGATGAGGACCTCCAGAAGGTGACTTATGACGTCAAAAAGGGTGAGTCTTTTCATTTGGATATTGCCTCTTTCAAGGCTAATAAAGACATCGATATTACGGTGAATGTCTACGATGATGCCTCGTTTGAGGGGGCTTTCGCGGATTTCTCGCCCTCATCATTCACCTTCATTCTTAACGTCAACTTGCTAGGGAGGGGCTCCAAATGCCTTTTCCATGGCGTTTCCATCGCCTCCAAAGGGGCTATCAAGAAGTTCTATCCATCCGTCAACCATTCGTCAATTGAAACCGAGGCCCTGATGTCAAACTATGGCATCGTGAGGGATGATAGCCGCCTAGTTTTCTCTGGCGTCAGCCACATCGATAAAGGGGCCAAAAAAGCCGCGACCAGGCAAGAGGCCAAAATCATCGTTTTCGATAAGAGCGGAGACGCGCAAGCCTCCCCGATTCTGAAGATTGACGACAATGACGTCCAAGCGAGCCACGCCGCGGTGGTGGGACGTCTTAACGAAGACCATCTTTTCTACCTTGAATCGCGCGGCGTGAACGAAGAAGAGGCCAAACGCCTCATCACCTTGGGCTATCTGAAACCGATTGAGCAGTATTTTAACGATGACTCGATCAATTCGAAGATCGACCAAGCCATCGAGGAGGGAGTGTAACTATGGCAAACTTTGATCCATATAAGATAAGAGAGGACTTCCCGATGTATCGGAACCACGTGATGATGCAAAAGCATCCTCTTGTGTGGCTAGACAACGCCTCCACGACCTTCAAGCCGGACTGCGTCTTGAAATCAGTTGAGGATTATTACTCTTTTGAAACGAGCAATTCACACCGTGGCGACTACGATCTTTGCTTCAAAGTCGACGAGAAAATCCTTGAGACAAGAAAGACCGTCGCCCATTTCATCAACTGCGATCCGACCGAAGTCGTCTTCACAAGCGGCACGACCAACAGCATCAACCTCGTGGCCTTTGGCTATGGCGTCAAATATCTCACCAAGGACGATGAGATCCTTCTCACCCAGGCCGAGCACGCCTCCAACGTCTTGCCTTGGTATAAGGTCAGCGAGATGACTGGGGCCAAAGTCAAGTTCATCCCTCTAGACAAAGATGGGCGTCTCACCGCCGAGAATCTAAGAAAAACGATCACCAAGCATACGAAGATCGTCGCAGTGGCCCAGGTTACCAATGTTCTTGGCTATATCGCCCCGATCAAGGAACTGGCCAAAATAGCCCATGAATATGGGGCTTTGCTCGTTTGTGATGGCGCTCAGTCGGTCCCTCATATCAAGACCGACGTCAAAGACTTGGACATCGATTTCCTTTCCTTCAGCGGCCACAAACTCTGCGGTCCGACCGGAATCGGCGTCCTTTATGGCAAATTCGATCTCTTGAAGAAGACGGATCCTTTCATGACGGGCGGCGGCATGAACGCCAAGTTCGACATGTGCGGCGACGTCGGCTATCTTGAGCCGCCTCTCCGCTTTGAGGCCGGCACCCAGAACATCGAAGGCATCTTCGGCCTCAATGAGGCCATCAAATACATCGAGAAGATCGGCTTAGACAACATCAACGCCTACGAAGAAGAATTGAAACGTTACGCGGTCGAGGAATTAGAGAAAACCGGGAACGCGATCATCTACAACCCCAAGAGCGAGGCTGGGATCGTGACCTTCAACATCAAGGACGTCTTCGCCCAGGATGCGGCCACCTATCTCAATTCCAAAGGCATCGCCTGCCGAAGCGGCCAACATTGCGCCAAAATCCTCATCGATTTCCTTGGCGTCGTCGCCACGGTGAGGGCCAGCTTCTATTTCTACACGACCAAAGAGGATGTCGACGCGCTTGTGGATGCCGTGAGGCACGGAAAGGAGTTCTTGGATGCCTACTTCAATTGAGCTGACCCCCGAACTGATGCGGGAGATCATCATGGACCATTACCAGAACCCCCGTCATAAAGGCAAGCCGAGCGGTGACGATTATCTTTCTTTGCACGCTTCTTCGACCAATTGCATCGATGATTTCGATGTTTATCTCTTATATGAAGATGGTTCAGTCAAGGATGCCAGATGGGATGGGGTGGCCTGCACCATCTCCAGCGCCTCAACGGACATCCTCTGCGACCGTCTCATCGGATTAGACGAAACGAAAGCCAAATACGTCATCACCCAGTATCTCAACATGATCGAGGAAAAAGAATACGACGCCTCGGTCCTCGATGAGGCCTTGGCTTTCATCAACACCTCCAAACAAGCCGCGAGGATCCATTGCGCCACCATGGGTTGGACGGCGATGATGGAGCTCCTCGACAAGGAAGAGAAATAGCATGGCGGACACCAAGTTCCTCGACAACGATTACAAATACGATTTCAAGACCAAGGCCAAGGTCCTTTTCACGACGGGCAAAGGCATCGACGAAAAGGTCGTGAGAGAGATCTCCAAAGCCAAGAATGAGCCGGAATGGATGCTTGAGTATCGCCTCAAGGCCCTCAAAGCCTTTGAGAAGATGGACATGCCATCCTTTGGGCCGGATCTTTCATTCATCGATTTTCCTTCGTACACATATTTCACGAGGGTCGCCCAGGCTGAGGAACAGAACTGGGACGAGGTCCCCGAGGCCGTCAAGAGCACTTTCCAAAGACTAGGGATCCCGGAGCAGGAACAGAAATACCTTTCAGGCGTCACCACCCAATACGAGAGCGAGGTCGTCTACCACAACATGCTCGATGAGGTCGAAAAGAAAGGCGTTATCTTCCTTTCAACCGACATGGCTTTGCAAAGCTGCCCCGAACTCATGAAGAAATACTTCGGGACCGTCGTGCCTTATATGGATAACAAATTCGCCGCTTTAAACGGCGCCGTCTGGAGCGGTGGCTCTTTCATCTACGTCCCGAAAGGCGTCCATCTCGAGAAGCCGCTTCAAAGCTATTTCCGCATCAATAACGAGAAGACCGGACAATTCGAAAGGACCCTCATCATCGTCGACGAGGGCGCGGACATCAATTACGTCGAGGGCTGTACCGCCCCGATCTATTCCAAAGAGAGCTTGCACGCCGCCGTGGTGGAGATCGTGGTCCTCAAAGGGGCCAGATGCCGTTACACCACCGTTCAGAACTGGAGCACCAACATCGTCAACATGGTCACCCAAAGGGCTTTGGTCATGGATGACGGGCTCATGGAATGGGTCGATGGCAACATCGGCAGCTTCCGGAACATGAAATACCCAGCCTGCATCTTAAAAGGCGATGGGGCCAAGGGCTCCGTCATCTCAATCGCGGTCGGGGGCAAGAACCAGTTCCAGGACAATGGGGCCAGGATGATCCACATTGGCAAGAACACCTCTTCGACCATCATCTCCAAAAGCATCTGCAAAAATGGCGGGGTCGCCAATTACCGGGGCACCGTCAGGATGATGAAAGGGGCCGAGAACGCCCATTCGCACGTCGAGTGTGACACCCTCATCCTCGATGACCTCTCTAGGAGCGACACCTATCCGAAGAACGAGATCCTCAACGGGACCTCTTATATCGAGCACGAGGCCAGCGTCAGCAAGATAAACGAGGAACAGCTCTTCTATCTTGAGAGCAGGGGATTAAGCGAAGAAGACGCCACCCAGATGATCGTCATGGGCTTCATCGAGCCTTTCAGCAAGGAACTTCCGATGGAATACGCGGTTGAGCTCAACCAGCTCATCAAGCTCGACATGTCGGATTCGATAGGATAACAATGGACTACGACATCATAGTCGTCGGAGGAGGCCACGCGGGCGTAGAAGCCGCGATGGCGGGGGCCCATCTGGGCCTTCATGTCCTTTTATGCAGCCTTAACATCAAGATGATTGCCAACACTCCTTGTAACCCCCATATCGGCGGGTCCGCCAAAGGGATCGTGGTAAGAGAGATCGATGCTTTGGGCGGCATGATGGGCTTATTCGCCGACCATCGCCCCCTTCAGATCAAGATGCTCAACACCGGCAAAGGGCCGGGCGTCCAATGCCTCAGGGCCCAAGTGGACAAAAAAGGCTATCCAGCCTATGTCCAATCGGTTTTGTCATCCACCAAAGGGCTGGAATTAAAAGAGTGCGAGGTCAAAGGCCTTTTATACGATGAGAAGAAAGTCTATGGCGTCATTTTAGCTAATGGCGAAAAGATAACCTCCAAAGCCGTCATCATCACGACCGGGACTTACATGGATAGCACCATCATCTCCGGCGAGGACGTCCATCCAGGGGGACCTGACGAAGAATCTTCCAGCATCGGGCTTTCCTCATGCCTTCAGAAGATGGGGCTGGAGGTCTTCCGCCTCAAGACGGGAACCCCGCCGAGAATAAAGAAAGAAAGCATCGATTTCTCCAAAGCCGAGATCCAGCCGGGACAAGGAGGGGAATTGGCTTTCTCTTTTCTCACCAAAAAGTTCACCCCGTTAGAAAAACAACTGCCGTGTTACCTCATCTATACCTCTCCTTTGACCTTGAAGATAATCAGGGGCAACATCTCCAAGTCCGCCATCTACAATGGCGTGATCAAGGGCATTGGGCCCCGTTACTGCCCCGCCATCGAAAGCAAGGTCGTCCGTTTTGCCGACAAGCCGCGCCACCAGCTCTTTTTGGAGCCGGAATATGAGTTTGGTGATTCCATTTACCTCCAAGGATTCTCGACGGGGATGCCCCACGAGATCCAAGACGAGATGGTCCATTCTTTGCCAGGCTTGGAGAAAGCCGAGATACTCAAATATTCCTATGAGATCGAATATGACGCGGTGAAGCCGCTTCAGTTTGATTCGACGCTTCGGGTGAAAGCCTATGAAGGCCTTTATGGGGCCGGACAGATCTGCGGGACTTCCGGATACGAGGAAGCCGCCGGTTTAGGCTTGATGGCTGGCATCAACGCAAGTTTATGGATCAAAGGCGAAAAGCCTTTCATCTTAAGAAGGGACGAGAGCTATATCGGCGTCATGATCGACGATTTGGTCTCCAAAGGGACCGATGAGCCATATCGTCTTATGTCCTCGAGAGCGGAGTATCGTCTCTTGTTGAGACACGATAACGCCGACCTGAGGCTGACTTCGCATGGCCATGACATCGGTCTTATCTCCGATGAACGTTACGCGGATTTCTTGAACAAATACAAACGCATCGATGAGGCCATCGAGATCCTTAAGGACAACAACGTCTCAAAAAAGAAGGAATGCTCCGAATACCTTCTTTCCAAGGGCTACACCGACACGAACGTCGGACATAAAGGCTATGAGTTATTGAAGAGGCCGGGGCTTGATTACCCATCGATCCAAAAGCTGATGCCGGAACTCGATCCCTACTCTTTCGACGAGGCTTCTAGTTTGGCCCTCGAGACCAAAGTCAAATATGAGGGCTACATCAAAAAAGAGCTGGCCGATGCCAAGAACATGGCAAAACTAGAAGACATCGCCCTTCCAGAGAAGGTAGACTATTCAAAGGTGGATGGCTTGGCTCTTGAGGCCAGGCAGAAACTCAACGCGGTCATGCCACGTTCGATCGGACAGGCTTCAAGGATCCCCGGGGTCAACCCCGCGGACGTCTCGATCTTGATCCTCTCCCTAAGAAAGAAAAACCTCTTATGAATTACGAAGAACTTCAAAGTCTATGCTCATCGTTTATCAAACTCGATGAAGGGATGATAAAAAAGTTTTCCTCTTATTCCTCCTTGTTGAAGGAATGGAACGAGAAGATGAATCTCACCTCCATCACCGAGGAGAGCGAAGTCATTGAGAAACACTTCTACGATTGCCTCTTGCCCCTTAAATACGTGGACCTTCATTCCAAACGGGTCGCCGATATCGGAAGCGGAGCCGGCTTCCCTGGTTTGGTGTGGGCCATTTGCTATCCCTCATCGACGTTTTATCTCGTTGAACCAACAAAGAAAAGATGCCTCTTCTTAGAGGAAGTATGCAAAGAGCTGGAGCTGAATAACGTCAAAATCATCAATAAGCGGGCCGAGGAACTCCCATACCGCGACTCCTTCGATCTCGTCTCCGCGAGGGCGGTGGCCCCCTTGCCGATTCTTCTTGAGATATCTTCGCCCTTTGCCAAAATAGGCGGCCTTGTCTTAGCCATGAAAGGCCTCAAAGGCAAAGAGGAGTTGCGGGAGTCCAAGAACGCGATGTCCACCCTCTCGTTGAAGCTATTGAGCGTCAATGAGGACTCTCTCCCGAATCTTGAGGGTGAGAGAATCAACATCCTCTTCAAGAAGAACGGTCCGACCCAAAGGAAATACCCCCGGGCCTGGGCCGACATCGAGAAAAAGCCTCTTTAATCCGACTTCTCGCCAATAAAAGACAGCCTTAACGAAAAGAAGTCCCATTCTTAGGGAATTCCTTAGCTTTTAGGAGCATGTGGAACTTCCAACTTCTGTTTCACGGGCATAGAATTGTAACCATGAGCAAAATCATCTCCATCGCCAATCAGAAAGGCGGGGTCGGCAAGACCACGACCGCCATCAACCTTTCAAGCGCCCTCGCCCATTTTGGGAAATCCGTTCTTTTGGTCGACTTCGATCCCCAAGGCAACGCCGGCAGGGGATTAGGCATCGACATCACCTCATTAAGCGAGACCGTCTATGAGGCCGTCACCGACCAGAACGTCGACATCAATTCGATAATCAAAATCACCCCTGAGGCCAATCTCAGCCTCATCCCGTCCAACCTTCGTCTTGCGGCTTTGGATTCCTATCTTCAGTCGCATGTGGTGAATGAGCCTTTCTTGATGCTCAAAAACGCCCTCAAAAAACTGAGCCATCATTATGATTACATCATAATCGACTGCCCGCCTTCCTTGGGCCTATTGAGCATTAATGCCTTGGCCGCTTCGACATCGGTCATCATCCCAGTCCAGTGCGAGTATTTTGCAATGGAAGCTTTGGCGAGCATCCTGGGGACCGTCAACAAAGTCCAGAACGATTACAACCCCGACCTCAAGATCGAGGGATTCCTTTTGACCATGTACGACCAGACCACTTCTTTAGGGACGGAGATCGCCCAGCAAGTCAGGCACTTGTTCAAAGAGAGCACATTCACGACGATCATCCCTAGAAACGTCTCAATACCCGAGGCCTCGATGAGGGGCCAAGCCGTCACCAGCTGGCGCCCGAGCGCCCAGGGGAGCCTTGCTTATTTCGCGGTCGCAAGAGAGGTCATGGAGAATGAGCAAAAGTAAGAAAGGCAAGCTGAACCCCTCGCTCAGCGAACTGGTCAAGAAGTTCTCCAAAAACGACGTCATCGCCGAGATGGAGAAGGAGTATCAGCACGCCGAAAGCAAAAGGATGCCCCTTTCTTTGATCGATGACAATTCCTTCATCAAAAGGGTCGAGATCCCCAATAGCGACATCGAGATGGTGGCCAAGTCCATTTCCGAAAGGGGCATCTACAACCCCCTTATCGTGAGGCCGAGCGGCTCCCATTATGAATTGATACTCGGTAGAAAAAGATATTTAGCCAGCAAGAAAGCCGGCCTCTATGAGGTTCCGGTCGTCATCAAGGACGCCGGGGACGAAGAAACATTATTGATGCTATTAGCCGACACGAGGGACCAGAGATCCGCGAACGTGGTGGAGATGGCCTTCATCTACAGCGCCTTAAATGAGAGATTCCATTATTCACAGTTGACTTTGGCGGAGATTTCCCACCAATCGCGTTCCCAGGTCACCAACACCATGCGCATATTGCGCCTACCTGACCACATCGTCAAAGAGATATCACTTGGCAAGCTCTCCTATGGGCATGCCAAAGCCATCGTCTCCCTCAGCGACGAGGAGATCGAAAGCGTCGTGAGACTCATCCACGAGGAGAAACTCTCGGTGAGGGAAGCCGAGGAGCTGGCCAAACAATATTCCTTGACCCCGAGTGCCTTCCCTGATGAATCGGAGACCCTCAAGAAAAAATACGGTTTCGACAGCGTCCTCATCAAAAAGCTGTCGGTGAGCTTCAGCTTCAAAAGCGCCGAAGAGAAAGAGAAGTTCCTCAAAGGATTGGAGAAATAAACAATGAAAGAGTTCGTCAACGAGATATTCGCCTTCCAGATCGACCCACCCAAAGGCAAAAACGATCCTTGTCTCACCTACGCCTTATATGATGACGGGACTTTCTCCATCGTCGAAAGCGCTCCGTTTTCGATGGACGAAAAAAGGAAAAACGGCCAATGCTTCCAAGCGATGGACCAAAATGACATTCATAACATCGAGATATTCGCCCATGAAGGGGCTGTCCTTCTACATGACTGCCCTGATATGATCGCCATCCCTGATTTCCCAGGCTCCTCTTTCACCCTTTCCTTCAAAGGGCAGATGATCTACGGAAGCTACAACCTCATGGATTTGAAGAAAGCCTCACCTGAGGTCAAAGAAGATAGGGACCTCATGAAGAAGCTGGAGTGGAACAACAAATGCGTGGGATTGATGTCCTCGTATTTCGACCTTATCCATTCTTTGAACTCCGAGAAGCTCTCCTATAAGCCCAACGCCAATTACCTCGACCTCATCAGGCCAGTCCCAAGATTCCTCTTCCACCTTCTTCATGAAGACAAAGCCATCCTTTTGGTGGACGTCAATGAACAGGACGAAGCCATCAAGATGGCGGAGAAAGACGTTTTTGCCGAGCCGAACCACCTTGATGGGGCCACCTATAACGCCTGTTTCGTCTATTTACGAAGGAATTTGCTAAAGGTCTTGGACGAATGCGACGACATCACTTCTTTCGATAAAGCCCACCTCTTGATGGCCGATGAATTGGTGGCCGTCTCCGCCGAGGCGATAAGCTTCAGCGAGGCCGCGTATTGGATCGACATGGCTTACGCCTATCTCCTCGTCAGCGAGAAGTTCATCTTGAGCGAGAGGAAAGCCGCGTTGCTCCACGCCCCAGTGAGTCCAAAGACCTTGCTTGAGGATTCAAAAAAAGATGATAAGACCGCGTATTTGTTCTTCCAGAACGATGGGAGGTCCGAATGGGCCCTCATCCATATCAGCCCGATTTATTTCTATCTCGAAAGCGTCTATTCGTCCGCCCACCCAATAGTAGGCAAAAAAGAAAATAATCCGGCGTAAGTCTGACAAGCTGCCGCTGTTGGCCTATATGGAACTAGCCTATCTTCCGATTGCCTTATGATATTGTCTTATCCGAGTTTATTGTCCGTTTCGATTGTGATATTTGCCTAGTGGCGGAATAGTTAGTCAAAGCCACGGCTAATGAAATTCGTTATTGCTGAGGTGAGCAAATGAAATTGGAGAATCTTTCCGATTACGCGCTTCTAAAAAAGATTTCTCATGGCAGCGAAGCCGCCTTTGAGGTTTTATACCATCGATACTTTAAGATTCTTTTCTCAACATCAGATTATTATCTCAACGATGAGGGCGAGGCGAAAGAAACAGTCCAAGCCCTTTTTGCCTCGATTTGGGCAAACCCCGAATCATTCAAGACTGATTCCGAGCATTCCTTGCATTCGTTTTTGTCGGCATCCATCCGTAACTCCTGCTTTTCATCTTATAAGAAAATGAAAAGAGAAATATTGGTCGATGACGAGAACATCGTTCCATCTGAGGACAAGTATTCAGCCCTTTCGATTGAGGACGCTTGTTCCATGATTCGAAAAAGCCTATCGAAGAGTGAGGCGAACATCGTAATTCTTCATATTTTCGGGGAACTGAATTTCAAAGAGATTGCCGAATGCACGATGATTAGCGAAAACTCCGCATCAAGCAGTTACACGAGAGCAATCGGGAAACTAAGAAAAGACAATGCGTTTATGTCATATTTGAATGACAGCGTTGTAGCGAAAGACGTCATGTGAGAGAAAGGTATTATCAATATGGAAGAGAAAGAACTAGAAAAGAACATCAAAAACTCGATTATTGAAGAGGATACAAAAGGCGCCATCGAAAAAGGCGGCGGAGTCGAACTCGGAAAGAAAAGAAAAAGGCGTTTCATTTTTTCGATACTCACGCCGATAGCCTCTGCTTGCGTGGCTCTTTGCATTGCCATTCCAACCACGGTAGCGGTGATAAACAACAAAGGCAGCCAAATTGCCGGAGCGGGAGGAAATGACGACCCGATCCAATATTTGCATGATTACGCAAAATATTATTACGCCTCGCCTATTTATTCGTTTGTAGACGATGATGTTTTATATGGAACCATCTATTATGGTTTCAACAGCAGATACGATGAGTATTTCCTTGTTCATTTGTTTTTGGAAAACGCTTTTAGCATCAGAATCTCTTCCGTCTCCGGAAATCAGATTTTGTATTTTTCAAGCCCAAATGCCTGTTTTGGAACCTCAAACCCCGAGACTTCTTTCATCTGTGAAATCGAAGACATAAACGAAACCAAAATCACATTCGGAACGATAGAAATCGATGCTACGCCATATTACAACTTCATCTCCTCATACAATAATTTGACGGAATAACTATCCTTGCTGGTTTCTCTATTTGAGGGACGGCAATGTTTACTTCTTTATTTTTGTCATTGGCTTGTTCATATGCGTGTGTGGGAATGGGGCTGCCTATAAATGAAGCGATTGTTAATGCTAGCGAAACGGCCGCCTTTATTTACGATAATTTTTCACTTTTTCAAGCCAACATGTGCAAGGTTTGTCCAAGTTTTTCTTCTTTTAATGCCTCAAGTATCGAGAAGACGTCTCCAGTGCATATTCTTGAAAAGAACGAAAATGGAGTTCTACTCGATTTTGATAGCGACAACGGGTTCGCTTTAGTTGGCCAAAATTACGAAATATTTAATTTTTCGCCGACTGGCGAACCTCCAAAAATCAACGATGAAGATTGCTGCTATTCTATAGAATACGGATGGGGTCGCCCTTTTCAAGACTCGTTTTTCCCTTTTGAAAAAAGAA
>DHAP01000007.1 GCA_002397465.1 Caryophanales bacterium UBA4951 | reverse complement strand
TGGCCGAGAATGTCGATGGGTCGGTCGGATAAAGCGAATCATTGACCACGTCATTGATCAAAGGATAGACGGTGGTGTTATAAGCCTTCAGGACATTCTCGAAGCTGTTGGAGAAGTTGATGGCGTTATAAGCGCCCTTGAAGTCAGTGATGGCGTTGGAGATGGTGGTCGCCCCCGCTTCGAGACTCGCATAAATAGAAACGTCGTTAGCGGCAACCTTGGCTCTCGCTTTGGCTGTCGTGAAATAGGTTTCGCTTAAGACGGTCGCTTCGCTTGGGCAGTTGAGAGAGATGTAGTTATAAGCCGTTCTCTCGGTCGCTCCGTTGCTGGCCTTCTTGTTATCGACGATCTTGAAGCTGAATCCGGTGTAGGAGCCATCATCGTCCAAATTGACCGTAAAACGGACATCCGAGATTTGCTCGGGAAGCAGCGAATTGATGATGCTGGCGTAAGACGATAAAGCCGCGTCGTTTGTGATGGTGTCACGCAAAGAGGTGACGAGGCTGTTGACGAGGCTTAGTCCAATCGAATTCATGTAGACTGAATTGCTGTCGAAAACCAGCATCGAGTTCACCGCCGAGGTGACTATCGACAGAAGTTCCGTGACGCTTTCGCCGATGTCAGCTAAGTTGATGCTGGAGAGTATTGAGCTCCAGTCGATAAGCGATGAGTCACTAGAAGAAGCGGATTCGCTCGAAGAAGAACTGCTCTCCGCTGAGTCAGAGCTCTCTAATGAGGTGATTGTCGAGACAAGGGCCTTATAAGGGTTCGACTGTTTGAAGGTGGCAAGCTTTCCGCTTGTGCCAGTGAGATCCTGATAGACGTTGAGGTTCCCATCGCCAAGATAGGAGACGCCTATGTCTTTGGCGGTTATGCTCATATTGCGGTTCAGGGCGTATCCAAGAACCTTCATTAAGGATTTGGCGTTGTCGTATTGCGTCTCATTGACGGCGCTGTTATCAGGCGAACGTGAGGAATTCGGCGATAACAAGAAGTCGAAATCAAAGGCATCGAAGACGCCGGTTGAGGTGGCGTTGGTTTTTAAAGCGAGGTTATAGACGAATGGCGAGATATTGGTCCCATCCGCGTTATTGGCCGAGCTATTGGCGAAATCCAAAGTGCCAGTGAAGCTGACCCCCGTGGCCACGTCATAGTTATTCAAAGCGGAAACCATCGAAGAAATATAGCCTGGCTCAACAAAGAGGGTATAAGTCGCGCTCGCAGTGTCGTCATAGGTTGAAGTCGCCGTGATGGTGACGAATCCGCTGGTCACGCCTTTGACGTTTCCGGTGGCATCGACCGTGGCGATTGTCTCATCGCTCGACTTATAGCTTACATTGGCGTCCGGCCCATAGACCGTGGCGGTCAATTGAACCGTCTTTCCGATCTCAACGGCGGTCGGCCCGCTCAATTCGACTTTGGTTTTCCCGGGGACCACCACACTGGTGTTCTCGCTGGTTCCGGCATCCTCTGATGTCGTCGTGGACGGATTGGTCTGCGAACAGGCGACTAACCCGCTGGCGCACAATACGGCTGCCAAGGGCAAAGCCAATTTCTTGGCGAGGTTTGTTTTTCTCATAATTTGCTTCCTTCCTTCAATCCAATCTTTAGATTGAACACCTTTATTGTGCCCTCAAAAAACGAAAACATGTAGTGATATCAACCACAAATTGGGATTCGTGGGAATTTACCTAATGAAAATGTTTTGGAAGAAGAATGGTTCTAATGGCCAATTCCTTCTCACCGACCATAACTGCCACCATCGGAAATCTCATCGTTCTTTCTTATTTTCTCATTCATATCCTAATGGCGGTTTTCGCTCAAAAAGAAGCGCCTGCCCCAGTCAAAAATAAGTAAATCAAGCGTGTCGATTAAGCGGCATTGAAGGCCGATTTCCTCCGTTAATGGTGACGGATATTGATCGTTGAGCCAGATTGGCTGGAGGAATAGACGGGGTGAAACGGCAGTTTGTCTTCGATGCGGAGCTTATCTAAGTCGATGTTAAGCTTGTCGTAATCAAAACGATAATGCCCTTCTTTGTCGATATAACCATCACAATAAATCTCGTGATTCTTGGATAGTTCCTGCACTAATGGGCCATCGCCATGGGAATGGATTCCTTTGTAGCTTTTGCCATTATGCTCAAAGACGCAATAGAAGCCGGTCCCATGAGAGCTAAACTCAACGCCCGATAATGTGGCCCTGACATTGTTCAAACTTTCATCACGCGGACTCCATGGATGGGCCTTGAACAAATCGATAAGCAAAGAAACGATCGGGGCCGCCGCTATGATTGAGCCAATCACGATGAAGACAACCGGAAAGAGGCGCCCTCCCATGCTTGAAACGATATTGGTCGGATTAAGCGGGTCGACGTAAGCCTCAAGGACATCCCCCACATGCCAGTTCGATGAAAAGGCCCCCAAATAAACATGGGTGTAGGTTTGTCCGCCGTATTCGTAATTGACGTAAATCTTTTCAGCCGTCTCATCGATGGACTCGACGGTAACGTTGATCAGCGAATAACCTTTTGTGGCGTTTTGGAAGTAGACATACAAAGCGATCCCCACCGCAAGAAACACCAAACCGATTAGACAGGCGACGACAAGATTGGATGGACGGGCGAAGCGAGTGTCGACGATGCGTTTGGCTTTTTCTTTCATCCCTAAGTAATACTCCTGTCTCTTTTGATAGTCACTTGGGTTTCGTTCTTTCTTTTTGGAGGAAAACACTCCAAAACCATCTATACTCATCCAGGAGATATAAAACATGGAAAAAGAAGTCCTGACGTTCAGAAAAGCCACAAAGGATGACGTCACTTTGATAGTGAGTTTTATCAGAGGAATTGCCGAATATGAGAAAATGCTCGACCAGGTTGAACTGGATCCTGACACCTTGAAGGAAGAGATATTCGACAACCATCGGGCCGAAGTGGTCTTCGCCCTCGAGAATGGAAAAGAAGTCGGATTCGCTTTGTACTTCTACAACTTCTCGACCTTCGTCGGACATTCAGGGCTATATCTTGAGGACCTCTTCGTTTTCCCTCAGTACCGTCACAAAGGATATGGCAAAGCCCTCATCGTCGAACTGAGCAAAATAGCCAAAGAAAAGGGTTGCGGCCGAATGGATTGGGTATGTCTTGACTGGAACAAGCCATCTCAGGATTTTTATGCCTCCTTGGGGGCCAAGCCGCTTCATGAATGGCTTTTGTATAGACTTGACCGCAAAGGAATCGAAAAGCTGTCTTCGGACAATGACTAACATCGAATAATCTGAAGTGTCGCTCGTAATGGGCCAGCATCTTTAGGAGGGTGAAAGCCTTTCGGCCTCCCGTTGCCGTCAATAAAAGCCATCAGGGTATAGAACCGACCAATAAACCGCCCATAAGAAAATGGCGGCCCTTTCGGACCGCCCTCTATCGTCAAGTTAGGTGATTACGTCTTCGGTATTCATCAAACATGGCTTTATTCCCAACGCAGTCCCATACAAGTCAGATTGCGTTCGGATATATACCGTTTGGTGGAGCAAGCCGTTCCCTATCCGAACCGGAACTAGCCGAAATAAGACGACGAATCAGGCACCCTTTCCAATCTTATTCTTAATGGGTCCACATCCGGAGAACATGAACCTCTTTGTTTGCTTCATCGTCTTCCTAAACGAGACGGTGTTGAATATTGATTCTACGCGAATGGCCGCCTTGATAATCCCCCCTTAGCTTTTCGCGGGGATGGGAGTCCTGAAAAGGATTCATTTGAATAACGCTTAGGAGTTTCCGGGCTTTTTCCTCAAAACCGGATTGCTTCAGCTTCTTCTTGTCCTTTTCGGCGTAAGAAGAAAAATTGATGACGTAATTTCCACTTTTCGTTCTCCGAATAGGGCTTTTTCTTCGAGTAGTCTTCCTTCTTGGCTTTTTTGATTGTCTCTCCCAAGCCGGGAACCAAGGTCAAAGCGAGGGTCTATTGAATGTCGTTCCAATCGTCCTCGGAGATCACAACAAATTACTTCTTTGAGAATTCACCACAAGGATAGGCGATGCCGCTTCTTTAGATTTATAGCCTAATTCAAAGATGTTTTTTCGAGCATCGGCAATGCTGATGGTTGGCATAAGCATTCCTTCTTAATGTACTTCTAAATGGACATTCATAAGGTACGCTCAAATATACGTTTAATCAGGGCGAAAAATAATTTCTGTGCCCAAGACAAAGAAGAGGGATAAAACAACAAACACCGCCGGAATGCCAACATAAAACTGGCCTTTGGGCTTGCCCTATTTCCTTTCCTCCGTTTCCTTTTCGAAGCAAGCAAAGTTTCTTGAGACCGAGGGCAATTGAAATCCCCCAACGCCCGTTTAGACTCACGCACGATTCCCTATCGCTTCTTTTTCGGCAAACAAAGAAAACGGAACCTCAAAGAACTTCTGAATCCGATAGATTTTTTGGAAAGAGGCGGCATAGAGATATTCGTCCGCTGCGTTGTATTTTTTAAGCACCCCAACGCTAATGGAGAGTCGCCTGCTCAATTGAGGAACGCTGATTTTTTCTCTCTCGCACAAAATTCGCAGGATGGTTTTTTCTTTTTCAATTTCGTTAAACCGGGCCAAAACGGATGAATAATCCATTTCGTGATAGACGCCATACATCTTCATCAATCGATCCAAAGGCATTTTCAGGAGGATATAAGACAAGGGCTTCCCGGTTTTCTCAAACAAATAAAAATAGGCCGTTCCGCACCAATAGGCATCGTCATACACCCCATAGCTCTTATCCTCTTGAAGATATAAGCCGGTTATTTCGTTGAACAGAGCGGCCAGCGATGGGACGCCATCTTCTTCCCCTAACGTTAAACCCCCATATTTCAATAGCATGTTGGAAAAGGAGCGAAGATTTGTCTTCTGAATCTTTGCCAGGACGAACAAACGCGAAAAATTGTCCTTATTTATTTGCATCGTCCATCACCATGTCCCGAAGCCTCTTGCCCCCGCTATAGCGGTCTTCGTTTAGTAAGTCGGCAAAAAGCTTATCCGCTCCGGCCTTTCTCGAATAGTAGTCGTTTCTGTATTTTTCATTTACCTCGAAATACCCAACAAATCTAATATTGTCAAAGGCTCTTTTCGATATCAGGACATACTGTTTGCCGAGCTCGCCGGCATCGAAAATCCTCTTGAGCGATTCGAAAGTGATTTCGCTTCGAACGAACGCCTCGGGAAAACGAAAGTAACTATCATCCGCTCGATAGCCGATAACGACATCATATTTGCTGATATCAATGAGATAGTTTTTCTCCAAACATTCGAGTTCACGCGGATAATTTGTCTTAAGCTCGCTGGAAATGTCTCGATTATGCATAAGAAGGGCGACCCAATACAGGGCATCGTCAAAGGGGGGCTTCGTCAGATCGAGAATACTGAACCGATCATCGCGGAGGTTATAAATATTGACATAACCAACTCCGTTTTTCCTCGCTCCCCACTCCTTGCCAAGCGACTCGATTGTCGTGCAGTAAAAGCCGAGTCCATAATCGTTATGGACGCTTCCAACGCCAATGAATAGCTTTTCGATTATCTGATCGCTTCCATGATATAGTTTTCTATCCATAGCATTATTTTACTATGTGTATGTATTTTTATCAAGTTAGTATATTAAATTATCCTGTTTTATTACTTTTAAGTTCACTTTTTATCCATCAGCATCTTTGGTCTGAAACAGAAAAAAACGAATTGCCACAGGATTCATCAAAGTCAGCATGGTTTTCAACAGAAACAAAAATCCGAGCCTTTTTCAAGGTTCGGATACGTTCCGTTTTGGTGGAGCTATCAATTCACTAGACGGACCAATCTCTTCTTGATGCATTCGGTTCGTTCTA